>JBEKIU010000101.1:0-19009 GCA_050011635.1 Acidimicrobiales bacterium
GACTTCTTCCCCAAGGACTTCCTGGTGGTCGTGGACGAGAGCCACGTGGCCGTGCCCCAGCTCCGGGGGCAGTACGCCGGCGACCGCTCCCGCAAGGAGACGCTGGTCGACCACGGGTTCCGTCTGCCGTCGGCCCTGGACAACCGTCCGCTCCGCTTCGAGGAGTTCATCGAGCGCACCGGCCAGGCCATCCTCCTGTCGGCCACCCCCGGCCCATGGGAGCTCGAGCACAGTGCCAACGTGGTCGAGCAGGTCATCAGGCCCACCGGCTTGGTCGACCCCGAAGTCGACATCCGGCCGACCACCGGGCAGATCGACGACCTGCGGGAACGGATCGAGGCCACCGTGGCCGAGGGCAACCGGGTGCTGGTGACGACCCTCACCAAAAAGATGGCCGAGGACCTGGCCGACTACCTCGCCGAGCAGGGGGTCCGGGTCCAGTACCTCCACTCGGACGTCGACACCATGGCCCGGATCGAGATCCTCCGCGAGCTGCGCCTCGGTGCCTTCGACGTGCTCGTGGGCATCAATCTCCTCCGGGAGGGCCTCGACCTGCCCGAGGTGGCGCTGGTGGCCATCCTCGACGCCGACAAGGAGGGGTTCCTCCGATCGGCCTCGTCCCTCATCCAGACCATGGGTCGGGCGGCCCGCAACGTCAACGGACGGGTGGTCATGTACGCCGACTCGATCACCAACTCGATGACCGTCGCCATCGGCGAGACACAGCGCCGTCGGGCCCGCCAGATCGCCTACAACGAGGCCCACGGGATCGACCCGCGGACCATCACCAAGTCGGTGACCGACATCCTCGAGCGGGTACGGGGCGACGGCATCGGATCGGCCGCCATCACCTCCGGACCCAACAGCCGGGCTGCGGCCGAGCGGGCCCAGAAGGCCAGGGCCGGTGGTGTGGATCCGCGGGCGGCGGCGGCGGACATGGCCCGGGCCATCGGGCCGGACGCCGACGAGCTCTCGGCCCTCATCCACCGGCTGGACCTGGAGATGAACAAGGCCGCCGAGGAGCTGCGTTTCGAAGAGGCCGCGCTGCTCCGCGACGAGATCACCGAGCTGCGGTCGCTGCTGACCCGCGATCCAGTCGACGGCTCGGCGGTGCTGCCGGGTGGCACCGCCGACGTCGAGGCCACGGCCGATCTCTGAGCGCGGGAGCCGGACCCGCACACCGGTATCCTCGACCAATGGCTGATCGATTGGTGGTGCGCGGCGCGCGCGAACACAACTTGCAGGACGTCTCCCTCGACCTGCCGCGCGACCGGTTGATCGTCTTCACCGGGCTCTCCGGCTCGGGCAAGTCCTCGCTGGCCTTCGACACCATCTACGCCGAAGGACAGCGCCGGTACGTGGAATCGCTGTCCGCCTACGCCCGACAATTCCTCGGCCAGATGGACAAGCCCGACGTCGACTTCATCGAAGGGCTCTCGCCGGCCATCTCCATCGACCAGAAGTCCGCGTCACGCAACCCGCGGTCCACGGTGGGCACGGTCACCGAGGTCTATGACTACCTCCGGCTGCTCTACGCCAGGATCGGCAAGCCCCACTGCCCCAACTGCGGCCGTCCGGTGGCCCGCCAGAGCCCCCAGCAGATCGTCGACCGCATCCTGGCCATGGACGAGGGGACCCGCTTCATGGTCCTCGCCCCCGTGGTGCGGGGTCGCAAGGGCGAGTACGGCGCGCTGCTCAGCGACCTGGCCAAGCAGGGATTCGCCCGGGCCAGGGTGGACGGGGTCATGGTCGAGCTGGCCGACCGCGCCGACCTCGACATGGCCCGGTACGAGCAGCACACCATCGAGGTGGTGGTCGATCGCCTGATCCGCAGGAACGACATCCGCCGGAGGCTCACCGAGTCGCTGGAGACAGCGCTCTCGCTGGCCGAGGGCGTGGCCGAGATCGTGGTGGTCGACGCCGACGGCACCGAGGAGGAGGCCATCACCTTCAGCCAGCATCTGGCCTGCACCCACTGCGGGCTGAGCTTTGAGGACCCCTCCCCGAGGAACTTCTCGTTCAACTCGCCCTACGGCGCCTGCCCCGCCTGCACGGGGCTGGGCACCCGGTACGAGGTCGATCCCGACCTCGTGGTCCCCGATCCCACCAAGTCCCTGGCCGAGGGAGCCCTGGCCCCGTGGTCGGGGGCCCGCAGCGAGTACTTCAACCGCCTGGTCGCCGCCGTGGCCGAGCTGGGTGGCTTCTCGCTCGACGATCCATGGGAGAAGCTGCGCAAGTCCGACCGCAAGCTCATCCTCTACGGGACGGGTACCAAGCAGGTACACCTCAAATACCGAAACCGGTACGGTCGGCAGCGCTCCTTCCACACGCTCTACGAGGGCATTGTCCCGTGGCTGGAGCGGCGCCACTCCGAGGCCGAGTCCGACTTCTTGCGGGACAACCTCGAGGGCTATCTGCGTGAGGTTCCCTGCCCCGAGTGCGGCGGAGCCAGGCTCCGACCCGAATCCTTGGCCGTGACCGTCGGGGGGTACTCGATCTTCGCACTGTGCTCCCTGGCCATCGGCAAGGCGGTCGACGTGGTGGCGTCACTCGACCTCTCCGACCGGGACCATCTCATCGCCGACCGGGTCTTCCGCGAGGTCCGGGAGCGGATGCAGTTCCTCTTGGACGTCGGGCTCGACTACCTGACCCTGGCCCGGTCGGCGGCCACCCTGTCCGGCGGCGAGGCCCAGCGGATCCGGCTGGCCAGCCAGATCGGAAGCGGTCTGGTCGGGGTGCTCTACGTGCTGGACGAGCCGTCGATCGGCCTCCACCAGCGCGACAACCAGCGGCTGATCGGGACGCTGAAGAGGCTCCGCGACCTGGGCAACACGGTCATCGTGGTCGAGCACGACGAGGAGACCATCCGGGTCGCCGACCACGTCGTGGACGTCGGACCGGGCGCGGGGGAGCACGGCGGCCGCATCGTGCACTCGGGCCCGGTCACCGGACCCGGGGGCCTCGAGTCCAATCCGGACTCGCTGACCGGCCAGTACCTCTCGGGGGCCAAGTCCATCCCCGTCCCCGCTCTCCGACGGGCCGGGAGCGGGGATGTGCTGACCGTCGAGGGCGCCCGGGAGCACAACCTGCACGACATCGATGTCGACTTTCCCCTCGGCTGCCTGGTGGCGGTGACCGGTGTGTCGGGCTCGGGCAAGTCCACGCTGGTCAACGACATCCTGCTGCGGTCGCTGGCCAAGCAGGTCCACCGGGCCAAGACGCTCCCCGGCCTCCACCGGACCATCCGCGGCGTGTCCCACGTCGACAAGGTGGTGGAGGTGGACCAGGCGCCCATCGGCCGTACGCCGAGGTCGAACCCGGCCACCTACACGGGCGTGTTCGACCACATCCGCCGGTTGTTCAGCCAGACGCAGGAGGCCAAGGTGCGGGGCTACCAGCCCGGCCGGTTCTCCTTCAACGTGAAGGGCGGCCGGTGCGAGGCGTGCTCGGGGGACGGCACCATCCGCATCGAGATGCACTTCCTCCCTGACATCTACGTGCCCTGCGAGGTGTGCCAGGGGGCTCGGTACAACCGTGACACGCTCGAGGTCACCTTCCGGGGCAAGACCATCGCCGACGTGCTCGAGCTCTCGTGCGAGGAGGCACTCGGGTTCTTCGCCCATCAACCGCCCATCGCCCGCCATCTGCAGACCCTGGTCGACGTGGGCCTGGGCTACATCCGTCTGGGCCAGCCCGCCCCCACCTTGTCCGGCGGGGAGGCGCAACGGGTGAAGCTGGCATCCGAGCTCAGCCGCCGATCGACCGGGCACACCCTGTACGTGCTCGACGAACCGACCACCGGGCTCCACTTCGACGATGTGCGCAAGTTGCTCGATGTGCTCAGCCGGCTGGTCGACCAGGGCAACACGGTCATCGTCATCGAGCACAACCTCGACGTCGTCAAGAGCGCCGACTGGGTCATCGACCTGGGACCCGAAGGCGGCGACCGGGGTGGATCGGTGGTGGCCATGGGCACGCCCGAGGAGGTGGCCAGGGCCAGGGGCAGCTACACCGGCGAGGTGCTGGCCCCGCTACTCGGCATCGACCGCAACCGGACGCGGGCCAAGCGGGTGGCCCGTCCCAAACCCAAGGCCGCCAAGCGGCCGGCGCCGCGCCCGAAGGCCAGAGCCGCGACCCGGTAGACCGCCCGTTCCCGCGCCGACCGCCGGAGCCGTGGTCAGACGGTGGTCAGACGGTTGTCAGACGGTGGTCAGCATCCGCTCGAGAGCCACGCGGGCCCAGGATGCCGTCTCCTCGTCCACGGTGATCCAGTTCCGGACCTCCCCGGCCACCAGTCCCTCGAGGACCCAGGCCAGGTGGGCGGCGTCGACACGGAACATGGTCGAGCAGGGGCAGACCAGCGGATCGAGGGAGACCACCGACTTGTCGGGAGTCTCGTCGTCGAGGCGCTTGACCAGGTGGATCTCCGTGCCCACCCCGATCACCGCGCCGGAGGGGGCATCGGCCACGGCCCGGATGATGAAATCGGTCGAGCCGGTCAGGTCCGCCGCGGCGACGACCTCGTGGGAGCACTCGGGATGGACCACCACGATGCCATCGGGATGCTCGGCCCGGAAGGCGTCGACATGGGCGGGGGAGAACCGCTGGTGGACCGAGCAGTGCCCCTTCCACAGGAGCAGGGTGGACGACTTGAGGGTGGCGTCGTCGAGGCCACCCCGGTCGAGACGCGGGTTCCACACGGCCATGTCGTCGGCGCCGTAGCCGAGCTCGAAGCCGGTGTTTCGCCCGAGGTGCTGATCGGGGAAGAACAGGACCTGGTCCCCACGTCTGTGGCCGTCGTCATCCGGCCCGAGGGCCCAGCTCAGCACGGCCCGGGCATTCGACGACGTGCACACCAGGCCACCGTGGGCACCGACGAAGGCCTTCAACGAGGCCGCCGAGTTCATGTAGGTGACCGGGACCACCCGGTCGACGTCGGTCACCTCGGCCAGGGAGTCCCATGCCTCCTCCACCGAGTCGATGTCGGCCATGTCGGCCATCGAGCAGCCGGCGTTGAGATCGGGCAGGATCACCTGCTGATGGGGGCCGGTGAGGATGTCGGCCGATTCGGCCATGAAGTGGACCCCGCAGAAGACGACGAACTCGGCCTCCGACTGGTCGGCGGCGATCCGGGACAGCCCGAACGAGTCGCCCCTGGCGTCCGCCCACTTCATCACCTCGTCGCGTTGGTAGTGGTGGCCGAGGATGATCACCCGCGACCCGAGCGCGGCTTTGGCCGCCCCGATCCATCGCGAGAGCTCATCGGGGCCCGCCGTCGTGTAGCGGTCGGGGAGCGCTGTCTGTAGCCGGAGCATGTCGTATGACCTCCTGGGGAGGCGCTCCGGTTGGTGGCCGGCGGGGACAGCCTGGTCGCCCATCCGCGGGGTTGTCGGCCCCGGAGCGGTAGATGTCGCCGGAAACCAGGCCGGCTTGCCGCCAGTGTAGGCGGTCGGCCCGTCCGCTGCGCGGTGGATCGGTTCCGGTCCCGACACGGCACACTGGAGGGGTGGTGACCCGACCCCTCCCCGGCTCGATTCCCGACGCCCCCGGCTCCTACCAGTTCATCGATGCCCACGGCCGGGTGATCTACGTGGGCAAGGCCAAGTCCCTCCGCCAGCGCCTCAGCTCGTACTTCCAGGACCCAGCCGGGCTCGGGCCCCGGACGGCGCAGATGGTCAGCCAGGCCGATCACGTCGAGTGGGTGGTGGTGGACAGCGAGTCCGAGGCGCTCTTCCTCGAGCACAGCCTGATCCAGCAGTTCCAGCCCCGCTACAACGTGCGGCTGAAGGACGACAAGAGCTACCCCTGGCTGGCCCTGACCGTCAACGACGAATGGCCCCGGCCGGCCGTCGTGCGGGGGCGCAAGCGTACCGGGGTCCGCTACTTCGGCCCGTACCCGAACACCGGGGCCATCCGCGAGACCCTCGATCTGCTGCTGCGGTCCTTTCCCGTCCGGACCTGCTCCGATACCAAGTTGAAGCGGCACCAGCGCCTGGGCCGGCCCTGCCTCATGTTCCACATCGAACGCTGCTCGGGACCGTGCGTGGGTGCCGTGGACCACGCCGACTACGACCGCATGGTGGCCGACCTGATCTCGTTCCTCGGCGGTGACACCGCCGCCCTCGAGCGTGACCTGGTGGCCACCATGAAGCAGGCCTCGGACGCGCTCGAGTTCGAACGCGCCTCGGTGCTCCGTGACAAGCTCGAGGCGGTGCAGGCTGCCGATGCCGTGCGCCAGATGGAGCTCGAGCGTCCCGAGGACCTCGATGTCTTCGGCCTGTCCGGCGACGAGCTGGAAGCGGCCGTGCAGGTCTTCCACGTGCGTTCGGGCAAGGTGGTCGGGCGGTCGGCCCTGTTCGTCGACAAGGCCGAGGACCTGACGCCGGCCGAGCTCATGGAGCGGATCCTGGTCGACGTGTACGCCGATCCCGTGTCCGGCGTCCCACGGCAGGTGCTGGTCCCGACCATGCCCGCCGACACCGACGCGGTGACCGCGTACCTCGAGGATCGACGCCAGGGGCCCGTGGCCCTCAGGGTGCCGGTGAGGGGACGGAAGCGGGCCCTGCTCCAGACAGTGGAGAACAACGCGGGTGAGGCCTTCATCCGTCACCGGCTGCACCGCACCTCCGACCACAACAGCCGGGCGCGGGCCCTCGAGTCCCTGCAGCAGGAGCTGCAGCTCCCGGTGGCGCCCCTGCGTATCGAGTGCTACGACATGAGCCACCTGCAGGGCACCGACTACGTGGGGTCGATGGTGGTCTTCGAGGACGGCCTGCCCAAGAAGAGCGACTACCGCCACTTCCGGGTGGCGACCGTGCCCGGCAACGACGACTATGCCGCCATGGAGGAGGTGCTGACCCGCCGGTTGACCTCCCTCCTGGCCGACGACGAAGCGGACGGGCCCGGGAGCGCGAACGGTTCCGGCACCCCGTCGGCCCGGGGCCAGGCCCGGCGGCGTTTCGCCTATCCTCCCCAGCTGCTCCTCCTCGACGGGGGGCTGGGCCAGCTCAACGTGGGCATCCGGGTGCTGGAATCACTGGGGCTCTCCGAACGGATACCGATCGCCGCCCTGGCCAAGAGCTTCGAGGAGATCTACCGGCCCGGCAGCTCCGAGCCCATCCGCCTGCCCCGGCAGTCCGAGGCTCTCTATCTCCTCCAACGCCTCCGGGACGAGGCCCACCGCTTCGCCATCTCCTACCACCGGACCCTGCGGGGCAAGCGGATGACCGCCGGTGCCCTCGACCAGGTCGACGGCCTGGGGCCGAAACGCCGGTCCCGGCTCCTCGATGAGTTCGGCGGGCTGGCCGCGCTGCGCAAGGCATCCAAGGACGAGCTTCTCGGCCTATCGTGGTTACCGGCCCAGGTGGGCGCGGCCGTCTTCGATCGCCTGCACACACCGATGAGCCCCGATGGACCCGCCGACCGGAACGCAAAGGTAGACCGATGAGTGAGTATCTGGTGGTGACCGGCATGTCCGGCGCCGGTCGATCGACCGCCGCAGCCACGCTCGAGGACATCGGCTGGTTCGTGATCGACAACATGCCGTCGGCCCTCATGTCGAGGGTCTCCGACCTGGTCGACGCGACCGGGTCGCAGATGAAGCGCGTGGCCTTCGTCGTGGGTCGTGGCGGGGGTGGGCTCGACGATGTGCTGCCCGCAGTCGACGCCCTCGAGTCGGGCCGGAACCGGGTGCGGATCCTGTTCTTGGATGCGGCCGACGACGTGCTCATCAGGAGGTTCGAGGGCACACGCCGCCGCCATCCCCAGGCGGCCCGGGGGGTGGTCGACTCGATCGTCGACGAGCGCCTTCTCCTCAAGGGCCTGCGCGACCGTGCCGACCTGGTCATCGACACCGGGGACCTCAACACCAACCAGCTCCGGACGCGCCTGATGGAAGCGTTCGGCGGCGAGGGGCCCGGCAGCACCATGCGCACCTCGGTGCTCTCGTTCGGCTTCAAGCACGGGGTGCCCCTCGACGTCGATCTCATGTTCGACTGCAGGTTCCTCCCCAATCCCTACTGGAACGAGCCGTTGCGGGGGCTCAGCGGCCTCGATGACGAGGTGCGGGACTTCGTGCTGGGGCGCCCGGAGACCATCGAATTCCTCGACAAGCTCGACGAGCTGCTGGTCATGCTCATCCCGTCCTACATCCGGGAGGGAAAGTCCTATCTGACCGTGGCCATGGGGTGCACCGGTGGTCGTCACCGGTCGGTGGTCCTGGCCGAGGAGCTCTCCCGTCGCCTCGGTGACCACGGGATGCCCACCACGGTCTTCCACCGAGACGTCGACCGATGACGGAGCCCAACGTCGTCGCCATCGGCGGCGGTCACGGCCTGGCCGCCACCTTGCGGGCTGTCCGCAGGTACACCGGCCAGGTGACCGCGGTCGTGTCGGTGGCCGACGACGGGGGGTCGTCGGGGCGCCTGCGGGAGCTGCTGCAGATCATCCCCCCCGGGGATCTGCGCAAGTGCCTGGTGGCGCTGGCCGAACCGGGATCCCCGCTGGCATCGGCCTTCGAGTACCGCTTCGCCGAGGAGGAGCTGGCCGGCCACTCCCTCGGCAACCTGATCCTGGTCGGGCTCATCGACGGGGCTCCGGACCCGGTCGCCGCCCTGGACGAGGCGTGTCGTCTGCTCGGGGTCCGGGGCCGGGTGCTGCCGGCCACCACCGAACCGGTGGTCCTCAAGGCCAGGAGCGCCGGCGGCCAGGTGGACGGCCAGGTGGCGGTGATGGCCACCGACCACATCCGGACGGTGTCCCTCGTGCCTGCGGACCCGAAGGCACCGGTCGAGGCCATGGCCGCCCTGGAGGAGGCCGATCAGATCATCCTGGGCCCCGGGTCCCTGTTCACCAGTGTCCTGGCCGCCATCGCCGTCCCCGACATCCGGGAGGGAATCAGGAGGTCGCGGGCCCGGAAGATCTACGTCTGCAACCTCCGTCCCCAGGTCCCAGAGACCGAGGGTTTCGACGTCGGCATGCACATCGAGGCACTCGCCGTCCACGGAATCTCTGTGGATATCGCCGTCTGTGACACCTCGGGACTGCCACCCGGGACCCCCCTGGTGGAGCTGGTGGACACCCCGCTGGCCCGGCCCAGCGGCCTGGCCCACGATCCCGCCAAACTGGCGTCGGTACTCTCGGATCTGCTCGGATGATGCGTTGAACCGCCAGAATGCCCTAGCGTGGTTGGCGGTTTCCTTTCTCAACGGGGCACCAGGGAACAGCGACGTGGAGTTGGTCGCATGAACTTTGAAGGGTGAGTACACGGGTATGACCGTACGGATCGGTATCAACGGCTTCGGGCGGATCGGTCGTAATTTTCTTCGGGCGGCCCGGTCCATGGGAGCAGACCTGGAGGTGGTGGCGGTCAACGACCTGACCTCCGCGGACACCCTGGCCCACCTCCTCCGCTACGACTCCACGCACGGGAGGTTCGACAGCCCGGTGGAGGTGGCCGGCGGGTCGATCGTGCTGGACACCGGCCCCATCACGGTGCTGGCCGAACGGGACCCCAAGGCCCTGC
This sequence comes from Acidimicrobiales bacterium, assembly GCA_050011635.1. Taxonomy (GTDB): domain Bacteria; phylum Actinomycetota; class Acidimicrobiia; order Acidimicrobiales; family RAAP-2; genus Bog-756. The sequence goes on from JBEKIU010000101.1 coordinate 9,524, forward strand.
CGTGGGACGAGATGGGCGTCGACGTGGTGATCGAGTCGACCGGACTGTTCACCACGCGGGACTCGGCCGGTGCCCACCTCGAGGCGGGTGCGACCCGGGTCATCGTGTCTGCGCCGGCCACCGACGTCGACGCCACCTTCGTGGTCGGGGTGAACGATTCCGAGTTCGATCCGGGCAAGGACTTCGTCGTGTCCAACGCCTCGTGCACGACCAACTGCTTCGTGCCCATGGTGAAGGTCCTCGATGACGCCTTCGGGGTCGAGAGCGGGATGATGACCACGGTGCACGCCTTCACCAACGACCAGAACCTGCTCGATCTCCCGCACAGGGACCTCCGGCGGGCCCGGGCCGCGGCCAGCAACATCATCCCGGCGTCGACCGGGGCGGCCCGCGCCACGGGGCTCGTGCTCCAGTCGATGAAGGGCCGGTTGGACGGCAGCGCTCTCCGGGTGCCCGTTCCCGACGGCTCGATCACCGACTTCACCGCCGTCATACCGGGGTCGGTCACCGTGGCCCAGGTCAATGGGGCCTTTGCCGAAGCCGCCACCTCGGGTCCGATGGCCAAGGTCCTCGACTACACCGAGGACCCCATCGTCTCTTCGGACATCGTCGGCAACCCGGCGTCGTGCACCTTCGATGCCGGGTTGACCATGGTGATGCCGTCCGCTTCGGGAATCACCCTGGTCAAAGTGGCAGGCTGGTACGACAACGAGTGGGGGTACGCCAACCGGTTGGTCGATCTCTCGCTGGTGGTGGGTCGTCCGGGCTCGTGAGGGCACCGGCGCATAGGGGGAGCGACGAGGGGATGATGGGCGATGAGAGAAGAATCTGACAATCCGCTGCTGGACGGCCTACCGCTCCTCGACGACCTTCCCGATCTCGATGGGGCCAACGTGCTGGTCAGGGTGGACTTCAACGTGCCGCTCCGGCCGTGTGCCGACGACACGTTCTCGGTCACCGACGACTTCCGGATCCGTGCCGCCCTGCCGACGTTGAACTACCTCATCGAGCACGGTGCCAGCGTCACCGCGTGCACCCATCTGGGCCGGCCGGAAGGGGCGCCGGACGCCCGCTGGGACCTCGGACCGGTGCGGGAGGAGCTGGCCCGGCTGGCACCGCAGGTCGAGCTCCTCGAAAACCTCCGGTTCGACCCGGGGGAGGAGCACAACGACCCCACGTTCGTCGAGAAGCTGATCAACGGGCACGACGCCTACGTCAACGATGCGTTCGGTGTCTCCCACCGAAGCCACGCGTCGGTGGTCGGCCCGCCGGCCCGACTCCCCAGCGCGGCCGGCTTCCTCCTGCAACGCGAGGTCGAAGTACTGGGCGGGCTGCTCGGGCAGCCGGACCGGCCGTTCATCGCCGTGGTGGGCGGGGCCAAGGTGGCCGACAAGCTCGGCGTGCTGGCGGCGTTGCTCGAACGGGTCGACGCCCTGGTCGTGGGCGGGGGGATGTCCTACACGTTTCTGGTTGCCGCCGGCCACGATGTCGGCGACTCACTGGTCGACGAGGACAGGATCGCCGACTGTGCCGCGTTGCTCGCCACCGGGAAGCCCATCCTCCTGCCGACCGACATCGTCGCTCTCGAGCCCGGCGCCGAGTTCGGCTGTGACTGCACCAACGGTGAGGTCCGAATCGTCGGGGTCGACATCCCCTCCGGCTGGCAGGGCCTCGACATGGGTCCGGCCACGGTCGAGTCCTTCGCCGCCCAGATCGGCACCGCCGCAACCGTGTTGTGGAACGGGCCCATGGGTGTCTTCGAGGACGCACGGTTCAATGCGGGTACCGCGGGTATCGCCCGTGCCGTCGCCGCCAGCGATGGCTTCACCATCGTCGGTGGGGGAGACAGCGTCGCCGCGGTCTACGAGCTCGGCCTGGGCGACGAGATCAGCTTCATCTCCACCGGCGGAGGAGCCTCCCTCGAGTTGCTCGAATACGGCGACCTGCCCGGGCTGGCCTCGCTGCGGGGGGCGGTCAACGCACCGCCGGTCAAGGGTCGCGGCGGGAAGAGCCATCCGGAGCTGTGACGGGGACCGCTCTTCGCCGGCCGCTGATCAGCGGCAACTGGAAGATGAACTTCGACCACCTCGAAGCTCTGCACGCGGCGCGGGACCTCGGGCTGCGGCTCCAGCCATCCGATGCCGGGCCCGTGGACATCTCCATCCATCCCCCGTTCACCGACATCCGCACCGTGCAGTCGGTCATCGAGCCGGACGGCATCCCCGTCTCCCTCGGGGCGCAGAACTGCGCCATCGAGGACGCGGGCGCCTTCACCGGGGAGGTGAGCCCACTGATGCTGGCCAGGCTGCACGTCGAGTACGTGATCGTCGGGCATTCCGAACGGCGTCGGCTGTTCGGTGAGACGGACGAGATCGTGGCGGCCAAGCTCAAGGCCGTGCTGCGGAACGGCATGACACCCATCTGCTGCGTCGGAGAGGCCATCGAGGAGCGGGAGGCGGGCATGACCAAGGACCGCCTGGCCGGCCAGGTCGAGGCTGCGCTGAGCGGGGTGCCCCAGGACACCGTCCCCGGGGTCGTCATCGCCTACGAACCACTGTGGGCCATCGGAACGGGCCAGGCGTCCACGCCCGAGGACGCCCAGGAGGCCTGCCTGTGGATCCGCGAGGTCGTGGGTCGGTGCGCCAACCTGGAGGCGGCGGCCCAGGTCCGGGTGCAGTACGGGGGCTCGGTCACCGAGGACAACACCGAAGCCCTGCTCAGGTGCCCGGACATCGATGGCGCGCTGGTCGGCGGGGCCAGCCTCGACGCCGGTGCCTTCCTCGGGATCATCAGGGCCGCGGCACGGACGGTTCGGTGAGTTTGGTAGCGTCTCCAGCGGTCACAGGCCCAGGGAGGAAGTGCAGATGCTGACCGCAATCATCGTCGTCCTGCAGATACTGGCGTCACTGGCGCTCATCTTCCTCATCCTGATGCACAGTGGCAAGGGTGGGGGGCTCTCCGACATGTTCGGAGGTTCCGTCGGGTCCGCCGCGGCCGGGTCAACGGTGGTGGAGAAGAATCTCGACCGGATCACCGTCACCGTCGCGGTGATCTTCGCCTTCACCAACCTGATCCTCATCCTGCGCCTGCAGTGAACGAACACGGCGCCGAGTCCGTCGAGCGCCGACCCCGCATTGCGGCGCTGTGGCGCGAGCAGCGCGCGCGGTGGACGCTGCCTCTGGTCATCATCGTCATCATCGGGCTGGTGGCGATCGTGGATCATCTGGGCTCGCATCGCATCAGCCAACTGGACGACCAGAGCACATCGGCACTGGTCCCCGCGGCCGGGGGATCGGCGACCGTGGAGTTCGATCGGCCTTGGGACGGGTTTAACCCCAACACGCCGGCCGGAGCGGCATCGACGACCCCGGCGCTGCTGTCCGCGGTGCTGCCCAGTGCCTACGTGATGAACGCCAAGATGATGCCCCAGGTGAACAGCGCCCTGCTGTTGAGCGTGGAGGTCACATCGACCTCACCGTTGACGATCCAGTACGTGATCAACCCCTCTGCCGTCTGGTCGGACGGGGTGCCGTTCAGCGCCACTGACTTCATCTACGCCTGGCAGTCCCAGAGCGGGGGCGGGGTCGATGCGGACGGCCAACCCGATCAGGTGGCGTCCACGCTGGGCTACCGGGATGTTTCCTCGGTGACCCCCAGCCATGGAGGGAAGACGGTGACAGTGGTGTTCTCCACTCCTTTCACGGACTGGCGCGTGATGTTCAATGACATGGTGCCCGCTCACATCGCCAGCCGGGTGGGGTGGAATCACGGGTTCGACACCTTCAATCCGGCCATCGACCTCTCTGCCGGGCCACTGCTCGTGCAGTCGGTCTCATCGAAGGGCACGGCCGTCCTGGTCCGAAATCCGAAATGGTGGGGAGTCCCCTCGGTACTGGACAAGGTGACGGTGAATGTGGCGCCCGATCAGGCCGCGTGGATCCAGGGACTGCGTGATAGCAATCAAACAGCCGCCCAGCCGAGCAGGTTCGATCTGGATTCACTCGGTCTCGTGTCCTCGCTCCCGAACACCCAGAGCGTGGTCAAACCCTCCCTCGATCTCCTCGAGTTGGACTTCAACGTCAACACCCCCGTGACGTTTCGGACGGTGGCGCGCGAGGCGCTTGCCCACGCCATCAACCGTACCGAGCTTCTGCAACAGACGTTCGGCTCCATCGACCCGGCGCTCGTGATCAACCAGGACCACCTGGCTGCCGCGTCCCAATCCGGCTACAACCAATCGTCCGCCTCCGGCGAGTACAGCGCCGTGGATCTCGCCGCCACCGACCGGCTGATGAAGAGCATCGGGTATCACAAGGATTCGCAGGGCTACTACGCCGACGGGGCGGGGAAGAGGCTGATGGTCCGGATGGCGGTCGAGTCGGGAGATCCGTGGATCAACCAGGTGGCGGCCGAGATCAGCGCGCAGCTCCTCCGCGCCGGCTTCGGCGTGGTGACCGTGCCCGTCGACGGCAGGGAGGGGATGGAGATGGCGTCCGCCACCAACGCCTACGACATGGCGCTGGTGAACCGTACGGCCAGCCCCTTCGAGACAGCGACAGCTGCGTGGTATTCGGATGGGTTGGGCCCGGCCGACTCGATCGGCACCCAGAACTGGAGCCATCTGGACGACCCCGAGGTGGACCAACTGTTCATTCAGGCCGCCGAGGCACTCAACCCGGTCGACGGCGCCGCCATCTACGCCCAGATCGACGATCAGCTGTGGGACCAGATGGTGGCCCTACCCCTGTTTCAGGAGCCGGCCCTGGTGGCCAATGGGGTACAGCTGGCCAATGTCCAGTACAACGCCTCGGGTGCCGGGATCATGTGGAACGTGGCCCTGTGGACCCTCTTGAAGCCGGGTCCGCCGAGTCACTAGCCGGGGACCGGTCGTCCCGGGTCTGCGGCGTCCTGGGAGGCCCTTCGGGTGGACCCGGCGAGGGTGAACGGCCCCAGGCCCTGTCGTGAGGTGAGCCGGGGGCGCGCTACCATGCCTGTCGCCCCGGTAACGAACCGGAGCCACTCGTCGGAGTGGCGGAATAGGCAGACGCGCTAGCTTGAGGGGCTAGTGCCCGCAAGGGCGTGGGGGTTCAAGTCCCCCCTCCGACACGACACCCCCTCCGACACGTCTCTACGCCGACACGTTCGAAACCACTCACTCATGCCGACCACCTGGTAGCGGACGTGCAGTGGAGGTGCTCCGTGCACGTTCACGTCGAGATGATCCGGCAACACCGAAATCTCCTCCACGAACTCGTCGAAGTCATCGATGGTCCGCCTCGAAGCAGGGAAGGCCTCGGCGAGGACCTCCTCATCCAGGTTGAAGGGTAAGTCGCAGGGGTGCCACAGGACGTGCTGCGGAAGCCAAAGTCGCAGTTAGGCCGCCCGACGGGCGGCATCGGCCAAGGTGGGGCGTGGATCCCCACGGGCCCGTCGAGGCTTCCCCATGGGCGGCACAGCCACTATGGGTTCGTGGAATCTCCGATTGATCCCCTCGTCCTCATGCTGCTGCTCATTGACGTCTGACGGACGGCCCGAGGTGATCCAGGTGCTCGCACCGGTAAGCACGAGGCCGGATGTCGTCACAAATAGGTGACCAGGCCCGCGTTGTGGGACGGGCCCCAAGCGACCAGAATGACAAGGTGCGGCGTAGCCTCGCAGGTCTGGTGCTCGCCCTAGCCGTGCTCGTGGCAGGGTGCTCATCCCAGCAACCCAGTGTGCTGCACGTCGATGGGAATGAGCTGGTCAACGGCTCGGGTCAGCAAATGCGTTTACTCGGCGTTGACGTCACCGGTACTGAATCCGCATGCATACAAGATAAAGGACTTTCTATTGGTGCCAGCAGTACGCCAGCCGAAGATGCCTCGTCTGCCGCGGCCATCGCCTCGTGGCATATGAATGCCGTCAGAATACCGCTCAATGAGGACTGCTGGTTAAATATCAACGGAGCGCCCGCGGCCTATTCGGGCGCTCGCTATCAAACGGCAATAGAAAAATGGGTCGCAGCTCTCAACGCTGACGGCATCATCACAATCCTGGACCTGCAATGGGTCGCTTCGGGGACTCACCAGTCGAATCAACAGTGGCCGATGGCTGATGAGGATCACGCACCGGCTTTCTGGACTTCTGTGGCTACTACGTTCAAGTCCGATTCGGCTGTCATTTTCGACCTGTTCAACGAACCATACATTGGACAATCTTCATCAGTCACCTCACCAACGAGTGGGTTGGCATCAACGCCTTGGGGATGTTGGCTTGAGGGTTGCGACGTCACCGGGGGTAAGAGTGACATCACCTACCAAACGGCGGGGATGCAACAGCTGGTGAACGTAGTACGAGCAACCGGAGCGACTCAACCGATCATGTTGGGTGGACTTGAGTACGCCACCGACCCCTGTGGTTACAACTACAACTGGGGTGACCATGTTGCATGTCCTGAGCTCGCCAACCTACCGGTCGACCCTCTACATCAGCTGATCATCAGTTTCCACACCTACACCACCTCAAACGACACGTCGGTTGCGTCATGGAACTACAACCTGGCACAGTTCAACGCTGCCAACATCCCAATGGTCACAGGCGAGCTCGGCGAGGACGATTGCAGCACCAGCTATATGAACGCTTACATGACTTGGGCTGATCGTCATGATGAGTCATACTTAGCTTGGTCATGGACACCGTACAGTGGACCGCAACCAGAAGCATGCTCTTCATCTCCGAGCCGTGATGACTGGACCAACTGGGAGCTGTTGCAGAACTGGGGCGGAACCCCAAGCACGGTCACCCCTCAAGGGGCGGACTACAAAGCTCACCTGGCGCTTGTCTATTCGTCGGAACGTTGAGCGTGCGATAGAGCTGGCGATGCAGAGACCCAGGCATGGCAGTGCGGCGTCAGTTCGGTTCGTGGGAACAGTGCGCCAATAGCACCACCCCAGCAGAGGTTGGCATGGACGTGGCCTGGATCGCCGTCTACTCCTACGGTTGACACGCTTTGTGCGACCAGGCGAGTTGCCGGTGACCGAGCCCTGAAATCGGCACCGGCGCCATCGCTCCGCAGACACCCGCGGGTCTGCGAACCGGTACTCCTCGGTCCGCTTGAGCCGACGGTCGCTCCGTACGTCCGGCGCCCTCTCGGCCCGCTCAGCAACATCTTCCGAGCGGGCAGAGTGCCTCGCCATCTCTCATGGGGCTGCCGGGGTTGGATGCCCCCGCGCTCCGAGCCGCTCTCACGCCGCCGCTCGGCACCAAGCCTCCGAGTGAAGCCGTGCCCGGACCGACTCCGGGTTGGACCGAGGTCTTCACCGACAACTTCACCAGTGCGTCGACACTGCCGAACTAATAATGTCGAACCGGCCATCTTCGCTGCCTACGCCACGGTCGGTAAGCCGGCCGAGCACGGCGAGAGGCTGGCGTGCGCCCCTCTTGGCTGAGGGGTCACCGAAGCCCCCGGGTGCCTTCGGCGAAAACCCGCTATCGTACCCGTGATGTCGAGAGGTCGATTCCGATTCGACACGTCACGAGCGCGCGTCCAACTCAGATCCTCCGCGGGCAGACGTGCGCTTCGCGATGCCGTCCTCGTCCGACTGGGTAGCACCATTCATACAGCCCTTGTACGGCGGACCTCCCCTCTTTCACAACTCGAACTGGCCACGAACAACGAAAACTGGGTGACAACGCAGGCGGTCCGAGTCGTGGCTACGCTCGACATCCCCGACCTGATCGCGGCGGGAGTCACCGAGTTGGACGACCTGGCGACGCACGTGAGAGTGAACCGAGACGCGTTATCCCGCCTGTCGAGCCATCTGGTCGGGCGCGGCATTTTCGTCCAAACGACACCGTCTTCGGTGGGCTTGTCACCTATTGGCGAATTGCTGCGTTCCGGCAACCCGACTCGTCGCCATCAGTATTTCCAGTTGACCGGGATACTGCCGCGTTTCGAGTCGGCTCTCGCCCACATGATGGATTCCATTCGCACCGGGGAGCCGGCCTATCCCCATGTCCATGGCGAGGGATTGTGGGAGCAGTTGGCGAAGGACCCGCTCCTCATGACCTCCTTCGACGCCCAGATGACGAGCCACGCCAGGGAGATCGGTCCAGCCCTCGTTGAAAACTATGACTGGCATGATGTGTCACGGATCGCCGACGTCGGAGGAGGTAGTGGTGAACTGCTCCGAATCGTCTTGGATTCTTATGGGGACAAGACAGGGACGATCATCGAGTTCGCCGATGCCGTTCAGAGGGCGAAGAACGCGATGAACGATGCCGTCTGTGCTGAACGCTGCGAGGTAGTTGAGGCGAATTTCCTCGACCATGTCCCGTCGGTCGCCGACGCCTATTTGCTCAGCTGGATCCTGCATGACTGGAACGATGAGCACGCGATGACCATACTTCGGCACTGCCGCGAGGCTGCCGGGTCGCACGGGCGCGTCCTGGTCATAGAGAAGCCCTACGATCTGGCTCTCGGCTCCGCGCAAGAGGACCTTCGCATGCTCGTGTTCGTTGGAGGTCGCGAACGCACACGCCGGGAGTACGAGACCCTTGCCACCGGCAGCGGCCTCCGGGTCGAGTCCTGGACCCCACTCGTGTCTGGTTTCGCGGCTATGGACTGCCGCCCCGCGGGCTGACGGCCATGTCACTGCACCTGACCGCTGCCGAGTCGATCGCCCTCGGGTGCCAATCTGGCGATTCGCGTCTGGAAGGTGACAAAATGCCGTTCGGCATGGGAGACCAATGAGCGACACTGATACAAGATCGGGCCTTGTGAAGCAGTCTTTTCTCCGGCTTCCGGTGACGGTGGACGTCGAGCGCCTGATTGCGGACTATCGATCCATACCAAAAGAGGCCTGGTCCACCAGTCATTGGGATATCCATTGCAGCTCGAACATGGTGCTATTGCGCGGGGGAAGCCAGGGGACGGCGGGGGATTTCGTCGGCTCCGACAACGTCGATCACGAAATCTTGGACGGGCTGCCCTATGTCCGTTGGCTCATCGGCCCGTCGGGTCCGTTCGGCGGGACAAACCAAGCGTTCATATTCCGGATGAAGCCCCTCGGGGTCACCCGACCCCACGTTGACAGTGACCCGGCGTGGTTCGAGCCATTCCGGATACACGTCCCAATTATCACCAACGACGGGGCATACCTTCTCTCGGAGGGGAGGTCAAAGCATCTTGCCGTTGGCGAGGCCTGGACGTTCGACAATCAGGCGATGCACGCCGTCACAAACGGAGATGCCGTCCGAACGCATCTGATCTTCGACGTGCCGCGTAGCCCAACGGTCCTTGACCTGATCGAACACGCGCAGTTCGACCCCGGGTCCGATGACCCAACGAGGTGGCACGCCGCAGGACTACCGGACAGCGTGCCGAGCATCACGTATGCGATGTCGAATCCCATCTCTACGGCGGAGAAGGCATCACTCGGTCTCTCCCCTGATGCATTCGCGTCTCGCATCGGAGAAGTGCGACGGATCGCCCGCCTAACCAGAGCC
>JBEKIU010000102.1:0-14780 GCA_050011635.1 Acidimicrobiales bacterium
ACCCCGATGCGGTAGTCGCCGGAAAGAAGGAGGAAACTGCCCATGGCCACGGCATGACCGTTGCACGCGATGACGACAGGTGTCGGATGCTCCAGAACCCGAAGCGCCAGCAAGAAGCCTTCCTCCAGCATGCGCGCCGCGTCGGTGCCACCCGTGCGCAACACATTGAGATCGAAGCCGCCGGAGAATATCCCTGGTCGACCGGTGAGCACGACGACGACGCCGTCGGATCTGGCCCGATCGAGAGCCTCATTGACAGCTGACAGCATCTGGAGCGAGAGAACATTCGCCTTGCCGTCGTCCATGGCGATCGTTGCAGTGCGATCGGTGCGCTCATACGAGACCAGTCCAGTCATGGTGGAGACCTCCCACCGGGTGATCCTAGGTGTGGTCTGCGTCCACCGCCGTGCTGCACGCGGTGATCCACGGTGAGAGATGCTGGGGCCGGTGATTTCTCGTCCCGACATTCCAGCCCGCTGCCGGGGCGCTGACACGCGATGACCGCAGCCGGTGCGGATGCCCGGGGTGGCCGCCGTCCGATCACCACGACCTCCGGGGACGGGAAGAGGCGAGCGCGCAGGCGGCGCGTGCTGGTCGGAATTGCAGTGATCGGAGCCCTCGCCGTTGGTGGCGTGGCCGCCGCCGGTGGCTTCAGAGACACGACGGCCACCCCACGCCACACCGCTCCCCGGCATTCGGCACCGCCCGTCCGGCGGACCATACCGTCCCCACCCACCGGGCCACCGGCAGCGCTCGACTCGGTCGCGTGCCCGAGTGTCTCGGAGTGCATCGCCGTCGGTGGTGCCGGCGGTGTCCGGGTGAGCCGGACCGGAGGACGATCCTGGACGGCGGTGGCCGCTCCCACCCACCACTTCCTCTATGGCGTGGCCTGCCCGGACCCGGCACACTGCGTCGCTGTCGGCGACGCCGGAACCGTCCTCTCGACTGACGACGCCGGCACTCGGTGGACCATGGTGCGGACGGGCGTCGACCGGCCCTTGTCATCGGTCGCCTGCACGGGGTCCGGCCGGTGCTACGCGGTCGGCGACGGTGACACGGTGCTCGTGACGGACGACAGCGGGAACCGGTGGCACGTGGTGTCCAGTGGCTTCGGTGTGTTGGATGGTGTGGCCTGCAGTGCCGTCGTCCACTGTGCCGCGGTCACCAGCTCCGCGGTCACGGACCTGACCACCACTGACGGAACCGTCTGGGGGCCGACGACCGTGCCCTTCTCCGCCCTCGACTCGCTCTCACCGCTCAACGGCATCGCCTGTTCCGGCCCGACCTGTCTGGGTGTGGGCGGCCGCGGCCTGCTGGCCTGGTCGGACGACGGGGGGACCGAGTGGTTCCCCGGCCAGCCGGAAACGTCCGAGGACCTACAGGCCGCGGCCTGCTCCTCGCCGGAACAGTGTGTGGTCGTCGGGCTGGCGGGAACGATCCTGAGCACCGGGGGGCCCGGCTCACAGGCGGTACCCGACCTCTCGCCGACCACAGAGGCGTTGCTCGGCGTGACGTGCTCCCGTGCCGAGGAGTGCGTGGCCGTGGGCAGCGGGGGCACCATCCTCACCTCAGCCGACGGCGGTGCACGGTGGGTCGTACGCGCCGGCCGGCCGGCACCGACCCCCGGGGTCCGGCTGCTGGTGGTCGGTGACTCGTTCGCCCACACGCTCGCACTGGGGCTTGCCCGCAACGCTTCCGCCTACGGCGTCACGTTGATCGACGGCTCACTCGACGGGTGTGCCATCGCCAGGGGGAGTCCTGTCCTCGTCGGAGGTCGGAGCTACCCGATCACCGGTCCGTGCGCCACGGCCGGGCCGGGCTGGCCGGCGCAGTACCGGGCGGACGTGGCCACCGATCAGCCGACGCTGTCCCTGCTGGTGCTGGGACCCTGGGACCTGAGCACCCGCTTCATCGACGGTCAGTGGAGCTGGCCGGGTCAGCCGTACTATGACGCCTACTACCGCCGGCAGGTGGTCACGGCGCTCCAGATCCTCACCGCCGCCGGGGGTCGGGTGGCCCTGACCACGGTGCCAGAGGTCCGCACCTCGGGCCCGCAACGGTGCCAACCGCTGCCGGCCACGACCACGGGCTGTCCGACGGAGACCGCCCGGGTCGAGGCACTCAATTCCGTGGCCCGGCAGGCGGTCCGACAATTCCCGGGGCGGGTGGCGGTGATCGACCTCGGTCGCCGGCTCTCGCCCGGCGGCACCTTCGTCAGCGAGGTGGATGGAGTGGTCGTCCGGGCAGCCGACGGGGTGCATGTGAGCGAGCCCGGCGGCGAGTGGTTGACACCGTGGTTGATTCCGCAGCTGGTGGCGACCGCCCGTTGACCGACTGGGAGGTGGGTTCCCACTCAGTCATCCCGATCAGGTCCGGCGGTTACCATGCCGCCCATGTCAATGGGATGTCACCTCCTCGATCAACTTCCGCACCGGAGCTATGACGAGGGAGGTACGCACGTCGTGGAACTCGACATCACCGACGAGATCCGGGGTCCGCGAGGCGCCGTCCACGGGGGTCTGATCGCCTGCCTGGCTGACCGGGCCGGCGCCTACGCGGCTGTGCGTTCGAGCCGCCGACCTGTCGTCACATCCAGCGTGGCCCTGAGCTACATGGCATCGGCCAGGGTGGGCCCGCTGCGTGCGGTTGCTGACCCACTCCGGATCGGTGGCCAGCAGGGAGTCGTGGAGGTGCGTGTCTACGACGACGGGGAGGAGCACCGTCTGGTGGCGACGGCGCTGCTCACCATGAGCTTCCTACCCGGCGAGTTCACGGCATCGACTCGGTCCGGTTCCTAGCCGCGGGAGCTCCTGCCCTTCAGGTAGTCGTCTGCCAGCTGGGAGGGGGCGCAGGCCAGCCACCCGTCGACCAGTGCGTCGCGTAGCCCCTTCTTTGTGACGGCCTCGAGCCGGATGAGGACCGCCGAATAGCCGTCGAAATGCGGGATGGTGAAGAACCCCGGGGGAGAGGTGGTGAGGACGGCCTCCTTCTCGAGCAGGTCCTCGACGCAGACTGCGATGATCGGTCCGGCCGGGGGCGTCGCATCGCCGAAGCGCCTGATGTCCGCTTTGCTGAACGGACGCTCCCAGGCGAATGCCTTCTTGCCGACGTACCAGGTGACATTTCCGTGGCGCTCGCCCTCGGTGACCCCCGGGAGGGCCGAAGCGAGTGCCCTGACGTCCTCAAGCGTCGCCACGTCGGCCAGGATCTCCGAACTGGGCGCGGGTGCGCGGTGTCCCGATCGCCGTCCTCATGCTGGGCCACTCGTGCCGCCGACGAGAGCCCACATGGCCTTTCGCTCGGCTGCGCTCATGTGGGGGTCTGCCACCTTCCACTTGACGACCTCAGGAAGCCGGGCCCGGATCTCGTCGACATCGAATCCGTCCAGCATCGAATGGATGAGGATCGATCTTCCGCGCCCCATGAGCGCGGCTCTGATCCGCCCGCTCGGGATGGCTCCGGCGGCCAGCAGCACCCAGGTGACGGCAATGTCGGAGTTCCCGTCGCCACGAGCGGCATTGGGCCAATCGATCACAATCGGTCCGGTCGACGCCAGGATGATGTTGAGGGGGTGCAGATCGAGATGCACGAGGCGGTCGCCACTGCCGCAGGGGGAATCCCTGATCCATTCGGGAGCAGGGATCTCGTGCAGTCGTGTGTGCAGGTCCGCAAGCGATCTTCCTTGCCGGAGGAGTGTCCACGGCCGCCGGCCCAGAACGGCCACCATGGATGGACCGTCGATGCGCTCCATGACGAGGTCCGTGCCGTCATCACTGATCTCAACGACTGCAGGGACCGGGTATCCGTGCTGGCGTACGTAGTCCATGACCCGGGCTTCGGTGGCCATCGAACGACCGGCGCGGGAGCGTCGGAGCACCAACCCGTTGCCATACCGGTAGATATCGGCGTCCCGGCCGGAGGCGAGCAGCGGTCCGGGATTCCTCACGGCCACAAATTACGCCGATGGCGGGGAAGCCCGGTGAGTGGACCCGGGATTGACCGGCCCGGACAGGGCTGGTCATGCCAGTTTTGTCATCACCAGCAGCCCTGACTGCACCCCTCCGAGCGTTCCATCGGGCCCCGGCGGGTACAGCTCGGCTCCGATCACCCGGGGATTGGCCAAGGCGAATTCGCGTTTGGGATCGGACCCGCTCTGGTGGGACTCGGATTCGGGGGTGAGGTCGTCCATCACCAGGATGCCGCCCGGGACGACGATATCGAGGAGGAAGGCCGCGGCCTGCGCTTCGTGCAGCCGACGGCTGAATCCGCTGTCTACGAACACCAGGTCAAATGGACCCCGAGGAGGTACGAGCTCCTCCCATCGCCCGGCGAGAACCTCGATTCGCGGGTCGGAGCTGAGAAGCGAGCGAGCCTCTTGGGCCCGTTCGACGTTCGATTCGACGGTGACGAGACGCGAGTCGGCGTCCATTCCGGCTGCGATCCAGGCTGCCGCCGCGCCCAGCCCGGTCCCGAGCTCCGCGATGCGAGCTGACCGCCGGGTCGCGGCCAGGACGGCGAGAAGTGCTCCGGTCCCCGGACGACTGGAGAGGGTGGGCCCGTCGAGGCCGAATCCACCCTGTCGAGCCCGCTCGTAGGCATGGGCGGCAAGGTCCGGGACAGCCATGGGGAACCGTCGCGCTGGTGCCATGGTCCCAGCCTGCCAGATTGTCGATTCCGTCGACCGGGACTTGGTCCTCCTGACCGGTCGTGTGGTGCAGCAGCCCCACGCCAGGGGCGATGGGCCTGCGGCGGGAGAGAGGGGCAGGCGGTGACGGTAGCCTCGCGACCCGTGCAATCCGACCGCGACCGGAACCGACCATGACGTACGTGCTCATTCACGGAGGCGGAGCCACGGCGCGCTTCTGGGATCGGCTGCTCCCTCATCTGGACCGAGCGGCGATGGCGGTCGACATGCCCGGCCGGGCCGGAAAGCCCGCGGACCTGGCCGCCCTCTCCGTCGACGACGAGGTGGCCTCCATCGTCGACGACCTCCGATCATCGTCTCTCGAGCCTCCGATCACACTGGTGGCGCACTCCTCGGGGGGTCTGGTCGTACCCGGGGTGGTGGCCGCCCTCGGTGACCGCGTCACGTCGGTGGTGCTGAACGCCGCGCTCGTCCCCACCGAAGGCGGGTGCGGGATCGACTGCATGAAGCCCCGCCATCGCGAGGGGCTTCTGCTGGCCCGGGCGGCCGCCGAGCGCGACGGCACGGCGATCACGCTCCCCGGACCCCCCGAGGAGGCCGAGTCATTCCGCAACGCCTACGGCGGTGATCCTCTGGACGACGAGACGCTCGCCTTCGTGGTCGATCCCCTCCGATGCGTCCCTGACACCGTGCACCACTACTTTCAGCCCGTGCATTGGTCGGCGGTTGCCGGGGTGCCGATCCTCTACGTCCTCAATCAGCGCGACCGTCCTGTTCCACCGGAGACCCAGGAGGTGATGGCGGGGCGGCTGCCGGAGCCGTCGACCCTCGTCCGCGTGGATTCGGGCCACCTTCTCCCGGTGACGGCGCCGGGCGACTTCGCCGCCATCCTGGCGTCAACGCCCGGCTGAGGGGAGCAACCCTGACCCTTAACTTCCTCTTTAGCCTTTGCTGAAGGTGAAGTAGAGGGTTAGAGAAGTCCGATTCGATCAGAGGTGATCGGGTCGGAGTGGATGGAGGCGACCGGTTGCCGCGGGGTTCATCGGCCCCGGCCCGACTGTCAGGTCGGCGACGGTCTGGCTACCTGTTCGATGGACCGGCGCTCCCGTCTCCGTGCCTCGGGAATTCCTGCCTCGGACCGCGTGCCGAAGGGTCCCCCGATCCGTGTCCCGGACGGGCCAGGATGTGCACGTCCAGACGAGCGAGGAGGTCACCGACCGATGAGAGAGCCGGCCCGGACGACGTGCCATCGATGTGGAAGGTCCTGTTCCGTCCGCTATGGGGACACCTGCCGGAAATGTCTGGCTTCGGAGGCCAAGTCGAGGTCTCGTTGAGCTGAAGGCGCCTGCGGCGCGCCGACGGTGCGGTCCCCAGCTCCCGACCCGGCCGGGGCGGGCCCCGAGTGGCTAACGTGATCCGGAAAGGCCACCGGATGGCGGCGGCCACCGGATATCGAGGAGGTAGGGCATGGGAGCCGCACAGGATGCCGAGCGGGTGGTGCGGGAGCTGTGCGACGCCTTCGCGAAGCACGACGCAGAAGCACTCCGGCCGTTCTTCACCGATGACATCGTGTACCACAACATCCCCATGGATCCGGCTGTGGGCATCGACGACACCATCGCCTTCATCAACGGGTTCTTCTCGATGTGCCAGAGCATGCTTATCGAGACGCGCCACCTGGCGGTAGAGGGCAACGTGGTGCTGACCGAGCGGGTCGACACCATCACCGTCGGGGACCGGGTCGGGGCACTGCCCGTCATGGGCACCTTCGAGATCCGCGACGGCAAGATCAGCCGCTGGCGCGACTACTTCGACATGACACAGATCACCAACATGCTGTCGGGGGATGCCTGAGGTCGGGTCCTCCGGATGTGTCGGACCGTGACGGCAGGGCCCCGATGGGTGCCGCCGTCACGGTATCCACCGCCGGTCGGTGCGGCTCGGTGATGATTGGCTCATCATGGCCGAGGGGGACCAGAACAAGGAGGCACCGTGGTTGACGTCCGAAAGCTGATTGCCGAATTCATAGGGACCGCGATCCTGGTGTTCGTGGCGGTGGGAACGGCCACGTTGTCGTTCGGATTCAAACTGTTCGGGACGAGCTATTCAGCCGGTGTCGTCACCACCGCGTTGGCCTTCGGGCTGGTCCTGATGGGGCTGGTCTATGCCATCGGGCCCATCTCGGGCTGTCATGTGAACCCCGCCGTCTCCTTGGGATTCGTGGTTTCCGGCCGGATGCAGATCCAAGAGGCCGTCGGATACTGGATCGCCCAGGTGGCGGGAGGAATCGCCGGGGCCTACTCGTTGTGGGCGGTGTTCACCGGATCACCCATCTATTCGAAGAGCGTGCAGGGCCTCGGGGCCGACGGGTACGGCAGTGCGTCGAAGATCCACCTGGCGGCCGGAAGCGCCTTCGCGGTCGAGGCCATTCTCACCTTCATCTTCGTGATGGTGATCCTGTTCGCCACGTCGAAGGTGGCGCGTGAGGCGATGGCCGGCCTGGCCATCGGCGTGACACTCGTCTTCGTCCACCTCGTGGGCATCGCCCTCACCGGCACCGGGGTCAACCCGGCCCGCAGCATCGGCCCGGCACTGGTGGTCGGCGGAACCGCGCTCAGCCAGCTCTGGCTGTTCATCGTGGCCCCGCTCGTCGGCGGGTTCATCGCCGCCATGGTCTACGGGCTCATGACCAGACTTGAGACCGTGGACGTGCCTGCCGACGCGGTGCCCCCGGACGACGGGCTCGGCTGAGTCGGACGCCCCCGGGGCCGTCGACCGGGTTCGGCACCTACCCCTCTTGTACCATCGGGTCACCTCGACGGAGGGGGGATGATGGACAGGATCGACCGGCGGACGTTTCTCGCCACCGGGATCAAGACCGGCGCAGCCCTGGCCGCTATCGGCGCGGTCGCCGACGGCGTGGTCGACGCCGCCGCGCCGGCCTCGGCCTCGGGGAGCAGATCTCCCTCACAGGACCCCCCCGGGCCGCCGACCGACCTGACCACCACCGGCGTGGCCGAACCCGTCGGCGTGGATCCTGACGATGTCCTGTTCGCCTGGCATGTCGCCGATGGTCGTCGCGGTGCGGTCCAGGCCGGCTACCGGATCGAAGTCACCGGGCCCGACGGGTCCTCTTCCAGGGTCTGGGACTCGGGTGAGGTGGCGTCGAGCCAGCAGGCGTTCGTCGGTTACGCAGGCCCACCCCTGGCCGCGGACGCCCGCTACCGCTGGTCGGTGCGGACAGCGGACAAGGCCGGTCGGTGGGGCGCGCCGGCCATCGCCGCTTCGTTCACCACCGGCCTGCGTGCGCGGGACTGGACCGCGCGCTGGCTGCGGCCCGGGCCGGCCGACCCCGGGGAGGAGGAGTACACCTACCTCCGCACCACCAGTCCACTGCCCACCGGCACCATCACCCGGGCCACGGCCTACGTGGCCGCGGCCCACAAATACCAGTTGTGGGTGAACGGCACCCTCCTCGACACCGGCCCGAGCTTCTGCTTCCCCGACGAGCAGTACTACCAGGCGACCGATATCACGTCGGCGCTCGTGGCCGGTCACGACAACGCCGTCGGCATCCTGCACCACTGGTACGGGCCCGGCCAAGGCCGTCCCGTCTCGGCCCCTGGGCTCCTCGTCCAGGTCGGTGTTCACTATGCCGACGGGAAACAAGTCAGCCTCCGATCGGACGGGTCGTGGCGGACCACCAAAGGGCAGTGGCTCCCCGCGCCCCAGCGCAACAACGATGTCGGCGACTTCGTCGAGTGGATCGACGCCCGCCTCATCCCGACGGGGTGGTCCCATGCCGACTTCGACGACGGGGCATGGTCACCGGCCGCCGTCAGGGGACCGGTGGGCACGGAGCCGTTCACCCGCCTCTATGCCCAGCGGACCCGGATCAGCGAACACCCGGTGGGACCGACGTCGGTCCGGATCCTGCCCACCGGCTCGGTGGTCGTCGACTTCGGCAAGGTCTATGCCGGGAGACCCACCGTGTCGTTCCTCCACGGTGAGGACGGCCACGTCGTCCCGCTGCACGTCGGCTACACCCTCGACCCCGACGGTGCTGTCTCCACCACCCACAACACCCAGCAAACCGACCTCTCCTACTCCTACACGCAGCGGTCGGGAGCCCAGACGTTCGAGCCGTACTGCTTCCTCGGGTTCCGCTACCTGCAGATCGACGATCCGGGTGAGACCATCGGTGGCGACCAGGTTGTCCTCTTGGCCCGACATGCCACGATGCCCGACGTGGCCGCCGCCACCTTCTCGTCGTCCGAGCCGATGCTCGACGCGGTGTGGGCCATGTGTGCGCACTCTGGCCTCTATACCTCCCAGGAGCAGTTCATCGACACGCCGACCAGGGAGAAGGGACAGTTCCTCTGGGACTCGGCCAACGAGTCCGAGACGGTGATGCGGACCTTCGGTGACCAGAACCTGAGCTGGCAGGGGCTCCGTGACATGGCCCGGGCCCAGGCGCGCTACTGGCCGGTCTCCGGGCAGGTGAACGAGGTCTACCCCAACGACGACGGGCCCCAGAACTATCCCTTGTTCACCGCCCGCTTTCCCGAGTGGGTGTGGCGCTACTACCTGTCCACCGGCGACCGATCCACGTTGGCCGGTCTCCTCCCGACGCTCAACCGCCTCTCCGACTACATCGTGGGCACGTTCGACGCATCCACCGGCCTCATCTCCGGGCAGCCCATGTCGACCAACGGTGACCAACAGTACGGCTATGACTACAACACGAACGCCGACACGACCCTGAATATCGAGGCCGTCAACGCCTTCCACCGGATGGGCGACATCGCCACGCTGCTCGGAGAGACGGACGTGGCCTCGACCCAGGGCCAGCGGGCCGGGGCCCTGGCCTCGGCCGTCAACGCTCTCCTCCTCGGCAGGGACGGACACTATGTGGACGGTCTCTACTCGGATGGACGACAGAGCGCCCATTCGTCGCAACTGGCCAACGCGGTGGCCCTGGCCTACGGCGTGGTCCCCGAGGGACGGGTTCCGGAGGTGGCGGCGTACGTGGCGTCGCTCGACATCCACCTCCAGCCGGACCACGGGATGGAGCTGCTCCGGGCTCTCCACGCCGGGGGTCGCGATGCCGACCTGGTGAGGATCCTCACCGACACCGCGTTCCCGGGGTGGGCCTTCATCATCAAGTCGGGAGGGACCTTCACCTGGGAGACGTGGACCCCGAGCGATCTGATCGGCGACAGCATGTCCCACGGCTGGGGGTCCTCCGCGTTGGTGGCCGTCCAAGAGGCGCTCCTCGGGGTCGTCCCCGCGTTGCCGTCGCCGGGAGGACCTCCGACCCTCGTGACCGTCACCCCTCCCACCGGCGGGCTCACCCACGCCTCGGGCACGTTCCCGACACCGGCGGGGGAGTACTCGGTGGCATGGCGGTCCGCCCACGCGGGGTCGGGTGTGCAGATCACCGTCCCACCCAACGCCGGCGCCCTGTGCCGGTTGGCGGGCTCGCGGGTGAGCGAGGCCGGGGTGCCGGTCGAGAAGGTCCCTGGTGTCGACGTCGTGAGCCGCGCCGACGGTGAGGTGGTGGTGGCCGTGGGCGCGGGGACGTACGACCTCACGGTGTCGGCCGGCTGACCGGTCCGACCACGATCAGCCGGCCTCCGGCAGCTCCCGCACCACGTTCGCCTGGCTGTCGGAGAAGATCAGCGCACCGACGGGCGACATGGTCAGCCCGGCCGGCTGGAGGAGTCGTGTCTGTACCCAGGTGGTGTCATCGTGGAGCGAACCCGTGCTCAGGGCACCGGCCGCCGTGTACATGTCGCCGGCGTGCGCCGGTTTGCCGAGCAGGGTGGTGGCGACGGCGGGGACGAACCGGATGGCGTGCATGGCCCCGTCGGCGATGTAGAGGTCGCCACGGCTGTCCACCGCGATGGCGGTCGGGAAGTTGAGCTCGGCGGCGATGCCCTGGGCGGACAGGCCGTCGACCAGGTAGGGACCGTAGGACCCGTCACCGGCCACCGTACCCAGGTGGTCGGCGGCGATGGGCACGCCGTAGAAGGTGCCGGTTCGGGAGGCCAGCTCCCGGATGGTCCGGTTCCCCTGGTCGGCCACGAAGAGGTCCCCGGAAGGGTCGAGGGCCAGGGCGCCCGGGTCCCAGACCTCGGCCTCGGTGGCCGGGCCCCCGTCCCCGGCCGATCCGCAGATCCCGTTGCCGGCCACCGTGTAGATGTCCCCCCGGACCACCGGTATCCCGAAGCGGGTGCCGCCCGAGGCGGCCACCAGGCGCACCCGGCAGTTCCCGGTGTCGGCGATGAGGAGATCTCCGGCTGCATCCACTGCCAATCCGGTGGGATCGTCGAGCCGGCTGTGTCGGGCCGGCCCGCCGTCGCCGGCAAATCCGGCCACCCCGGTGCCGGCAACCGTCGTCGGGGTGCCGGTGGCCGGAAGTTCCTCGACCCTGGCCGCCGGTCCGAAGGCGATGAACAGGTCGCCGGCCGGGTCGAGGGCCAGGGCCACCGGTTCCGGATTGCGGGTCGGGTCGGAACACGGCCCCCCGGCGACGGTCACGATGTGACCGGCCCGCATCCTGATCCCGAAGGAGGTGCCCGATCTCTCCGGCACCTCCCGCACCCGACAGTTGTCGGTGTCGGCGATGAAGAGATCGCCCGACCTGTCCTCGACGACACCGGTCGGAGCGTTGAGCTCGGCCAGGGCAGCCGGTTGTCCGTCCCCGGCGAACCCGGGCATCCCGGTCCCGACCAACGTCGTGGCCCCCGGTGCATGGGCGTAGGGGTCGGCGGCCAATCTGACCGGACCCGCCGACTGGGGCGAGCCGCCGGTCACCAGGAGCCCGGACACGACGGCCACCACGATGACGACGGCCACGACGACCAGGGCGGTGATCCGGCGACCTGTCACCGGGCCCTCGAGAGGAGGTCGCTGCGGCCGCCCACCGTGCCTGTCTCCATCCCCCAATGATGCAGCACCCGAGGACCGGGTGCCGGGCGCACAGGGGGGGATGGCGCTGCGACGGGCATCCGGCGGGAGGGCGCGCCAGCAGACCTCGTCCGGCAGCGGGCCCTAACGGGCGAAGAGGTGCCAGCCGAGCCACGCCCACCCCACCACGACGAGGGCGCGCCCGGCGTTGGTGGCGGTGATCCGCACGACGAGAGCCCCCGGTCCGGGGAACCGCCCTCGGGTGAGGAGGGCCGACGCCAAGAGGGCCAGAACCACCAGGCCGAGCACTCCCCACACGAGAAGGGTCCACTGATGGGAGATCATTGCCGGACGAGATAGCAGCCCAGGGCCAGCCACAGGGCGAAGGCCAGGGTCTTGCCTCCGTGGCTGGCGTCGAGCGCGTCGAACAGGGAACTCAGCGTCGGATGTTGTGACCTCGGCGCGGCCGTGTAGCAGTAGATCTCCCAGCCGACGACGAGGGCGGCCGTCGCCGCCCACACCAGCCACAACCGGTTCGGGGGACCGTCCCCGTCGACCTCCACCACCGGTGCGGGGCGCCATGAGGACCGCATCCGAACCACCATGGCCGCCAAGGCGACGGCGATCGGGAGCGCGGTCACGATGTCGGCCCTGTCGGTGAACGGGTGGGTCAGCGAAGCCAACGACGCGTAGGCCAGTACCACCACCACGACCACCCACCGGTACCCGCCGGCCATGCGGCGGATGCGGGTCACGGCCCGCCCTCGGCGCCTCCCGCGGCCGGCCAGAATTCCTCGGGCTCGTGGCCGCGCGTCTCGGGTAGGAACCAGACCAGGCTGCTCAACGCCATGGCCGGCAGGAAGGTCACCAGGGCTGCGGGAGCGAACCGGCTGCCGGCATCGGCGACGGCGCCGAACAGCAGCAGCCCGGTCACCGCGCCCAGCACCGCCCCGGCCACGTTCCATCCGGCCACCGATGCGCGCACCGGGGTGGGGAACAGCTCATTGACGAAGGCTCCCGCGGCGGGAGCGATGACCCCGCCGGCCGTGATGCCGAGCAGGTACCCGACCACCAGGGCGGGCCCGCTGCCGCTGTAGCACAGGATGCCGCACGCCCCGATGCACACCATGGCCCCCATGGCCGTCGGGCGCCGGCCGATCCGGTCGGCCAGACGCACCCCGGCCAGGAGGCCGCCGAAGCCGAGGATCCCCGCGGCGATGACCATGACCGACTCGGCATAGCCGGGGAACCGCTTCACATTCTGGGCGTAGAGGAAGACGAAGCTGTTGGCCGGTCCGGTGATCACCCCCAGCGAGAAGACGAGCGAGGTCACAAGGACCAGGCGGCCGCGATAGGGGTGGGCCACCGCACCGAGCACCGGCCGCCGGCGTTCCGCCGACCGCTCGGCCTGGAGGAACCGGTCCGGCTCCGACACCCATCGGGCCACGAAGGGCAACGCCACCATCGGGACGAGGGCCAGCAGGAAGACACCCCGGTACCCGAGCGCGTGTCCCGTCGACCCGTAGATGACCGCAGTGGCACCGGCGCCGATGGCGTAGCCGGCGGCCACCAGCGCCACCGCCGCCGCACGCTGGGTCGAGCCGGTCTCCTCGGCTGCCCCCACCTGGGCCACGGCATAGGCGGCCGACAGGAACGGCCGGCCGATGGCGAAGACAACGACGAACCACCAATACCCCGGACTGGCTGCGGACACCGCGGTGACGGCGAGCCCGATGCCGCAGGCGAACAGCAGGATCCGGCGCCGGCCCAACCGATCGGCCAGGCCGGCGATGGGCAGGCCCCCGAGTGAGGCCAGTCGGATGATGGCCAGTCCGAGGCCGAGCTGGGTACCGGACAGCCCGGCCTCATCGGTGATCGACGAACCGTGCAGCACGTGCCCGAAGTGCCGGGCCACGTCGCCGAGGGTGGCGGTCAGGCCGAACTGGCCGAAGCCGGCGGCCAGGGCGACGATCCCGAGGCCGACGACGGCCGGGTCGGTCCAGCCGTGGAGTACCAGCTGGTGGCGGGCGGCGGCGCCGGGCTCGTAGGGCCCCGGACCACCGGTCCGCCCTCCGTCAGTCACCGGGCACCGGCCGCCAGCATGATCCCGCCGACGGGGTCGACAACCGCGATCATCACACCAGTCTCCCTGTTCGCGCCGGGCTCAGGGGGCAGCCCCACCGTCGGGGGCTCCCGGCCCGTGGCTCGGGACCACCCGGTGCCGGGCTCACATCGGCGGGAGCAGTGCCCCGGGGATGCCGGGGAAGCCGAGCGCGGTGTCGATGAACGGGAGCGGGGGAGGGGCCGGCAGCGAGAACCTCCGGAAGAATTGCCACATCACCTCGTCCGCGTCGACCAGCACGATGCCTCTCCCCACGCCGGCCAGGATCCAGTTGCCGGGTGGTCCCGTGTTGAGGGTGCTGCCCGGCCAGACGTGTCCGGAGCCCGTGAACCTCCAGAGGGCGACCTCGGACCCCGGAAGACAGTCGGTGTAGGTCACCGGCGTTGCCGTCTCACCGGCCGAGATGGACCCGGTGGCGCCGACAATGGTCGGGCCGACCCGAGGGCTCGGGTCGCATCCGTCGGCCCCGACCCACTGGTCGATGCCCTCCATCACCGACAGCCGGAGGCGGGGGTCGCGGTTCGGTACCCCCGTCCACTTGGCGATGGGATCGTCGACGCTGTGGAACTCCATGGTCGGCACCGCCCGGGTCGGGTGGATGGTCGGCAGCTCGACCTGGCCCGACACCGACGAGATGGCAGCCACATGGCCCGAGGCCTCCGCGGCCAGGGCATAGGCCATCATCCCGCCGTTGGAGATCCCGGTGGCATAGACCCGCCGCAGATCGACCGGGGTGCGGGCGGCCACGTCGGCGATGACCCTGAGCAGGAAGCCCACGTCGTTGATGTGCCGGGTGACGGGCAGGCCACAGCACATCCCTGCGTTCCAGCCGTACTGGGCCTGCTTGGCCACCGGGTCGGGGGTCAGGACCTTCGAGATGCGGGTTCCGTCGGGATAGGCCACCAGATAGCCGTTCCGGTCTGCGTTGGGGTCCATGTCGGAGGTGATCTCCTCCAGGAGCCCGTTCTGGGTGGCACCGTGCAGATTGAGCACCAGGGGGAGCGGCCGGCCGGATCTCGCCGCCGGTGGGACGTGGAGCCGGTAGTCGCGGGTCAACCCGTCGAACCTGAGTGTGAAGACATAGGCCCCGGTCCTCGGGGC
>JBEKIU010000103.1:0-14746 GCA_050011635.1 Acidimicrobiales bacterium
CTTCGACAATCTGATGGAGGCGTGGGAGTCCGCCTGGCCCAAGCCGCGGGTGGTGGTGCTCTCGTTCCCGCACAATCCGACCACCGAATGCGTGGACCTGCCCTGGATGGCCCGTCTTGTCGAATTCGCACGCGAGCGTGAGATCGTGCTCGTCCACGACTTCGCCTACGCCGACATCGCCTTCGACGGCTACACGCCGCCATCGATCCTGCAGGTCCCCGGGGCCAAGGACGTCGCCGTCGAGCTGTACACCATGACCAAGTCCTTCTCCATGGCCGGATGGAGGGTGGGCTTCCTCGTCGGCAACGCCGCCATCGTGCAGGCGCTGACCAAGCTCAAGAGCTACCTGGACTACGGGACGTTCCAGCCGATCCAGATCGCGGCCATCGTGGCCATGAACGAGGCGCCGGACTACCCGAAGTGGATCAACGAGACCTATCAGGCCCGCCGCGACGCGCTCTGCGACGGGTTGCGCCGTATCGGCTGGGACATCACCCCGCCCCGGGGGACGATGTTCGTCTGGGCGCGCATCCCCGAGCCCTATGCGGACATGGGATCACTCGAATTCTCGAAGTTCCTGGTGGAGAAGGCCGACGTGGCCACCTCCCCGGGGGTGGGGTTCGGACCCGGGGGCGACGACCATGTGCGCTTCGCCCTCATCGAAAACGAGCAGCGCATCGGTCAGGGTGTCCGAAGCCTGCGGCGGGCCCTGACCCGGCTGCACTGAGCCTTCGGCGACTCGGCTCCATCGAATTCCCCGGCTCAGGGCAGCCCGGCTCCGCCTACCTTCACCCGGGCCTGCTCGATGCGCCCCGATCGATCCACGCTGACCACCGATTCGGTGCTGGTCGGTGCGGTCATCACGTAGAGGGTGCGTCGGTCGTCACCACCGAGCATGCACGCGAAGCTGTTGAGGGAGGTGGCGACCCGGTCGAGGATCTCACCACCCTCCGCAACCAGCATGCACTCGCGGGAGATGGCGTTGGCCACCCACACGTGCCCCTCCGCGTCGAGGCAGATCCCGTCGGGGGCGCACCAGGTGAGCGAGGCCCACACCCGGCGGCCGGTGAGCTCGCCGTCGTCACCGACGTCGAAGGCGGTGAGCCGGCCGGCCAACGTCTCGGCCACGATCAGCGTTCTCCCGTCCGGGGTGATGACCGTCCCGTTGGGAAAGGACAGGTCCTCGGCGGCGATGTGCGCCGAGCCGTCCGGATCGATGCGGATCAGGGCTGTCGTCGGCGGGCCGGGCGGTTCCACCAGTGCCGCCTGACCGCGCTCCTCGATGAAGCCGTCGAGGTCGAACCCGAAGTTTCCCACGTAGGCCCGGCCCACCGAGTCGACGACCATGTCGTTTCCGTAGAAGCCGGCCGTCGGGTTGAGATCTCCGTGCTGGACCAGCCGGCCGTCGTCCTCCACCCTGAGCACGGTGCGCGGCTTGCGGGCCACCACCAGGAGCCGGCCATCGGCCAACCAACCCAGGCCGGCCGGTTCTCCGGGCACCTCGACCTCCACCCGCACGTCCCCCGACACGCTCGTGGACCGCACGGTGCCGTCATAGAAGTCCGAGTACCACAGGCGCCCGTCATGCCATCGGGGGCACTCGCCGAAGTGGAGCCCTTCGATGAACGGCAGCGCTTCCTCTGTTGCCAGGTCAGTCATGCGATCCTCCGGGCCAGCGTCGAGTTCTCCAAGGCCACGTAGCCCTGGCGGCAGAAGGCGATGGCGGCGTCGGCCACACGATCCGCATCTTCCCCCTGCTCCAGAACCAGTACCCGGGCCAAGTGGGCGGTCACTCCGAGGATCGCCAGGGTCAGGATAACCGGGTCCTCGCCGCGGAGTATGCCCGCCGTGATACCCGCACTGACGTGGGGGAGGGCATCGGCCACCGTCTGCTGGTCGCCCTGGCGCATGATCGGCGCGAACCGCTCCTCGCTACGGGCGAACTCCATGAGGACGAAGAGGTGACGGTGCTCGGACAGCCAGTGAAGTGAGGACCGGATCCCCTGTTCGATCCGACGGGCCGGATCATGCTCCCCGGCGATCGCCTCGCGCTGGGCCTGACGCATCGAGTGGAGCGCATCGACGAGGATCTGGGTGAGCATCTCGTCCTTCGATTCGAAGTACCAGTAGAAGACGCCCTTCCCGACCCCGAGCCCGTCGACGATGCTGGTGACCGAGGTCGTGTGGTAGCCATCGGCGGCGAAGCTGCGGGCGGCGAAGTCCATCAGGTCGTTCCGACGCTTGACGCCTTTCGGTGTGAGACGACGAGACATGGTCCCCAGACGCTACGGGCCCACCGGAGCGCGGTCAATGCGAACGGGCACGGGCACGAGGGTTGACCACCCGGGCACCGTCGAACGACGCCCTCATCACCGCGATCGATGACGAGAACAGGGCCCGTCTGGGCAGTCCGAGGGCGCGCAGCTCATCGGCCATCGGATGGTCGCCGAGTACCAGGGTGGCTCCGCCGGCCCGGCCGGTGACACCCTCGGCCGACGTCGTCCACGTGGTGCGACGCAGCACGCCGTCGCGGAAGGAGTAGCTCGGGGGCGCGTTGGACGGCAACCGGAGCCGACCCCCGGCAGCGACGGCCAGCGAGAGCACGTGGACCCCGTCGTCGACCAGACGGACGCTGGTCCCGGTGCCGGCCCGGGTCGAACCGGCGTCCGGCTCGTCGATGTCGATCGTCGTCACCCACTTCGGAAAGCCCCACAGGTCCCGGCCGGCTGCGCACGAGAACTCACGGTCGACCGGAAGGCGATGGATGTACGCACCGACAGTCCCGGAGAAGAACTCCCGCACCCGCAGGGCCGCCGATGCATTCGGCGGCGCGTCGTGGGGCCGGACGACGAAGCTGACGGCCACCTCGTGGTACGGGTCGAGGTCGGTGTCGTCGTAGCGGCACACGGCCAGGGCCACCAGCGCCCGGCCCGGGACCGGACCGGTGACCTCGAGCCCGGTGGGGTCGACGATGCCCTGGGCGGCAGCTGCCGGTACCAGGTACTGGACGCCCCACTGCCGGGCCCGGCGCACCTCGACGGGCAGCGTGACCGTCCGTCCCATCACCGACCACGAATTGGCAGGCTCGGAGGGGCCGGTGCCGCCCTCGCCCCCCATCGGCTCATCGTGGGTCCGTTGGTCCTCGTCGGGAGCAGTCCTCGGCATGGAATGCAGTCCATCACAGTGGGCGGTACCGTTGCCCGTGGCCTACTGGATCCTGAAGGTGCTCCTGACACCGGTCTTCTATCTCTTGTGGAGGGTCAGGGTCGAAGGGCGCGAGCACATCCCGGTCCACGGTCCCGCCGTGCTGGCCGCCAACCACCAGTCGTTCTGCGATTCGTTCTTCCTGCCTCTGGTGGTCCGCCGCCGGGTGACCTATGTGGCCAAGGCCGAGTACTTCGACAATTGGCGCACGTCCTGGTTCTTCCGGGCCGCCGGACAGATCCCGATGCAGCGGGGCGGCGGCGACGCGTCGCAACGGGCGCTCAACACGGCCATGGGGGTGCTCGACGCAGGTGGTCTGCTCGGCATCTATCCCGAGGGCACCCGTGCCCCCGACATGCGTCTGCACAAGGGGCACACCGGGGTGGCCCGGTTGTCACTGGGTTGCAACGTTCCCGTCATCCCGGTGGGCATCGTCGGCACCCGGGCGGTGCAGCCCCCGGGGAGCAACGTGATGCGACCGTTCCACGAAGTGACCGTGCGCTTCGGTCCTCCGTTGACCTTTCAGGGCAACGGCGGGACCGTCACGACAGGTGACTGCGCCGGGCCGGCTGAGGGCTCGGGTGATCAGACCGACGGGTCCGAACAGGTCCAGCTCAGGGATCTGACGGACGCACTGATGTCGGAGATCGCCCGTCTCTCCGGCCAGGAGTACGTGGACCACTACGCCACGAGGACCAAGGCCCGGTAGGCGGGGCCGAGATCGGATCGACGAATGGCAGCGATCGTCTCGCCCGATGTCGTAACCGGGCCGAAACAGTCCGTACACAGTGACGGCCTAGCCTGAACCCGTGTTCAACTACCTGATCAGGGTGAAGCTCCCCGATCGGCCGGGTGCACTGGGGGCGGTGGCCAGCCGGATCGGCTCGGTGGGAGGGGACGTGGTCTCCATCGACATCCTCCAGCGCGAGAACGGCGTCGTGGTCGACGAGCTCGGAGTCGGGCTGGCCGGCGACAACCTGATCGAGCTGCTGCGGGACGAGATCCTCGAGGTCGACGGCGTCTCGATCGAGTCGGTCCGAGCGGTGGAGGGGGCGATACCCGACCGCTACACCGAGCTCCTCGACGTGGCTGGGGAGCTGTTCGAGCAGACGTCTCCGGCGGACCTGCTGGAGCACCTGACGGCCCGGGTCCGCCGCAGCCTGGCTTCCACCTTCGCCGCCATCATCGAGGAAGAGGGGCCGAGGATCGTGGTCTGCGCCGGCGAGGCTCCTGACGACGACTGCCTCGGGCTCGTCGTCGGGCAGGAGGCCCTCGACGGGCGGCTCGACCTGGCCGTGGCTCCCCTGGCCCGTGCCGGCAAGCTCCTCGTCGTGGGCCGGACCGAACCCGTCCTGCGGAGCCGCGAGCGGCGGTGGATCTCGACCATGGCCGACCTGGCCGACTACGGCTGGCGGGATGTGAATTAGGCGCCACCGACCCAACCCCGGGACCGCTCGAGGGCTCGGAGCCATGCCCCGTGGGCCGACTCGGACTCGGAGCCCGGCGCCGAGGGCGTGAATTCCTCATCCGCGGTCCACCTGGCGGCCAGGTCGTCGAGCGAGCCCCAGACCCCTTCGGCCAGTCCGGCCAGTCCGGCGGCTCCGATGGCCGTCGTCTCGACGGAGAGGGGCCTGACCACCGGGAGGCGAGTCTGGTCGGCCACCAGCTGGAGGAGCAGCGCCATGGCCGACGCGCCGCCGTCGACCCTGAGCACGGTGGCGGCCGTCCCCGTGGCCGCCATGGCATCGACCACGTCCCGGATCTGGAAGCCCATGGCTTCGACCATGGCTCGGGCCAGGTGGGCGCGACCGGTACCGCGGCTGAGCCCGATGATGGTGCCCCGGGCTCCGGGGTCCCAGTAGGGGCTGCCGAGTCCGGTGAAGGCCGGGACCACCACCACCCCCTCGCTGGAGTCAACCGTGCGGGCCAGCGGCTCCGTGTCGCGGGCGTGCTCGATCATGCCCAGGCCGTCCCGCAGCCACTGCACACCGGCCCCGGAGACGAACACCGAACCCTCGACCGCATAGGCGACCGGTGACCGGCGCCCGGAGGCCGTCGACCCGCCGTCGGCGGCCATGGTCATCTGGCCGGCGGTGCCGAGGTCCCAGGCCAGGGTCGTGATCAGCCCGTCGACGGGCGCCGGCGCCACCGGGCCGGCGTTCATGAGGACGAAGCTTCCCGTCCCGATGGTGGCCTTGGTCATGCCCGGGTCGAAGCAGGCCTGCCCGAAGAGTGCGGCGTGCTGGTCCCCGGCCATGCCGCTGATGGGGACCCCCCGGAGCGGGGAGTCGCCGCCGAGCGCCGAACCCGCCACCCGGCCCAGCCGGCCACACGACGGCCGCACCTCGGGGAGGACCTCGCCGGGGACCCCGAAGAGATCGCACAGCTCGGCCGACCACCGTCGCACCACGATGTCGAAGAGCATGGTCCGCGAGGCATTGGTGGCATCGGTGGCCAGGACGCCCCCGTCGACGCCACCGGTCAGGTTCCACAGGACCCACGAGTCGACGGTGCCGAAGGTCAGACCGCCGCCCGTCGAGAGGCCCCCCTCCCTGAGCAGCCACTGCATCTTGGTGGCCGAGAAGTACGGGTCGAGGACGAGGCCGGTCCGCTCCCGGATCAGAGGGAGATGACCGGCCTCGACCATCGCCGCGCAGGCCGGTGCGGTCCGGCGGTCCTGCCAGACGATGGCCCGGTGCAGCACGTCACCGCTCCGCCTGTCCCATGGCACCACGGTCTCCCGCTGGTTGGTGATGCCGATGGCCCGGACGGCCCGGCCCCGGTCGGCCAGCCGCCCCCCCACCTCGGCCAGCGTGGTCCGCACCACCTCCCAGATCTCGGTCGGGTCGTGCTCGACCCAGCCCGGCTGCGGGTAATGCTGGGTGAGCTCTCCGTAGGCCACGTCGACCACCCGGGCTTGTTCGTCCACGACCAGGGAGCGGACCCCACTGGTGCCGGCGTCGACGGCGATGGTGACGGGCGAGACCGGGGGACGGGAGGCCACAGGGGGACTGTAGCGACGCCCCGGAGCCCGGGTTCGTGCTCGCGGACAGCAATCATTTGCAATTCTTCGCGAACACTTTCTCATCAGGGAGTTCGTCCCCGCCGGCGGCGCCGATTTCAAAAGAATTTGTTGACAGGGGTGTAACTACGCTGCTGTAATGGACCCACTATCTCGTACCTCGGGGGAGGGCCTACCACTACATATAGTGTTTCGGCGGCAAGTGGGCCGTAGCAAGACTCGGCGAGGTCGGAGCCGCCACCGGCGTTCCGGCACCCGCACCAGGCCCACCACGCCGACGTTCGCCACGAGGGGATGTCCGTTCCACGCCTCCACCGACCACTGACCCAGCCAGCACCTTGCCCACTGCACCAGCCACGACCAGCACCAGCCACGACCAGCACCAGCGACCAGCCAGAAGAATCCAGAAAGAGGTCCACCGCATGACCATTGCCCCCCAGCGCATCGGCATCGGCATCCGCCGCCACTTCACCACCCCGGAGGTCCACCCTTACGACGCGGTCACCTGGGAGCGGCGGGATGCCAGGATCACCAACTTCCGGGACGGCGCGGTGGCGTTCGAACAGTTGGATGTCGAGGTGCCCGAGGACTGGAGCATCAACGCCACCAACATCTTGGCTCAGAAGTACTTCCGCGGCACACCCAACACCGACGAGCGCGAATGGTCGTTGCGCCAGGTGGCAGATCGGGTGGTCGACACCGTCACCACGTGGGGCATCAAGGACGGCTACTTCGTCGACGACGAGGAGGCGGAGACCTTCCGGGCCGAGTTGAAGCATCTGATCATCCACCAAATGGCTGCCTTCAACTCGCCGGTGTGGTTCAACATCGGGGTGGCCGGCGTCCCGCAGCAGGGCTCGGCCTGTTTCATCCTGGCGGTGGACGACACCATGGACTCGATCCTCAACTGGTACACGGAGGAGGGGATCATCTTCAAGGGCGGCTCGGGCGCCGGGGTCAACCTGTCGCGGATCCGCTCCTCCCAGGAGCTGTTGAAGGGCGGCGGCACCGCGTCGGGACCGGTCAGCTTCATGCGGGGGGCGGACTCCTCGGCCGGAACCATCAAGTCGGGGGGCAAGACGAGGCGTGCCGCCAAGATGGTGATCCTCGACTCGGACCACCCCGACATCGAGGACTTCATCTGGTGCAAGGCCATCGAGGAGCGCAAGGCGCGTGTTCTGCGCGACGCCGGGTTCGACATGGACCTCGACGGCAAGGATTCGATAAGCCTCCAGTACCAGAACGCAAACAACTCGGTGCGGGTGACCGACGAGTTCATGGACGCGGTCGTGGAAGGACGGGAGTGGGCCCTGACCAGCAGGGGTGACAACCAGCCCATCCGGTGGGTTCCCGCCCGCGACCTGTTCCGTCAGGTGGCCCAGGCGGCATGGGAGTGCGCCGACCCGGGCATGCAGTTCGACTCGACCATCAACAAGTGGCACACCGCCTCCAACACCGGGAGGATCAACGGGTCCAATCCGTGCTCCGAGTACATGCACATCGACAATTCGGCCTGCAACCTGGCCAGCCTCAACCTGATGAAGTTCCTCGACGACGACTCGTCGTTCGACGTCGATGGATTCCGGTCGGCGGTCGAGGTGATCTTCACGGCGCAGGAGATCATCGTCGGCAATGCCGACTATCCCACCGAGAAGATCACCGAGAATTCGCGTCGGTTCCGCCAACTCGGAATCGGGTACGCCAACATCGGCGCCCTCCTGATGGCGCAGGGACTTCCCTACGACTCGGACCAGGGACGGGCCTGGGCCGGTGCGATCACCGCGCTCATGACCGGGCACGCCTATGCCACCTCAGCACGCACCGCGGCGCGGATGGGGCCGTTCGCCGGGTACCACGAGAACGTCGGACCCATGCTCAACGTGTTGCGCATGCACCGTGACGCGGTCGCCGGCATCGACGAGGAGGCCGTCCCCACCGATCTGCTCTCCGCCGCCCAGGAGGCGTGGGACCTGGCCGTGGAGCTGGGGGAGCAGTACGGCGTCCGCAACTCGCAGGCCAGCGTGCTGGCACCGACCGGTACCATCGGTTTGCTCATGGACTGCGACACCACCGGTGTCGAGCCCGACCTCGGACTGGTCAAGACCAAGAAGCTGGTGGGCGGCGGGACGATGTCGATCGTCAACCAGACCGTGCCCCGGGCGCTGAACCGCCTCGGGTACTCACCCGATCAGGTCGACGAGATCGTGGCCTACATCGACGAGCACAAGACCATCGTGGGCGCACCGTACCTCTCCGCCGACCACCTGGCGGTGTTCGCCTGCTCGATGGGCGACAACACCATTCACTATCTCGGCCATGTGCGCATGATGGGCGCGGTCCAACCGTTCATCTCGGGGGCCATCTCGAAGACGGTGAACCTGCCCGAGGACGTGACCGTCGAAGATGTCGAGCAGCTCCACATCGATGCCTGGCGGATGGGCATCAAAGCCGTCGCCATCTACCGCGACAACTGCAAGGTGGCCCAACCGCTCTCCACCACCAAGAAGTCCGGTGCCGACGTGGGCCTCGGGGATGTGCCCGCAGGCTCCGAGGCCGAGGCCCACGCCCGCGAGCTCAACGAGAAGATCGCCGGCCTGGAGGCGGCCCTGGCCCACGAGCAGGCCCGTCCGTCGGAGACCGTCGTGGTCGGTGCGGTTCGCGAGCGACTGCCCCGCCGCCGGAAGTCGTCGACTTTCGCATTCCGGGTTGCCGACTGCGAAGGCTATGTGACGGTCGGCGAGTACGAGGACGGTCGCCCGGGCGAGGTCTTCATGAAGGTGTCCAAGCAGGGGTCGACCCTCGCCGGGATCATGGACGCGTTCTCGATCTCGACCAGTCTCGGCCTGCAGCACGGCGTTCCCCTGGCCACCTATGTCCGCAAGTACACCAACATGCGGTTCGAGCCGGCGGGGATCACCGATGACCCGGATCTGCGCATCGCCACCAGTCTGGTCGACTACATCTTCAGGCGGCTGGCGGTCGACTACCTCCCGGTCGACGAGCGCGTCGAGCTCGGCGTGCTGTCCACCTCGGAGCGCATGCAGCCCACGTTGCCCGGTGTGGAAGAGACGGCGACGGCGTCGAGCGGGGTGGTGGAGGCGGAATCCATCGACCCGGTCATCGCCACCGTCCTGGATGCCAGCGCAGGCGACGTCAAGATCACCGGTGCCAGCACGGCCGCCGACGGCACCGCCCCCCTGTACGCCCCGAAGCCCGTCCCTGCCGCATCACCCGAGCAGCCCATGGCCCGGGCCGAGCCACGGGACGCCCCGTACTGCTACCAGTGCGGCAATGCCATGCAGCGGGCCGGGTCGTGCTACGTCTGCGCCAGCTGCGGTACCACCAGCGGGTGCTCGTGACCGGTTGGGCACGCGCCATGCGGTTCTGACGGGTCCGTTGACCTGAGGCCCGCGCCCCTCCTTTACGCATTCTTCACGCCGATCGGGGGATTCTTGCCGACCTCTTTACGTCGACCGGGCATAGCCTGAAATCCCGACGCGGGAGGTGCCATGACCCAGAACACGCTGTTGCTCGCCATCGACCAGTTCGATTCGGGCCAGGCGGCCATCGATTTCACCATCGGGTTCGCCGGAAGGTCGCGGGCGGATGTGAGGGTCTTCCACGTCAGGGAGCTGTCCCGATTCCTACGGGTGCCGCCCATGGAGACGGCGGTGCAGGCCGAGGTTCTGGTGGACGAGGCTGTGAAGCGGCTGCAGACGGCGGGGGTGAAGGCCGACGGACGAGTCCGTTCCGGTCGGGAGAACGACGTAGGGAATCTCATCGTCGAAGAGGCATCGACAGCCGCGTGCAACGCCATCGTTCTCGGTTCGCTCCGACTGCGGGGAGCTCAACGCATCGCCAACCACCGGGTGCGGGAATGCGTGGTGCAGCACACCTCGCTGCCTGTGATCATCGCCCCGACCGCCCTCTCCTGCCATCGCCTCACGACGAGGTCCTTCGCACGCTGAGCATGCGGGCACCGGGGGAGCGGATCAGCCGGCTCCGGAGAAGGCGCCCTTGGCCACCTCCCGGCTGAGGTAGGTGGCGTTGGGGGGGAGTGACCCGGAGTCGAGAAGTTGCTGGGCTGCCTGGTACATCGCCCCATACGCCACCCGGGCCAGCGCGCCACCGACCGACAGCCGCCGGACCCCGACCTCCGCGAGCTCCTCACGCGATGGCCCCCCCGGCATCAGCAGCACGTTCACTGCTCCTCCGACCTCTTGGACCACCCGGGCGACGGCAGCCGTGTCCGGCAGCGCCGGTGCGTACACGACGTGAGCTCCGGCATCGCGGAAGGCACGGAGCCGGGCGATCGTGTCGTCCAGATCGTCGTGCCCCCGCAGATGGTTCTCGGCCCGGGCGGTCAGCACGATGCCCTCGAGGTCGGCGGCCGCCACCGCGGTGGCCACACGCTCCGTGGCCAGCCCGATGTCCTCGATCACCGCGCTCTGTGGGTTCCAGTCCTCGATCGAGCACCCCGACGCCCCGGCGCGGGCGAGATGTCGGACCGTGGCCGCCACCCCGCCGTCGCTCTCGGGGAAGCACTGTTCGGCATCCACGTTGATGGGCAGGTCGGTCACCGCGGTCAGTGATGCGACGTGCGCGACGAGCTCCTGGCGGCCAACGGTCATGTCCATCCGACCCTTCGAGGCCGCAAATCCACCGCTCGTGGTGGCCAGCGCCGGGAAGCCCAGATGGTCGAGCAGCCGGCAGGACCCGGGGTCGAATGCGTTCGGCATGAGGAAGGTCCCGGCGGCATGGAGGTCACGGAAGCGGGCACGGATGTCATCGATGGCCATGGGTGAAGAGTGACCGAGTCCGCGGGCCGGGGCAAGCGGTCATCCGACATCACCATCGATGGCCCGGATGCCCAACGGGGCCCGAGCGAGCCGTGGGACCAGGGAGCACACCGGAACGGGGAGAGGGTCATGCGGATCCACGGCGGCCGGCGATCGCCCCGCGTCAACCCGGCGGGCGCTCCGTGGCCTCTGCGGTGTGGGAATGTTGGTCTCCCATGCTGCGCCGACACGCTCGCCGAATCCCAACGCGGGGAACGCTCGACCCCGACACCCCCATGGTCGTGGCGGTGGGGCTGGTCAAGCGGTTCGGGGACTTCGCCGCCGTCGACGGGATCGACGTACGCATCGAGCAGGGTGAGACCTTTGGCTTCCTCGGCCCGAACGGTGCCGGCAAGACCTCGACCATGAAGATGATCTCCTGCATGTCACCGTTGAGCGACGGGACCCTCCGGGTGCTGGGCCGCGATCCGGCGACCGACGGACCGGCCATCCGGGCCCGTCTCGGTCTCGTCCCCCAGGACGACACCCTCGAGCTCGAGCTGTCGGTGCTCGACAACATCTACCTGTACGGGCGCTACTTCGACCTGCCCCGCAAGGTCATCCTCGAGCGAGCCGATCGTCTGCTCGACTTCGCCCAGCTCGGTGATCGCCGGGACGACAAGGTGGACGCGCTGTCGGGAGGGATGAAGCGCCGGCTGACCATCGCCCGGTCGTTGGTCTCCGACCCCGACCTCCTCATCCTGGACGAGCCCACCACCGGGCTCGACCCCCAGGCCCGCCACCTGCTGTGGGAACGCCTCTACCGGTTGAAGGCCGACGGGGTGACCCTGATCATCACCACCCACTACATGGACGAGGCCGAGCAGCTGTGCGATCGGCTGGTCGTCATGGACCACGGGCACATCGTTGCCGAGGGCCCGCCGCGCCAACTGATCGATCGGCTCTCGACCAAAGAGGTGCTCGAGCTGCGCTTCGGTCTCGATGCCCACGAGCTCTCGGCCAAGGAGGTGGCCGATGTGGCCGCTCGGATCGAGGTGCTCCCCGACCGACTGCTCCTCTATGTCGACGACGGTGACCAGGCTCTGGCCGCGGTGCATGCCAGGGGGCTCGTCCCCGAGAGTGCG
Organism: Acidimicrobiales bacterium; assembly: GCA_050011635.1. Classification (GTDB taxonomy): domain Bacteria; phylum Actinomycetota; class Acidimicrobiia; order Acidimicrobiales; family RAAP-2; genus Bog-756. The sequence goes on from JBEKIU010000103.1 coordinate 12,150, forward strand.
CTGGTCCGCCGGTCGACCCTCGAGGACGTGTTCCTGGCTCTCACCGGCCGCACCCTGGTGGACTGAGCGGACCGCGGGACATGGCCACCGACGCAGTCACCGCCCGGGGCCTGAGCGAGCCGCGGGCGGGGTGGCCGACCTGGGCACGTTCCCTCTGGCACAACTGGTTCGTCTACTCGAAGACCTGGCGCTCGTCGCTCACCACCAGCTTCCTGCAGCCGGTGATGTACCTGGCGGCGATGGGGCTCGGCATCGGAAGCCTGGTCGACCACCACAGCGGCGGGGTCGACGGGGTCTCCTACCTCGCCTTCGTCGCTCCTGGGCTGCTGGCTGCCTCGATGCTCCAGATGGGTGTGGCCGACTGCTCCTATCCGGTGATGGGTGGGCTCAAGTGGGAACGCACCTACTGGGCCAAGGTGGCCACCCCCCTGTCGGTGGGCGATGTGGTGATGGGCCATCTCGGCTGGGAGGTGGTGCGGTTCGCGTCCGTGTCGGTCCTCTTCCTGGCCGTCATGGCCGCCTTCGGCGTGGTGGCATCGCCCCTGGCCCTGCTGGTGGTGCCGGTGGCCGTCCTGTCGGGGATGGCCACCGCCGCCCCGACGGCAGCCTTCTCGGCCACCCAGGACTCCGACTTCGGGATGGCCCTGCTGTTCCGGCTGGGGGTCCTGCCTATGTTCCTCTTCTCCGGCGTCTTCTACCCGGTGACCCGGCTCCCGCAGTGGGCCCAGGCGCTGGCCGAGATCGTGCCCCTCACCCACGGAGTCGACGTGTGCCGCGCCCTGACGCTCGGGAAAGGGCTCGGGTGGGGACTGCTGGTCGACCTCGCCTATCTGATCGTCTGGAGTGTGGTGGGTGTGGTGCTCGCCCTCCGGACCTTCGGCCGGAGGCTGGTCGAGTGAACCGGTTGGCCGCACCCCTGCCGTCGAGACTCATTCCACCGCTCGGGAGCCGGCGCGCCCTGCTGCTGCTGGAGCGCAACGCCCGGCTCTATCTCCGTCACCGGGTCCTCTTCCTCACCGGCGTGGTGGAACCGCTCCTGTTCCTCCTGTCCATCGGCATCGGCCTCGGTGGCCTGGTCGGGCCCATCAGGGTGGGGAACACCGAAGTGCCGTATGCCGCATTCGTGGCGCCGGCCCTGCTCGCCACCTCGGCCATGAACGGGGCGATGATCGACTCCATCTTCAACCTGTTCTTCAAATTGAAGATCACCCACCTCTACGACTCGGTGTTGGCCACCCCGCTCGACGCCAACGACGTGGCCCTCGGCGAGGTCGGATGGGCGGTGCTCCGCGGGCTGTTCTATGCCGCCACCTTCGTGGTCATCATGGTGGCCCTGGGGGATGTCCGTAGCTGGATGGTGGTGTTCTGCCTGCCGGCGAGCGTGCTCCTGAGCGCCGCGTTCGCGGCGGTGGGGATGGCGGCGACCACCCACATGCGCAGCTGGCAGGACTTCGACATGGTCTCGCTGGTGTTCATGCCGCTGTTCCTCTTCTCCGGCACCTTCTATCCCATCAGCGCCTACCCCGCGTGGCTGGCGCACATCGTGGCCGTCACGCCGTTGTACCAGGGCGTGGAGATCAACCGCGCCTTCTCGCTCGGTCAACTCCACTGGAGCCTGGTGGCCAACGCTGCCTACCTGGTCGTCCTGTTCGGCATCGGCTACGGGATGGCCAGCAGGCGGCTCAACCGGCTGCTCCTGCCGTGAGGCCGACTGGCCGTGTCCCGGGCGGCCGGCCGGCTGCGAGATGTGCGGTCGGTGCCGTGAATGTCGGCCTTGTCGCCCCGACGATGCCAGAATCGGTCGCCGCACGATCGACAGTGCGCTGCCGAGCCGGGCGATGGTCGGACCGGCACCTGCAGCCCTCTCCGCCCCAGGGAGCCCATTCCATGCCCTCCGACTCCATGCCCTCCGTCCGCAGGACAGTGGAGTGACCGAGCATGAGCCGCCCAGCCCGTTCGAACCGGACAACCGGCATTCGGTGGTGTGGCTGTCCGACTACGTGTACGGCACCATCTCCACGCTGGTGGCCATCGCCGGCCTCACCTTCGAGACCCACCCGGAGGCGCTGACCTCCGCCGGGGTGGTGGTGTTCGGTGCGCTGGCCATCTGGCTGGCCCACACCCTGTCGCGGCTGGTGACCACCCGCTCGTGGCAGCACCTGACGCTCAAGCGTTCCGACGTCAGGGATCAGCTGCTGGGCTCGTGGTCCATTCTGGCCGCCGCCATCCCGGCCAGTGTCATCTTCACGTTGTCCGGTCTCGGCCTGTGGAAGGTGAAGACGGCATTCATCCTGGCCGAGGTGGTGGGAGTGCTCGGTCTGGCTGTGGTCGGGATCGGGACCGCGGGCGGTCGGGAGCGCCCGCTGTGGCGACGGATCCTCTATGTCGTCGGTTTGGTGATTGTGGGGGTCATGATCGTCGCCCTCGAGCTGGTAGTCCACCTGCTCTAGATGCCCGAACCGGTCACGCAGCCACCGGCGGGGGCCGCTGGTTGCGGAGGCGGTTGTGGAACCGGCACAGCAGCCGCCCGTTCTCCTGGGTGGTGGGTCCACCTGCGGCCCAGGGCTGGATGTGGTCGATCTCGGAGAACGTGGCCG
>JBEKIU010000104.1:0-14700 GCA_050011635.1 Acidimicrobiales bacterium
CCGGTGCCTTCAACCAGCTGGTCGATGCCGGCGTCAAGGTGAGTACCTATCCGAGCGACGGCTCGCTCTACATCCACGCCAAGGCTGTCGTGGCCGACGGAGCGTCCTTGTTCCTCGGCAGTCAGAACTTCTCGGAGTCGAGCCTCGACTACAACCGGGAGCTCGGCATCATCACCAGCGATCCCGCGCTCGTCGGAGCCGTCTCTCAGACGGTCAGCGCGGACTTCGCCGGAGCAACCCCGTTCGAGGTCCCGGTAACGACGACCACCGTTGCCAATCAGCCGACGGCGGGCGGAGGTCCCTCGTGCAGCGCCACCGCCTCACCAGCCAACGACGGGTATCCGGAGGACTACGACGTCTCTGTCACCTCCGACCAGCCGGACGAAAAGGCGACGGCGTCGGATGCCAACGACACCTGGAGCGAGTACACGAACGGATCCGGGTCGGCGACGATCCGCTTGTACTACACGAGTGCGGGCGAGGCGATCACGGTGACCGTCGGTGGCGCCCAATGCTCGACCAGCGCATAGTTCCCTCCAGATCGTTCGACCCGCAGATCGTGGCCTCTCAGCCGGTCCAGCTGAAGGCTCTCCCCGAAGTCGGCGACCCACTGCGGAACAGGACTGAGCGGCGGTAGCCGGTGTCGGGCAGTCGGCCCTATCGCTCGCGCATGAGGCGGTCGAATTGTTCCCAGGTCAACCGAATCGGAATCTTTGCGTTCATCGGGGCCCAGTCGATCGTTCCTCTGCTGATTCGAAGTTCGCCGAGCTTCTCATCGTCGCTCCGAATCTCGAACACCACGTCAGCGCTCAGAACCACCTTCGTCGTCGGGATACTCATTTCCACGTCGTGTTTCGGCAATCTGGCTCCTCGCTCGTCGATGCCCGGATGCAGTCACTTTATGGGAGGTCAACTGGAGTGGCCGGTGCAGTTGAGGGGGGGGGCCACTTCCCAGCCATCGAAGCGAACAAGGGACGATACACGTGCATAATGCACTGATGCCGTTTGCCCCACCGGACCCTGTCCAGTCGTTCCGGTGCCGAGCGAACGGACTTCCGGCCGTGCTCCTACTCATCTGCGTGACTCTTATCGCCGCGGCATGTAGCAGTGGTTCGGCGCCTTCAGCGAGCGGCGCAAGTGTTCCGGCACTTCCCTTCTTGCATGTCGTGACGCCTGCTGCCGGTGCCGCGGACGCCACCCCGTACCTAGCCGACCCGTCCGGCCGGCAAGTACTCCTGCATGGCGCGGCCGTCGTGGGGATGCAGGATGTCGCCTATCCCGACGCGAACGGTGGTCCGGCGATCTTCCCTGTGAGCCCCAATGCCTATAGGGGTACGTGCCCGGCGGCCTCAGCGCTTATCCCGCAGCCCCCGCTGTGCGAAGTGCAGGAGGATCTGCCGCCCTACGACCAATCCACTTCCCCAGGCAGCGGCAACGACTTCGCTCAGCTCCGGTCTCTCGGCTTCAACGTGATCCGCCTGGTGCTCAACTGGAGCCAGCTCGAGCCCCAGCCCGGTGCCTACAGCGCCACCTATATTCAGCGAGTGGAGCAGGTGGTCGGCTGGGCCCGACAGCAGGGCATCTACGTCATCCTCGACATGCACCAGGATCAGTATTCGCGCTACATCGTTCCGGGCAAGCCATCGACACTGCCGGCCGGCTGCACGTCGTCGGGAGGCAGCGACGGGGCCCCGGCGTGGGCCGTCTTCACCGACGGGAAACCGGCATGCGCGCTGTTCGGCGAGAGTGACCTGAACCCTGCAGAAGGTGCTGCCTTCTACAATTTCTGGCAGAACCACACCGTGCCGTCGGCTCAGCGGGCGGCGCCTGGTCCCGGCCTTCAGGACCATTACATCGGGGCGCTCGTCGCTCTGGCCAAGACGTTCGAGGACAACTCGACCGTCCTCGGGTACGAAGTGATGAATGAGCCCCAGCCCGGATCGCTCTCCTCCTTGCCCGTGGAGAATCTCTACACCGCCACGGCACAGGACCTCTTCCCCTTCTATCAGCGGGTCATCGAGGCTCTTACCGGTGTACGCGACGGGTTGCCCACGTGTCCGGCCACCGAGCCGACGTCGCTGACCAATGCGTGCGCCTATCCGCAGTTGGCCAAGGTGGGCCGACAGCAGATCTTCGTCGAGCCCATGGCCTATCGCAACCTGGTGGACTTCTCCCCGCAGGTCAGCAAGCCGATCACCCAGTACCCGAACCTCGTCTGGGCACCGCACGTCTACACCCATGCATTCACGCTGGACCAGTTCATCGGCTACCCGATAACCGGGAGTCCGTTCCCGCCCAGCTACACCTTCGGTTACCAGACGGCAGAAGCCGAGGCCCAGGCGATGCACGCCGCCGTGTTCACCACCGAATTCGGCGATTCGTCCAGTACCGACAGCACCGTGCTGGCCGGCGAGACGGCTGCCCAGGAGTCGACCCTCACCGGCGGGACCGTCTGGGCCTGGAAGGGTTTATCGTCGACCACGGGCACCTGCTGGTGCGTCCGCTGGCAGCACAGCACCTACCAGACCACCGCGAACGGCCAACCGGGCAAAGGCGATCCAAATGTGCCTCCGTCATCCAAGGATGTCCTCATCCCGTCCCGGCAGCAGTACCTCGCCCGTGTGTGGCCGAGGGCGACGGCCGGGACACTGCTCGCCTACCAGTACGACCCGGTATCCCGTACCTTCGACATGGCGGCTACCGGGGGCGGGGCCGTGCCCGCCGGAGACCGCGGGGCCGAGACCGTCGTCTACATCCCGACCACCGCCCACGGCTCGGTCACGGTCACGGGTGGAGCCACTCTGGACAAGGTGACGAGCAATCCCGACGGGAGCCGGGTCGCCTATGTGGCGCCCACTGGTACTTCGCGGTACGAGATCGAGGTCGGCACGCCCACTGCCTCGACGGTCGCCGCAGTCGACTCCGCCGCGTCACACCCGCTGCAGCCGATCGGTGAGCCGGAAGCACGGCAAGCGGTCGAGCAGGTCATCGCACAGGCGGAGCAGTCCCCGAACTCGACCATTGCCGGCAACGCCCGGCTGGCCAACTCGCTGGCAACGTTGCTGCTGGGGACGTCGGATCCCGCGGCTGGTTGACCGTCGATCATTCCCGCACCTTTCGGATCGGGAAAGCGACTCGTCTTGCGGGGCAGCCTCTGTAGTTGCCTCCTCGGCCGCGATCGCACCCGCTCAAGCCATGCGTCGAATTGCTCGATCACACGCCTTCACGGAGGGGAACAACCGGACGGCGCTGCTCGATGGTCGTTGGTGTTCCTCGACCGGAACGGAGCGGCAATCCGCCGAGCTGAACCCCAAACGACGAAAACCATCGCGACCAGGCGTCGGATGGTCAATGGCGGTAGGCCGCGACCTCGCTGCGGGTAAGACTGATCAGGTTGCCGAGTGCGATGTTGACGTCGACCAGATGGAGGCCCCACGTAGGGCCGAGTGTCTGTCCCACGATTGTCCTTGGATCGCCCGCATGGATCGGGGCGCTCACTTGCAACCACGTCGCCCCGCCCTGTGAGAGGCACTGGCCCGAATAGAGGTCCGGCTCCGTTACCCACGGTGTGGGAAGTGCAGGAGGTTCGACACCGGATAGCCCACCGAGACCTTTGGTTGACGACTTCGTGGGGAAGTAGGGAGTCAAGGGGGTGACCCCACCGGAGGGGCTGGCTGGATTGACGCACAGAACCTGTAACCCGACCTTTGACGTATTGCCGGATAGTTGACTGACTCCGGAACCTGGCCTGCCGAAGAGAGAGTTGGATGGGGGCGCCTGGTCGAAGCTCGAATAGGCAATTATGCAGCCGGTCTGCGTACTGGTCGTACAGGCCGGAATGTGCTGGAAGCTTCCTCCGACGGTCCCGCCCACGGGGACCGTCACATTCCCTCCGAGGATGATGGCCGACACCAGGTGCTTGCGCACGGCAGGGTTGTCGTCAATTTGATCCTGCACCAGTTTGATGAGCATCGCAGCGCCCTGCGAATGGCCAATGAGGATGAAGCCTCGCCCTCGGTTGTAGTGGGCCAGGTAGTCCTCCCAGGCAGTCTGGACCGATGCATAAGCAGCGCCAAGGTCGGAGGCCGTAATGGCCCCAGGGTCGGTCAATGCATGCAGGGTCAACTGAGGATAGATGGGTGCGTACACCTTGCAAACCTGCGAGAAGCGAGAGGCTTGGATCCTGGCCACCGCCATCTCAGACGGGTCGATGTGGAGGTTGGCCACAACTCGCGACTGCTCACTGACCGTTGGGTAGACATAAAAGCAGTCGACGGCGGGGTTGATCGCCCGCGAGGCGTGCTCCACACTGGTTGGGCCTGACTCTGGGACAACCGTGCTCGTCAAATCCGCCGAACACGGATTGTCGGGCAATCCAGGTCGGCAGAGCCACTCGACACCACGATCGTCCGTTCTCGATGGTGCAGCACCGTTGGCCACTGCCGCCCGGGCCGCTTGGGTCGGCACCGTTGTCGCGGGGGAGGTGCCCGACGCACCGCATGCCGCACCCATTGCCGCGATTCCGCACACGATTGCTGTAGCAAACGATCGACCATGGGTGCTCGTCGGTGTTTGTCGGCGATAGTCCAACGTTCAGGTACCTCCGTGGAGTCCGGATCCGGACGGTTGATCCGGCGATGTCCGTGCGTGGCACAGTATGCACCGGCCCGTCGTCCTGCCAGAGCCGGCCCAGGTTCTGGGCGTGGTTTGAGCTGTGTCATGACCGTGGTGATCCGGCACTGTCGTCGGCCACTCCAACGTGCCGACTCAGTGCGGATCTTATGAGATTTGGTCGGCACGAAATGGCCCTGATCCGTCGCGGTCGTCCCCGGTCGGGCGATCGCCGGCGCGGGATGGCGTCGCCCGCTCACACAGAGGCGGACGTCTATCGCGCCGGCGCGGGCATCACTGCAACGGAATGCCTGTCGCTTCCATCGGATCCGCACTCTCGTACGGCCGGCGTCCGACGTCAGAAACCGCACCGGCCACGTCGACTCGCCTGACCGTCTGGGGTTGACGGCAGTAGACGAAGGCCGTGGCGCAGACGTCGTCCACCCGTTCGACAATGCCGAAGGTGAATGCCCCGTCACCGATACGCTGCCAGCCGTCACCGGCCAGACGCCCACCGTCCTCGATCGTGGCCATCTCCGCCTCGTGCCCGGGAGGGAAGAGCACCCCTCCGATCTGCTGCACGGTCACCTTCAGGTCAGAGGAGTACATCACCGGATCGGGAAGGTGCCACCGGTACATACCGACGAAGTCCGGTTGTGAGAGCGGGCCTGCGGCATCGGGAGGCCTGACATCGAGGGTGCAGCCTCCGTACGGAGTGGCGTGGCGGCCCATGCCCCAAGCGCTGCCCACATAATCCTCAAGCCCGGTTCCGCAGATGGTGGGGTAGGCAGCGTCTCCGTCAAGGAACATCTTTACTTCGCCTTCGCCGTACCAGATGCCTTCGTCGAGGACCCGAACTCCCAGGCTGCAGCCGAGGAAGCGCCCCGGGCCCAACAGACCCTCGGTTATCACCAGGTCCGACTTCAGTTGCGTCGGGTTCTCCCGATGGAACGAAACGTGGAGGTAGCCGCTCCCGGGGGGAATGGCCGCTTCCAGCGTGTAGTCCAGCTGGTAGTAGAGAACGGTCGGCGCATCCGATCCGTTCTCGAGCTCGAGTCGGAAATGCTGGCCGAACGGCATTGGGATGGTGCTGTTGAATCCCCGGCCCTCGTTGACTGCCACCAGGGCCGAGGCGAATGAAGCGGCCCGTCCGTGTGGCAGGCAGAAGAAGTCGAGCAGGGGCACCGAGATGCTCGGTTCGTCGGCGCCGTTGTAGAACGCCTCGATCCAGAGGGCCCGGAGCCGCTCCGGAGGTGCAGGGAGCACGGTCATCCACAGGTGGCGGAGCACCCCGGGACCATCGATGTCGGCAAGGACTACTCGTTCGCCCGCGCCGATCACCCGGCTGGGGGCGCCCTTGCGACCACCGGCGGCTTTCCCACCGGCACCACGGGCCCCGGTCGGATTCTCGAACGTGATGGCCCGCGGCTCGAACGAGGGGTCGATGAACGCCGGATTCATGATGTCCGCCATCAGTAGTTTCCGTCTTCCTTCCGTCCACAAGCCCTTCCTCCGATGCTAGAGCCACGGGTTTGCCGAGCGCGTCCGAGTGCAGCTTCCTGCCACTACCGGAGGCGCCCCGTCCACCCGCTCGCCGTTCTACTTCTCATCGGGAAGTTGAGGGACCTGTACTTTCGTGCGGCGGCGGCGTTCTCAGCCTTCGTAGCAGAGGACGCTGACCCATCTCTTCCAGCTTGAGCAGCTGAGGACGGGCTTACCGGTACCGTTCGGAACCTTTTTGCCAAAGGTCACCAAGGTCAGACCGGCGCAACGGGAACCAGTTCCACCTTCAGGGCTTGTGGCCCGTGAGCCCACGTCACTTCGACCGGTTGATACCGGCTCGGTTGCACGGGGGTCATAGAGGCCACCTTGTCGAGGAACACCTCCACGGCGACCCGGGCCTCGAGTCGGGCCAGGCTGGCCCCCGGGCATACGTGTGGGCCGCCCCCAAAGGCCAGATGGCCGCGAGGATCGGGGCGATCGACCCGAAATCGGTCGGCGTCTTCGAAGTGCGATTCGTCTCGGTTTGCTGATGCCACCCCGAAGGCAACCTTGTCGTGAGGACAGAGTTGCCGGCCGTGCAGCTCTGTGGCAACGGTGCAGTTGCGCATGAGGAACCGGATGGGAGGGTCGTGGCGCAGGGACTCCTCGACAGCGGTCGCGACCAGTTGGCGGTCCGCTCGCAGTTGCTCGAAGAGGTCCGGATCGTGGGCCAGGGACCACAGAACGTTGGCGATGAGATGGCGAGTCGTCTCATTTCCAGAGATGAAGAGGAACACGAGCTGAGTGCGTGCCTCGATGTCCGTCAGACGACGACCCTCAACCTCGGTGTTGATGAGGCGGGTGATGAAGTCATCACGCGGCGCAGCTCGACGCGAAGCGATGAGGCTATCGACATAGGCGACGAATTCGGGGTGGGCACCAGCGAGCCCCTCCCCCCGCTCGTTGCGGTTCAGTGTCGGATAGGTACCCTGAACGACGTCATCCGACCAGCCGGCCCAGAGTTGGAAATCCTCTGGCGGTGCCCCCAACAGCTGTGCGATCACACTGTTGGGTACCGGCATGACATAGTCGGCTACGAGGTCCGACGGTCCGGTTTCGGCCAGGATGCCGTCAAGTAACTGCTGGCATAAGTCACGGCAAAATGGCTCGATCCGGCCTACGCGATGAGCGGCGATGGCCGAGTTGATGATGCGACGGATCTGGCCGTGACGGGGTCTCGGGATCTCGTTCACCAGCTGCTCTTCTTCGGGAACGACTACACCGGGCTCGCGAAAGCTGGCGACAAAGGTATCGGGATCCTTGGTGGCGGCGAGCACGTCATCGAAACGGGCCAAGAACCAACTGCCCGATGGGGTGCGGCTGACCGGCTCCTCGCGACGGAGACGAGACAATTCGTCGGAGTCGAAGTCAGCGGTCAATGGATCGAACATCGGCCCTCCTCGCCGCACGCGGTGGTGTGCTACCCACTGAAGGTACCCCGCCAGGGGGACCTCGCACGATTGCCGAGCGGCGGCGGGACGACGGGCCGGCGGACATACTATGTGGGCATGCAAGCGCTCATGTATGGGGTGGAGCCGGATGTGCAGCCAATCGGCGAGACGGACAACCGCTTGTTGCGGATGCTCGCCCGGACGCCGACCCGCCTCATCGACATCGACGAGCCCGGATTCCTCCGGCCAGACTGGGTGGTGACCAGGCCGAGACTGGTGGGGATCTGTGGGTCGGAGTCCAAGGCGGTGTTCCTGGACTACGCCAGTCTGGTCGACCCAGCCAACGCGTCGGGCATGCAGCAGAATCCGATGAAGGGTTTCGTCTCATTCCCCCACGTGATGGGGCACGAGGTGATCGCCGAAGTGGTCGCAGTCGGCCCGGAGGCAGAGGGGCTCGACCCGGGGGACCGTGTCGCCCTCAACCCGTGGCTCACGTGCGTGACCCGCGGAGTGTCGCCCGTCTGCCCGGCGTGCGAGGCGGGTGACCTGAGCCAGTGCCACTCGTTCGGGAAGGGCTCATTCGCGCCAGGGATCCACATCGGCATGTGCGCCGACGTCAGCGGGGGTTTCGCCGACCTCATGCCGGCGCACGACTCGATGCTCTTCAAGGTGCCGGACAACTTGAGCGACGAGCAGGTCGTCGTTGCCGACCCGTTCGCAGTATCACTCCATGCTGTCACCCGTCATCCCCCACAGCCGGGAAGCAAGGTGCTCGTCTACGGTGCCGGCGCGCTCGGCCAGTGCGCCGTCGCGATCCTCCGGGCGTTGCACCCGTCGATCGAGGTTATGGTCGTCGCCCGGTTCGATGCGCAACGCCGGTTGGCCGAGACCTTCGGTGCATCGACCGTTCCTCCTGAGACGCGACTTGAGCTCATCGAGCGGGTCGCTGACTGGTCGGGTGGCGTGCTGCAACCGGCTGACGGGCTTCCCATGGCCTTTCCGGGCGGCGTCGACGTGGTCTACGACACGATCGGGGCAGCCGAGACGTTGGAGGTCGGCTGTCGCGTGTTGCGCGCCCGAGGGACCCTCGTGAAGCTGGGCATGCACGGCGCCGCCAAGTGGGACGACACACCGGTGTACTCCAAGGAGATCACCTACACAGGTTCTAACGCCTTCGGGATCGAGGAGGTCGAGGGCGTGCGTAAGCACGGCATCGCCCACTTCCTGGACATGGTGGGATCCGGCCGGATCGATCTCACACCGATGCTCACCCACACTTTCCGTCTTGATGAGTGGCGCGATGCCTTCACCGTATTGGCCGACCAGGAGACGTCAGGGGCCATCAAGGTCGCGATTGATAATCGATAGCGTCCTGCCACGCGGCGCCTTCCCCCACTGCGGGCCACGACGGTGACGGCGCTGGCTCTGTAGCGACCGCCTCGCGGCGAAGGTGCTGCGGTGACCATCGCCGATATCGAAGAAGCAGTTAGCGGCACAATCTTTTGAGCCGATCCGTACTGACGAACGGACCACCCGACGAGCCGCATCTGAGGTGGCTCAAACGTGCAGTTCGGTGGTGCGGCAAGTCCCTCAGCCGTTGAGGCTGAGGACCGGTAGGAGCGAACCACTGAGCCTTCGTGGCCGATGAGCCAGCTGTCAGTTCCGGACCGAGGACGAGGCCATGCCCACTACCGGCTTGTTCAACGACAGGGCACCGGTCGATCCCTCGAAGGAGGCGTCGCCGAAGGAGAAGATGCCTCCGTCGCTGGCCACCAGCCAGTAGCCGTGCCCATCGGGCGTCGCGGCCATACCCACGACCGGTTGGTTCAGGTGGATCGCCCCGGTCGATCCGTAGAAACGGGCGTCTCCGAAGGAGAAGATGCCTCCGTCGCTGGCTACCAGCCAGTAGCCGTGCCCATCGGGCGTCGCGGCCATGCCCACGACCGGTTGGTTGAGGTGGATCGCCCCGGTCGATCCCTCGAAGGAAGCGTCGCCGAAGGAGAAGATGCCTCCGTCGCTGGCCACCAGCCAATAGCCGTGCCGTTTGGGGGTTGCGGCCATGCCCACGACCGGCCTATTGAGGTTGAGAGACCCGGTGGAACCGAGATATGGGGCGCCTCCGAAAGAGAAGATCCCTCCGTCGGTAGCGACAATCCAGTAGCCCGGGGCGGCGGATGGAGGTCCGGGAATTCCCCCGGGTCCTGAGAATGCCCTGATGGAATCCGAGGTGGGAGCCAAGATAAGTCCATCAGCCGCCGACGGGGACGGGAACGAGGATGCTGCAGCGCCCAAATTGAATTGCGCCAGTATGGACCCATTGCTGGCGTCGAGTTCATTGAGATTGCCTCCACCAATCGTCCACACTTTGCCGCCAGCCACGATCGGCGTGCCTCCACCACCGGAGCCCGCACTCCACAATGTGGTGAGCCTGACCGGGTGGTTGGATACCCGGAGCGCCTCTGCTCCACCTCCACAGCCGGTGTAGACGATGTCGCCGACGTGGGCCGCGGCCCCATGGCCGAAGCATGATGCCCTCGAGATCAACTCTCGGCCTACTCCGCCCAATTTCGCCTGGTCGAGAACGAAAGCTGTGGACGACTTTCCAATGGCGAACACCAGTCCGTTTCCGACGATGACCGGAGGCGTCGACAGATCGAGGTCAGACGCATTGTCGCTGTACCAGGTGGTCGGGGCAAAGGACTGAAGGAGATGCATGGTCGGAGACAGCTCGAGTACACCGTCGCTGTTGTCATAGGTGTCGGTCGAGGATTCGAATTGACTGTTGCCGGTCGACACCCAGACATTTCCCGACGCATCGATGGCCGGTGCGCCCCCACCCATCCACACTGCTCCTTGACTGTCTCCAGGAAGCGAAGCCACCACGAAATGAGAGGGGGCCGAACCGTCCTCGGGGGCCGACACCACAAGTCCGTGATAGGGCTCGCAATCCCCATCGTTGCCCCCGAAGCCGACGATTACCCGACCCGCGGTGAGCGCTAAGGATGCCCGCTGCAGCTCATGGGCCGGGTCGAATCCCGTCGGGTCAATCGGTTCGTTGAGGATGATGGCGCCGGAATACAGATTCATCCCGATCAGATGATGGGTCGCGTTGTTGGGGACCTGTTCGGTGGCGACAACGAATATCTCTGAGCGCTCGGTGTCAATGACTGGAGTAGAGGTGATGCCGACGGTTGGTCTGATGTCGCCGCAGAGTCCGGGGACAGTGGAGGGATTGAAGGCAGTTCCGACGTGAGTGGACCAGAGGACGGCGCCGGTATCGGCGGCCAGGGCATAGACAGTGTCGTTCTCTGTGGCGGCGTACACCCGACCCGCGGCTACGAGAGGTTGTCCATAGATTTGGCCGTCGAAGACGGGAGAGGTCCAAGCAGATTTGACAGTGGAGAAGGAACTACCGGAAGCATCAATCCCGGTTCGAAGTCCATTCTGATTGTACGTAGTCCACGCCGAAGGCTTGACGGCAGCTGAACTCTCAAACAGCGCGCCATTGCCGACCCGGGTTGTTGCGCCGTTTGCGCTCGCCACGCCTCCTGCCACCAAGAGTGTTCCGGCCAGCAAGAGGACTGAGATGCTGAGGAGTCGTAGTGATCGCATGACTCCAGTCTGGACCCTCATCGAACTCTTCGCTCGCCTAGCTTCCGGTGAAGCGGTTGGGTGTCTTTGATCCTCAGCTCATGTAGCTGAGGAAAGCGCTGGGAGGTGGTCAGTGCAGCGGCGAGAGTAAGTACTGCCGATCGTGCCGATAGAATGGGGAGATGGCACAGACATTTCCGACCGCTTCGCAGAAAAAGGATGCGGTCGACGCCCTCAGTCAGGATGACCGTCTGTGGCTGGCCGACCGCCTCGTCGAGTACAGAGAATTGCTCGACTTCCTGCGCACCAATTGAGGCTTCCCTCGGACGCTTGGCACCAATCCAGAACCAATTCCGGCGGCTGAACCGCGCTTCGATCTATGCCGTCCTTCGGAGCGCCACAACGCGCTGAGCCGCTGATCGAGCTAGCGGAAAACAGAGGTCTCAGCTTCACAGGCTGATCGTCCTCAACTCATCGGCTGAGCCTCCAAGGTTCTGATCTGGACTTTCGCCGGGACTTCGGCAACATCCACCCATCACTGGCAAGATCGACCGTACGGCGGCACTGCCGGCAGCTCCCTATCCGGAGGACGTACTGGTGACCGAAACTGCCATCGACCGCAACCACCTCGACGTGGATCTCACCGACGCCGCTCTCTACGCCAGCGGGTTCCCGCACGAGGTATTCACCGCACTGCGCCGCTACGCGCCCGTGAGATGGCAGTCCTTTCCGGAAGCCTTCAAAGGCGACCACGATGAGGGGTTCTGGGTGCTGTCGAAGCATGAAGACGTCCAGGCGGTTAGTCACAACCCAGAGCTCTTCAGTGCTTTCGACGGACCGCAGCTGAGCCACCAACCAGGTATCGCCGGGACGATGCTCGTCAGTATGGACGGCCGTGACCACCTCCGGCAGCGCCGGCTGATCAGCGCCGGATTCACCCCTCGCATGGTCGGCCAGCTCGAGTACCAGATCCGGCAGTGGGCCGAGTCGATTGTTGATCGGGCCCTGGAGCGCGGAGAGTGCGACTTCGTGTCCGAGATCGCCTACAAGCTGCCGATGAACGTGATCGCCGACATTGTCGGCATCCCGGTTCAGGACCGGGATGCGCTCTTCTCGTTGGCGAACGAAATGCTGCAGGGAGACGTCCCGGAACGCCACATGTCGCGGGAGGAGCACGTAGGAATCCAGGCCGAGATGTTCGAATATGCCCAGAAGCTGGGGCAGGAGAAGCGAGCGAATCCGCAGGACGATGTCTGGACGATCTTGTCGACGGTAGAGGTTGAGACTGACGACGGCGAGCACACGGCTCTCAGCGAGGTCGAACTGGACATGTTCTTTCTCCTGCTCATCATTGCTGGAAGCGAGACCACCCGCAATGCTGTCTCCCTTGGGCTTCTGGCGCTACTCGACCATCCCGCCCAGCTCGAGCATCTTCGCCGGGTTCCGGGTGCAATTCCCCTTGCGGTGGAGGAGATCCTCCGATGGTCGTCGCCGGTCTCGTGCTTCGCCCGACGGGCGACCCGGGATACCGAGATCCGGGGGCTGACGATCGCTGAGGGAGACCGCGTCACGATGTGGTATCCCTCGGCCAACCGCGATTCGGACGTCTTCGTGGACCCCTTCCGCTTCGACATCGCACGCAGCCCGAACCCGCAACTCGCCTTCGGTGGTGGTGGCGTCCACTTCTGCCTCGGGGCCAGTCTGGCCCGGCGGGAGCTCACGACGCTCATCGAGGTGCTGCTTGAGCGGACTCTCCACATCGAGCTCACAGGAGACCCCTCGTACACCTCGCTGGGCATCCTCAACCCCATCTTGATCTCAATGCGGGAGTTGCCTGTCCGACTTTCGTGACCCACCGTCGCACCGGAAGCTGGCGGCCCTTTGACGGTGGGCGCCAGCGTTCGAGATGCGCACCTGGTGGCGGAGCACCATGATCTCGATGTCCTTGTCCGGCTCCGTGCGCCAAGATGACATGACGAGGCCGAGGATCCGAGACATGCCGATGTAGAGAAGTGAGAAGGCCACGGTGGAAGATGCCCGAGCCTCAGAGTGAAGTGCCAGTCCATGGGCACAATTGGGATTTGGTGGGGAGCCGGGTAAGCAGGCGGAGTAGCCTCGTCCCGGCTGTAGGGCTGCTCGATGCACGCCTATGAAAGGACCATCCGATGGACCTGAAGGGCTCGATCACCTACGACGCGACGGTGGACGCCGTGATCACCATGCTCCGCGACCCGGAGGTCACCCGCGAGCTGTACGAGAGCTTGGGCCACCGTGACGTAAAGGTCCTCGAGTGCGGGGAGGACGATGGCGTCCTCCGCATCCGGTCGTCACAGGTCGTCGATGTCGACCTGCCCGGATTCGCCAAGCGTGTGCTCAAGCCGACCAACACGATGGTCCAGACCGACGAATGGCGGAAGGGTGCCGAGGGCGCATGGAACGGCACGTTCGATGTGGAGGTCAAGGGTGCGCCCATCCATATCTCGGGGACGATGCGCCTCGCCCCCGCGGAGAAGAAGTGCAAGCACGAGATCGACATCGACGTCAACGTCAAGGTCCCCCTTGTCGGAGGCAGGATCGCAGAGTGGGCCGGCAAGGGTGAAGTGCAGCAGACTCTCGACGGGCAGTTCGCCTTCTACAAGGGCTGGCTGGCCGAGCACAGCCAGGCCTGAGCGCCCCGGGCACTGTGCGTTGAACGCGACGGCTCTGTTATATCGAGAGCGACCCTGCATGGACGGGGCGAAGTTCGTGCCCATGGCTGAACGAGGCTGTCGGGATGAAGCGTCGCCCTCTCATCCGGCCCTGTGGATGCCAAGAATGTCGTCCATATTGCTCGAACCCATTGAACCGCCCGCTCGCGCCGGGGGAGGTCGCCGAGCCGAAGACATCGGACCTGCAGCCTTTCATGCGGAGATTCAGCCCGTATGGCCCGTGAACGACTCTTCAGACCACTGCAATCGCTCTGGGTCGGTCGCTGTTCTCAGCCTGAGCAGCTGATGGCTCGAATGTTATCGTGGCCGTTGAGTTCGAAATCCATCTCGAAAAATACTGAGGTGACCGTTTATCATGCTGACAGCTATGACGAGTGTTGGGCCGACTAGCAACGCCGTCCGATCCTGATGATGGTCGAAGGATATGAGACAGGCATGGACCTTCTCATCGAGGCTGTCGAAGCCTTGGATCTAGCGAGCGAAGCTTGCGATGCGCCGGAAGACGCCGCCCTCTTCTCGACATTGGCGGATCGAGTCCGTACCTACCTGGCAATGAGCCGACCGAGCACGACTTTAGGAATGCCCCGGATTCCGTCGGATGGTAACCGATTGACAGATGAGAACGTGATTCACAGGTCGGGCACTGTTCAGCCATCTCACATTCGGGTGATCCCAGAGTGACGGTTCAGTTGCCGATCACCGTTGGGCCATTGTCACATCGCACCGGTCAATTCGGGCGGGGGCTGCTTCTTGTCCTCAGCTTCATAGGCTGAGATCGTGCGTCGATCGATCAGGATTCTCACCGAGGTCTTGTAAAGAACCCCTACCCAACCTCAAGGGTCAGCAGAGACGCCCAT
>JBEKIU010000105.1:0-14438 GCA_050011635.1 Acidimicrobiales bacterium
CGTTTCGCCGACATGAAGATGTGGCTCGAGGCGTCATACGCCACTGCGGAAGCCGCCGCCCGTGCCGTCGACTCGGGATCGGACCACGCGGCCGAGCTGGTCAGTGTGGCCAAGTCGTACATCGGTGACCACGCTCCGTTCATCCTGTCCGAGTGCGTACAGCTCCACGGGGGCATCGGGGTCACCTGGGACCACGATCTCCATCTCTATCTCCGGCGGGTGGTCCAGGACCAGACGCAGTTCGGGACTCCACGCCACCACCGGGAGCGCGTGGCCGTGGCCATCGGGATCTGAGGAGGACAATGGACGAATCGACCACCACCGAGGATGTCGAGGCCTTCCGTCTCCGAGCCCGTGCATGGCTGGCCGGTGCCATGCCGCGCCTTCCCGAAGGCGTCACGAACAGGCAACTGGTCCTCCAGGACGAGATGGGAGAGCACACCAGGCGACTTCAGCGCCTGCTCTTCGACGGCGGGTTCGCCGGGATCTGCTTCCCGGTCGAGTACGGCGGGCTCGGGCTGACCCGGGAGCACCAACGAGCGTTCACCCAGGAATCGCTCCCGTACCAGATGCCCACCCTGTTCAATGTCCCGACGCTTTCGATCCTGGCCCCGACCCTCCTCGACTTCGGGACGGAGGAGCAGAAGAAGCGGCACCTGCCGGCCATCCTGTGCGGGGACGAGCTGTGGGTGCAGTTCCTCTCCGAGCCCAGCGGGGGCTCCGACCTGGCCGGCCTGGTGACACAGGCCACCAGGGACGGGGACGTGTTCGTGCTGAACGGATCGAAGATCTGGAGCTCGGGCGCGTTCCGTTCCGACTATGCGATGTGCCTGGCCCGTACCGACCCGCACGTGCCGAAGCACCAGGGGCTGACCATGTTCATCGTCAAGATCCACCAGCCCGGCATCGAGGTGCAGCGGATCACCATGGTGAGCGGGATGGCCGAGTTCTGCCAGGAGTTCTTCGACGACGTGGCCATCCCGGTGGAGAACGTCATCGGGCAGGTCAATGACGGATGGACGGTAGCCTCCCGTCTGCTTTTCCACGAGCGGGATGCGGTGGGCGGGGGATCACCCTACGTGAGCGGGATTGCCGCCGGGGACGCCGAGAGCGGGGGGCTACGGTCGGATCTGGCCGACCTGGCCCGCGCCACCGGCCAGGCGGACGATCCCCTGGTCCGCCAGTTGGTGGCCGAGGCCCGGGTCGACGACCGGGTCCAGCAGCAGCTCACCGAACGGGTCACGGTCGGGATCCGGACCGGGGCCCTACCGGCACCGGCCGGGGCCATCCCCCGCCTCTTCGCCGCCACCAGCAGCGAGCGCCACTTCGACATCGGCCTGGAGATCGCGGGGACGGGCGCCGGGGCGTGGATGGCCGACGATCCGGCCGGTGTCTGGGGGACGCTCTATCTCACCCGCCAGTCCAACAGCCTCGGTGGCGGGAGCAACGAGATGCAGCGGAACATCATCAGCGAACGGGTGCTCGGGATGCCGCGTGAATACGCTGCCGACCGCGACCGCCCCTTCGACGAGGTCCGCCACAACCGCTGACCCGCAAGGCACGCCACAACTGCTGACCCGGAAGGAGACCCGATCGCCCTCCGCGGACGTGGCCGTGGTGACCCTGGAAGAAGCGGCCGGGCCTCGGCTCCTCAGGCGACCTCGAGTCCCATCAGGTGGGTGAGGTTGCCACCCATGATCTTGACCACATCGTCGTGGGGAAGGCCGTCCAACTCGTCGACGAAGCTGATGGGGTCGGACATCCCTTCGGGGTGGGGGTAGTCGGACCCGAACAGCACCCGGTCGGCACCCAGGATGTCGACCAGGCCTATGGGGTCCTCCTCGTGGAAGGGATGGACGTAGATGTTGCGCTTGAAGACCTCCACCGGGTCCTCGTCGAATACGTGCGGGGCCGCCGTATAGGCGTGCTCCATGTCGCGCAACAGCGGTCGGACCCAGTTGCTGCCGTTCTCGACCGGGGCGAACCGCAGCTCGGGGAAGCGGGAGCACAGTCCGTGACCGATCAGCGAGGCCACCGTGTCGGTGATGGCCCGACCCCCGTGGCCGATGATGGCCACGAATCCCGAACCACCCTTGAACGGGGTCATCTCGGCGCCGACGCCCTCCCACTCGTTGAGGTAGCGCTGGTACCCGCTGTCCGAGGCGTGCATGCCCACCGGGATGCCGGCCTCGACCACCAGCTTCCAGAACGGGTCGAACTCGGGGAGGGCTGGCGATCGGGGTCCCATGAAGCCCGAGACCGGCGCGGGCCGGATGAGGATGATCCGGGCTCCCCGCTCGAGTACCCACTCGAGCTCCTCGATGGCCTGCTCCACCACGCCGAGATGGATCACCGGGGTGGGGAAGATGCGGTCCTCGTAGTTGAACGACCAGTGCTCGTGCATCCACTGGTTGAGGGCGTGCACCACCGCGTGGGTGGCCGGGGGGTCACCCCGCAGCCGCTCCTCGAGCAGGCTGGCCAAGGTGGGCCACATGAGGGCTCGGTCGAGGCCGAGCTCGTCCATCAGCTTGAGCCTCGGCCCGGGCTCGCTGAAGGCAGGAAGCGCCCGGATGGGCTTGCCCATGATCTCTCGCCTCGACTTGCCCTCGGGGTTCCCGCTCTTGAAGTACTCCTCCTGGGCCCCGGGCGCAGCCACCACCTCGAAGGTGGGATTGGGGATGTAGTCGCTGATCTGGCCCTTGACCGCGATCTTCGTGCGCCCGTTGACCTGGACGTACTGGATGAGGCCGGCATACTTCGGGTCCAGGAATTTCGTGAAGGCATCCGTGGTCTCGTACAGGTGGTTGTCGGCGTCGAAGACCGGAAAGTCCACCGTTCGCTTGGGCATTGGGTTCCTCCTTGTAGCTCTTCGCGGCTCGAACTGCTTCCCCCGAGCGGCCGGAAATCTCCGGCCCGGTATGGGTCAGGTCCGTGCACGGGCAACGCTAACAGCCCCCGTTGCCGAGCGGAAATGGCGTTTGCGCTACCATCCCACAGGTGCGGGTGATCGTGGATCGAGAGCGGTGCGAGTCCAACGCGCTGTGCATGGCCGCCGCCCCCGAGGTGTTCCGGGTGGACGACGACGATGTGCTCCAGGTACTCGACGAGACGCCGGACGAGAGGCTCCGGTCCCAGGTGGTGTCGGCAGTCCGCTCCTGCCCGATGGCGGCGCTGTCCCTGGTCGACTGATGCCGTCGGGAGGGGCCCGGTGCCCGCGGCCGGCGTTCACGCGTGATGGGATGGGAGCATGAACACAGCACCGGAGGAAGATGCCGTCCCCTACGGGGCGCGTCTCGGCCAGGTAGCCGCCGAAGGCGGCGACGGCACCGCCGTGGTCTTCGTGGACGAGGACGGCAGCGAACGGTCCATCACCTGGAACGAGCTCGAATCCCGCTCCACCCAACTGGCCCATCTCTTCGACGAACAGGGGCTCGGGGTGGGAGACCGTCTGGCGGTCTGCCTGCGCAACTCGCCCGAGCATCTCCTGTCGTGCTTCGCCGGATGGAAGGTGGGGGCGACGGTGGTCCCGGTGCGGTGGGATCTCCCCGCCTGGGAGCTGACCCGACTGCTGGCCGTGCTCAAACCGGACCTGGTGGTCGATGCCGACCACGTCGGCATGGTGGAGGACAGCCGTTCTTACCCGACCACCCCCATGCCTGAGGTCACCGCCCCGATCGGATGGGGGGTGTGCAGCTCGGGTTCCACGGGCACCCCCAAAGTGATCGTGCAGAAAGGTCCCGCCATCTTCCTGCACTCGACCAACGTCACCTCGTCGGTGGTGGCCTCCTACGGTCCGATGTCGAAGCCTCAGTTGGTCCTGTGCCCGGCGCCCCTCTACCACACCAACGGCTTCACCGCCTTCCGCACATTGCTGGGCGGCGACCCGATCGTGTTGATGGAACGGTTCAATGCCCCGCTGGTGCTGGACCTCATCGAGCGACACGCCATCACCGGGTTCATCGCCGCGACGCCCATGCTCCAACGTCTGGCCCAGGTTCCCGGGATCGAGGCCCGAGATCTCTCCAGCCTGAACTGGGTCCAGCAGGGCGCGGCGCCCCTTCCGGTCTGGCTGGGCCAATTCTGGATCGACCTGGTCGGGCCCGAGAATTTCTACATGTCCTACGGTGCCTCCGAGATGATCGGGATCGTGGTCTGTCGCGGCGACGAATGGCTGGCCCACCCCGGCACCCTCGGTCGGGGAATGGGGGAGACCGAGGTGCGCGTGCTCGGTCCGGCCGGCGAGCAGCTGCCGTCCTGTGAGATCGGAGGGATCTACCTGCGCACCCCGACGGGCCCCCTGGCCGCGTACGTCGGGAAGGACGTGAAGCCGATGGACACCACCGATGACGGGTTCGCTTCGGTGGGCGATGTGGGCTGGCTCGACGAAGAAGGATTCCTCTACATGGCGGACCGCCGCGTGGACATGATCGTCACCGGAGGCGTCAACGTCTTTCCGGCGGAGGTGGAGGCGGCCCTGAGCGAGCACCCCGGCATCGGCGACGTGGTCATCGTCGGATTGAGCGACGAGGCCTGGGGCCGGAGGGTCCATGCCATCGTCGCCCCCATCGACCCCTCGCTCGACGCCGAGGATGTGATGGCGTTCGCCAAGGAGCGGCTGGCTCCCTACAAGGTGCCCAAGACGGTGGAGTTCGTCGCGGCCATCCCGCGCACCGAGGCCATGAAGTTCAACCGGGCCGCGCTCGTGGCCGAGCGCGATGGGCGTGTCACGGGCACCGAGGTATAGCGTGGCCGGGCCACCAGGGGCTCCGTGGGACCACGTCCGACAGGACGGAAGGCGCCCGGACGATGAGCGGACAGAGCGAACAGAGCGAGCGGATGAGGAGCACCGAGCACATGTCTGAGGCCACACAAGACGGCAAGTACATCACCTACGAGGAATTGGAGGGGGGCTCGGTGGTGCGCATCATGCTCAACCGTCCCGAGACCCGCAATGCGCAGAACCGCGGACTACTCGTCGAGCTGGATGAGGCGTTCCACCGCGCTGAAGAGGACGATGCCGTCCGGGTCGTCATCCTCGGTGGCGTCGGTCCCCTCTTCTCCTCGGGGCACGACATGGGCTCCAAGGAGGCGCAGGCCGAGTGGACGCCCGGACCCGACCAGCACCTCTCGACGACCATCAACGGAGGGACCCGGAAAGGGGCCGAGGCCCGGATGCTCCAGGAGTGGAACTACTACTTCCAGAACACGCTGCGCTGGCGCAATCTCCGAAAGATCACCGTCGCCCAGGTGCAGGGCACCGTCTACGCGGCCGGGCTCATGCTCATGTGGGCCTGCGACCTCATCGTGGCGGCCGACAACGTGTACTTCGCCGATGTGGTCGGGACCCGCCTCGGGATGTGCGGCGTCGAGTACTTCGGACACCCGTGGGAGTTCGGGCCCCGCCGGACCAAGGAGCTGATGTTGACCGGGGACGCCATCGATGTTCACGAGGCCCACCGTCTGGGGATGGTCAGCAAGGTCTTTCCGGTGGCCGAACTGGAGGACCGCACCCTGGCCTACGCGCGGCGTATCGCCGAGCTGCCGACCATGACGGCGTTGCTGATCAAGGAGTCGGTCAACCAGACGGTGGACAATATGGGCTTCTACAACTCCCTGCAGGCGTGCTTCACCCTCCACCAACTCAACCACTCGCACTGGGCCGAGATCCACGAGTCCAAGTACCCGGTGGCCGAGGAGCAGGACGGCATCGCCAGCTGGCGCGACGCACCCCCGGTCAGGCTGTCGGTGGAGGATGCGGTGGAGGGGCCCGTTCCGGCGCGCTGAGCGCTCCCGCGGAGAACTGCCACCGTGAAGCTCCGAACCACCTATCGCCAGCCCGACGCGGCCCGGTACCGGCAGCCGGGGGGCGCTTGGGACGTGCCGACGCTCGATGCGTTGTTGTCGTCGCCCCGCGACGCCCGTGCTCCGGCGGTGGTGGACGGGGAGGTCCGCATCGACGCCGCCGGCCTCGAACACCTGGTGGGGTCCGTGGCCGGGGGGATGCGCGCGCGTGGCATCCGCCGCGGTGCCGTCGTGACCTGGCAGCTGCCCAACTGGTGGGAGGCACTGGTCCTGTTCCGGGCGTGCTGGCGGTGCGGTGCGGTGGCGGCTCCCATCCACCACCAGGTCGGTGCCGCCGAGGTCGCCCGGGTGCTGGCCGATCTCGAGCCGGCGATGGCGCTCGGCACCCCTGGCCTTCCACTGGCCGATCTGGTCGATGTCATCGGGGTGCGCAACGGAGATCCCCGATTCGACGACCTGGTCGGCGCCCGCCCCGTCCCGCCGGGTGGCGGGCGTGGTTCGGATGTCGGCGTGGTGCTCTTCACCTCGGGCTCGACCGGCCATCCGAAGGCGGTGCTCCACACCCACCGCGGCCTGGCCTACAAGGCACTGTCCATGACCCGGGCCCATGGGCTCACCAGTGGCGACGTGGCCCTGATGCCGTCGCCGTTGGCCCACGTGTCCGGTCTGCTCAACGCGGTGCTGGTTCCCGGCACCGCGGCCATGACCGTGGTGCTCATGGAGAAGTGGGACGCAGAGCGGGGTGTGGAGCTGGCCGGGGAACACCGGGTCAGCTTCATGATCGGCCCGCCGACCTTGTTCGTCGGGATGATGGATGTGCCCGGCTACCGGCCCCGGGTGGCGGACCTCCGGGTGGTGTCCTGCGGGTCGATGGGGGTCACCCCGGAATTCATCGACGCGGCGCGCCTCGGGCTCGGTGCCACCGTGAAGCGCACCTACGGGTCCACCGAGGCACCGACCGTCACCACCAGCAGCTGGCAGGACGGGTTGGACAAGGCCCGGGACACCGACGGCCACTCGGTGGGCGACGCGGAGATCAAGGTGGTGGACCCCGCCACCGACCGCGTGCAGCAGCCGGGCGAGCCCGGTGAGGTCCTCGTGCGCGGACCCGAGCTCTTCGTGGGGTACGGCGAGCGTGCTCAGACCGACGAGGCGGTCCGCCGCGGGTGGTTCGGTACCGGCGACCTCGGAACGCTCGACGGGGACGGCTGGTTGACCATCGTCGGCCGTCTGAAGGAGCTCATCATCAGAGGGGGGGAGAACATCGCCTCGGCCGAGGTGGAGCGGGTACTCGAGCAGCACCCCGGGGTCCGCCAAGCGGTGGTGGTCGGCTGTCCCGACCGGCGCCTCGGCGAGCGGGTGGCCGCCTTCGTGATCGGCGACCCACAGGTCGACGTGGACGAGTGCCGTCGCTGGTTCGCAGGCCTTGGGGTGGCCCGGTTCAAGACCCCCGAGATCGTGGTGCATCTCGAGGAGATCCCGCTACTGGGTGTGGGGAAGCCGAACCGGCCCGCGCTGAAGGAGCGGGCCGCGTCGCTGAGCGTCGTCGAGTCCTGAGTCGAGAGAGAGGGTCATCTGTGGGAGCGGGAATCGTGTCGTGGGGTGTCTACCTTCCGTACTGGCGGCTCGAACGCCGGGCGATCGGCGAGGCCTTCGGCACCGCCGCCGGCCGGGGCCGGCGGGCCGTCGCCTCCTACGACGAGGACACGTCCTCGATGGGGGTGGAAGCCGGCCGCCGTGCCCTCGCCTCGGGAGGCGTCCCGTCCCCCGAGACCCTCTACTTCTCCACGCCGGCGCCCGCCTATCTCGACAAGACCAACGCCACCACCGTTCACGCCGGCCTCGGATTGGCCCAGGAGACAGGGGCCTACGACCTGTGCGGATCCGTACGTTCGGGCTGGGCCACTCTCCAACTGGCCAAGCTGGCCGGCGAGCGGGCTCCGGCCCTCGCCGTGCTCGCCGATCTCCGGACCGGACTACCCGGGAGCACCGATGAGAGCCAGGGCGGCGACGGGGCGGCGGCCTTCGTGTTCGCCCCCGACGGGGGAGTGGCCGAGATGCTCGGCCACGCGGCCTCCACCGACGAGTTCCTGGAGCGGTGGCGAGTCCCGGGAGAGACCGGGTCACGGCAGTGGGAGGATCGATTCGGTGAGGAGGCCCTGGTCCCCTTGGCCCGGTCCGCATTCGAGCGCGCACTCGGAGGGGCCGGGTTGTCGGCCGGGGACATCGACCATCTGATTGTGAGCGGGCTCCACACCCGAGCGGTGGCCACGCTCCGGAAGTCGTTCGGCGTCCCGGCTGAGCGTGTGGTGCCGGACCTCGCCGGTCTGATCGGCAACCTGGGCGCTGCCGAGGGCGCGGTCGCGTTGGCCGATGTCCTCGAGCGGGCCACACCCGGGGAGGTGGTGGCCTTGGTGGAGGTGGCCGACGGTGCCGATGCCGTCATCCTGCGGACTACCGACGCACTGCCCGTCGTGCAGGCCGCTCGCCGCGAGGCGGGGATGCGCACGGTGGCCGAGCAAGCCGGCGACGGCCGTTCCGACCTGCCCTACGCCGTCTTCTTGTCCTGGCGGGGGATGCTCCAGCGCGAGCCACCCCGCCGGCCCGACCCCGAACGTCCCGACGCCCCGGCATCGCTGCGCAGCGAGGGATGGAAATTCGGATTCAACGCCAGCAGATGTCTGGTGTGCGGATTCCGCCACCTCCCGCCCACCCGGGTGTGTCTCTCGTGCCAGGCGGTCGACCAGATGGTGTCCGAACGGATGGCCGATGTCCGCGGGACGGTCGCCACCTACACCGTCGACCACCTGGCGTTCAGCCTGTCGCCGCCGATGGTGGGGGCGGTGATCGACTTCGACGGGGGCGGTCGGTACCGCGGGGAGATGACCGACGTCGACCCGGGGTCGGTGGCGGTCGGCGCGAGGGTCGAGATGACCTTTCGACGTCTCTACAGCGCCGAAGGTGTACACAATTACTTTTGGAAAGCTCGACCGGTGCCCGACGCAGCCGGCGATACCGCAGGCGTTCGGGCGGGCAGCGAAGGAGAACAGCGATGACCAGCACGGGGATTCGGGATCGGGTGGCGATCGTCGGTATGGGCTGCACGCCCTTCGGCGAGCTCTGGGACCAGGGGACCAACGACCTCCTGACCGACGCCGCCCTCGAGTGCATCGGTTCGTCCGGGGTGGCCATGGACACCATCGACGCGTTCTGGTTGGGCACGCTGGGCTCGGGGAGCTCGGGCCTGACCCTGTCCCGGCCGCTGAAGATCGGCTACAAGCCGGTCACCCGGGTGGAGAACTTCTGCGCCACCGGGTCAGAGGCCTTCCGCAACGCCTGTTACGCGGTGGCCTCGGGCGCCTACGAGCTGGTGATGGCCATTGGGGTCGAGAAGTTGAAGGACTCCGGTTACTCGGGGCTGACCGGGATCCACAAGGTGGGGGACGGGACCAACGCCCAGCTCAGTTCCCCGGCCGCCTTCTCCTTCCTCGTGCCCGCGTACTGCCACAAATACGGCGTCGACCCGGACGAGATGGCATCGGTGCTCAACCGCATCGCCTGGAAGAACCACCGGAACGGGGCGGTCAACCCGAGGGCCCAGTACCGCAAGGAAGTCTCGCTGGAGAAGATCGCCGCCTCCCCCCGGGTGGCCGGCCAGCTCGGGGTGTTCGACTGCAGCGGGGTGAGCGACGGCGCTGCCGCGGCGTTGATCTGCCGGGCGGAGGATGCCCACCGCTACACCGACTCTCCCCTCTACGTGAAAGGGCTCAGCCTGATCGCCGGCCCGGCGGCCGGGGTCATCGATCCCGACTATGACTACACCAGCTTCGAGGAGGTGGTCCGGTCCGCCGCCGATGCGTACGGTCAGGCCGGGATCACCGACCCGCGGGCCCAGCTGGCCATGGCCGAGGTGCACGACTGCTTCACGCCCACCGAGCTGGTTCTGATGGAGGACTTGGGCTTCGCCGACCGCGGGACGGCATGGAAGGAGGAGTTGGCCGGGACGTTCGACCGGGACGGGGACCTTCCCGTCAATCCCGACGGGGGGCTCAAGAGCTTCGGGCACCCGATCGGGGCCACTGGTCTCCGGATGCTGTTCGAGTGTTGGCTCCAGCTCCGGCGGCAGGCGCCACCCGAGCGCCAGATCGCCACGGTGACAGAAGGTGGCCGCACCCTCGGGCTTACCCACAACCTCGGTGGCGGACCCGGAGAGTGCGTGAGCTTCGTGGGCGTGGTGGGCACGGAACCGTCGGACTGACGTGGGCGCGACCGGCCAGTCATGGGACGAGGACGAGGACCAGGCTGCCCTTCGCCAGCTGGCCCGCGACGTGGCCGCCCGTGAGGTCGCCCCCCGAGCGGCGGCTCATGACGAGTCGGGCGAGGTCCCGCGAGAGGCCATCGCGGCCATGGCCGCGGCCGATCTCTTCCGGGTGACCATCGGTGAGCCGTGGGGCGGGCTCGGGATGGGGGATGTCGAGGCTGCCATCGTGCTGGAGGAGATCGCCCGGCACGACGTCTCCACCGCCATCTGCTGTCAGCTGGCCTTCAACGGTCCGGCCCGGGGCATCGAGCACCTCGGTTCCGCGTCGCTCAAGGATCGCTGGCTCCCTGTCGTGGCCGACGGCGAGGCGATCATCAGCATCGGGATCACCGAGCCCGACGCCGGTTCCGCCGTCCAGAGCATGCGGACCGCCCTCAAGCCTGACGGGGACGGGTGGCGACTGGACGGCTACAAGAACTACTCGACGTTGGGTCACGCCGCTGCCGCAGTCCTGGTGTGGTGCCGGTGGCCGGGTGGTGAGGGCGCCAGGGGGATCGGTGCGGTGATCGTGCCCATGGACCGTCCGGGTGTGGAGCTGACTGGCCGGCACCGGGGGATGGGGATCCACGCCGCCACCGAGTCGGAGATCGCGTTCGACGGCGTGGCCATCACCGAGGACGATGTCTTGGTGGCCGGGGACCCGTCCTCGCCGGAGCCGTTCAAACTGCTCCTCTCCCACCTCAACCACGAGCGATGCGGGAACGCGGCCATGTGCGTAGGTGCGGCCCAGGGCGCCCTCGAGCGTTCGGTCGACTACATGACCGAACGGGTGGTCGGCGGTCGACCCATCGCCGAGCTGCAGGGCCTGCAGTGGAAACTGGCCGAGATGGCCGTGGCCATCGAGGGGGCGAGGCTGTTGTTGGGTCGCGCCGTTCGCCTCGCCGGCCCGGGCGGTACCCCTCCGGCAATGGAGACGGCCATGGCCAAGACCGCGGCCAACCTGGCGGCCAAATACGTCTGTGACGAAGCCATCCAGATCCATGGGGGCTACGGGTACAGCCGCGAGTATCCGCTGGAACGGGCCTACCGGGACATCCGGGGGTTGTGTATCGGGGCCGGCACCGTGGAAGCGCAGCGCAACTACATCGGCTCGAGCATCGTCGCCGGCCGGACCTCGGTCTCGCCGGGCTGGATCCCACCGGCGCGCTAGTCGCTTCCGACCGACGGGCCCCAGCCGTGGCGCTGGGAGCTCGTGCTCGGGTCGCTGCCGCCGGGTCCCGCCGCCGTGCCGGGTGTCGTGCCGAGGGGTCCTGCTGCCGTGCCGGGTGTCGCACCGAGTGGCACCCTCGGTCCCCCAAATTTCGGAATTGGCCAAATTATCGCCTGTAGCCGATATGCATCGCCTGCAGAGCCGCCAGCCTGTAGGCCTGCAGCGGCAATCGAGACTCACCAAACCCCGGGCGGAACCGACCTTGACGGGTGCCGCGACCCGGGTTCTACTTACCGGCCAGTAATATTGACAGTCGCCGGGCCGGTCGAGTTGGGTTCCGCCACCTTGCTCCCGGCCCGGCCCTCGTTCCGCCGAACCGGTCTCCGCTGCCGCTTCCGGTCTGCAACGGCTCGGCGCCGAAGGAGACAGGGTGTGACCCGGGAATGGTTCCTAGGGCGGTACCATCGAGGGGCCAAACCTGTTGAGGGGGGTTCTGGATTACGCCCCAGCTCCGGGCCTGACGCCCTCGGTCCCCTGCCCTTTGACCGGGGGCACCCCCGTGCACGGCATTCTGTCGGGCCGACCGCCATGGGGTGCCCGGGTGCGGTTCGGGGGGATCGTGGCTGCCGGTAGGGGACTGGGCGCTCTCGGCCCGGTCCGGTAGTGTGGCCGTCGTGTCTGCGGTGGTCGACCACGGGGGCGTGCTCGATCCTGCGGTCTCTCCGGAGGCCGGGGACGAACGGAGCCGCCTCATGGATGCCGCGCTGCACGTGATGCGGCGCAACGGCTTTCAGGGGGCCAGCGTGCAGGACATCCTGGATTACGCCGGGCTCTCGACCCGTGCCTTCTACCGGCAGTTCCGCTCGAAAGACGATTTGCTACTGGCCATGTTCAGAACGGCATCGGATCCCGATGTCGCCCAGGTGGTCAGTACCGTCGGGGATGCGCCGACGGCGCTCGACGCCGTGCGCGCCTGGATCGACGAGATGGTGACCATGGCCTTCGACTGGCGACGGGTCCGCCGGCTCGTCATCTTCAACCCGTCGGCCCGCCAGGCCGACGGGTACGAGCAGGAGGAGGCGGCCCTTCGGTCGAGGCTCATCTCGCCGCTGTTGCTGGCATTGGAGCGCGGCTCCTCCGACGGTTCGTTTCCCACGACCGAACCGCTCGCCGACGCCGACGCCATCTTCGACCTGGTCTGGAGCGTGGCCCACCCGCAACGGAGGGCCCGGTCGACCGACCCCGGACGGGCCAAGGAGCAGGTGCTGCGCTTCTGCCTGCCCGCCCTCGGGGTGAGAACGAGCGTCTGAGACGGCCGCCTCCACAGTGCCGCCGCCGGGTTGGACCCTGAAAACGGCATTGTCGCCATTGTGACGCCTGGTGTACCGTGAGTCGCCACGACGGGAGGAACGGTCGTGCCGCGGCCGACGATCAGGAGAGTACGTGGAAATCGACGTTGCGACGCAGACCTCCGTCCCGGAGTTCCGGCGCGCGTTGGAGGGGTGGCTCCACGCCAATCTGACCCCCGAGATCGTAGAGGCCGGAAGGGAAGGATTCGAGGACGAGGACACCCTCGAGGTGTTGCGGGGCTGGAACCGGTCGTTGGCCGACGCCGGCTGGGCGGCGGTGGCCTGGCCGGCGGAGTACGGGGGCCGCAATGCCGGCGTGGCCGAGCAGCTGGCCTATCACGAGGTCATGGCGGCGGCCGGAGCACCCGGGCCGGTGAACGTC
The DNA here is from genome assembly GCA_050011635.1 of Acidimicrobiales bacterium. Taxonomy (GTDB): domain Bacteria; phylum Actinomycetota; class Acidimicrobiia; order Acidimicrobiales; family RAAP-2; genus Bog-756. Next base: position 13,005 of record JBEKIU010000105.1, read on the forward strand.
ATCGGTGTGGCCAACATCGCCCCGGCCATCCTCGAAGTGGGTACCCAGCAGCAAAAGGACCGCTTTCTCACCCCGATGCTGCGTGGAGATGAGATCTGGTGCCAGGGGATGTCCGAACCCGATGCCGGGTCCGACCTGGCCTCGCTTCGCACCACGGCCGTGCTCGACGGTGAGAGTTTCGTGGTCAACGGGCAGAAGACGTGGAACAGCCTCGGCCACCACGCCGACTGGTGCCAGCTGTACGTCCGTACCGACTCCTCGGTCCCCAAGCACGCCGGCATCAGCTGCCTGCTCGTGGACATGCGCACCTCTGGGATCGAGGCGCGACCGCTCCGCACGATGACCGGGGACGCCATGTTCTCGGAGCTCTTCTTCACCGACGTGCGGGTACCTTCGACCTCCCTGCTCGGCCCGCTCAACGCGGGCTGGAAGGTGGCCATGACGACGTTGAGCTACGAACGCGCGGGCGTGGCCAAACTGCACCTCAGCCTGAGCGCCCGGTTCGCCGACCTGGTGGAGGAGACCCGCCGGACCGGCGTCGAGGTGACTCCCGTCCATCGGGACCACCTGACCCAGATCTACTGCCGTATCGCCTGCCTGCGCTGGACCACGGCGCGGGAACTGGAGGTCGTCGGCCGTGGGGGGCGCCCGTCACCGACCATGGGCAGCCTGGCCAAGCTGATGTGGGCGGAGATCTCCCAGGAGCTGGCCGGATTGGCCCTCGGACTGCTCGGGCCGGGGGCTCTCGAGGGACCCTGGTCGAAGAGCCTGACCGGCTCGCGCGGATCGTCGATCGCCGGAGGTACGAGCGAGATCAACCGGAATATCGTGGCCGAGCACGGTCTGGGGCTTCCCCGGTGACCGCGATGGCCCTGAGCGAGAGTGGGAAAATTTGACGTCCATGAGCACGTACGAAGGGCGCCGGGTCATCGTCAGTGGCGGTGGGGGCGCGGGGATGGGGGCAGCGGTGGTCCGACAGTTGAAGCCCCTCGGTGCGGAGATCCACGTGATCGACCTGAAGGAACCGCCGGTCGACGTGGCCGGCTACTACTCGACGGATCTGCGCGAGCCCGACGCCATCGGTGCGGCGGTCGACGCCGTCGGGGGCAGGATCGACGCGCTTTTCAACTGTGCCGGACTGCCCGGTGGACGGTTCTCCGATCTCGACACCATGCTCGTCAACTTCGTCGGCCAGCGCCACCTGGCCGATCTGGTGGTCGAGCGGATGAGTGAGGGTGGGGCCATTGCCAGCATCTCGTCAGGTGCCGGCGCCAGCTGGATGGCCAACGTGGAGAAGTGGAAGCCGCTGGTCACCACCGAGGGCTTCGCGGCGGGAAGGCAATGGCTGGAGGAGCATCCCGAGGAGATCGCCAGCGGCTACGCACCGTCCAAGGAGGTGATCATCGTGTGGACCGTCTGGAGGTCGCTGGCCCT
>JBEKIU010000106.1:0-14411 GCA_050011635.1 Acidimicrobiales bacterium
CGTCCACCTGGGCCAACCAGGCCAGGATGGCCAGGAGACGGCGGAGCCGGCCCGCCGTGTCGACCGGCGTCGTCATCGAGGCGTCCCGGCGCCCGGGGCGCGGGCGACGATCGACTCGAGCCGTTCGATCACCGCGGTGCGGACGGAATCTGGCGCCAGCACTTCGGCATGATCCAACAGGTCGACCACCCAGAGGACGAGCGCCTCCGGATCGGTGACCGACAGACGCACCACCACGGCGCCGTCGTCGCGATGCTCGACCACGGCTGTCTCGCCCAGCTCGGTGGCCACCCGGCCCGATTCGGCTCCATCGACCAGCACATCGACCTCGACCTCCTCGCCGTCGCCGAACTGCCACGGATCGCGCGAGAAGGCCAGGTCAACGTCGAAGCCGTCAGGAAGCTGGGCGGAGCCGGGGGGGTCGAGCTCGGGCGGGGCGGCGATCCGGTCGACCCGGAAGGTGCGGGCCTCCCCCCGGTCGCGGTCGAAGCCGATCACGTACCAGCGGCCGTTGCGGAACCGGAGACCGGCCACGTCGACGTGGCGCTGGTCGCCCCGGTAGTCGAATCGGAGGGCCGCCCGCTGTCGGATGGCGTCGAAGACGAGCGGCAGGGCCGGCAACCCGTCGACCGACCGCAGGTCCACCAGCGGGGCGGCGCCGGGACGGACGGGCGACTCCCCGCCGGCACCCAGCTTCAGCAGCGCATCCCGGCCGATAGGCTCGCCGAGGTGGACTCCGGCAACGGCCAGGTTCAAGGCGGCCTGTTCCTCTGCCTCCAATCCGAGGTCGGGAAGGTAGTAGGAGTCGGGGTCGACGCGGTACCCGAGCTGCTCGTCTCCACCGATCGGGACCACCAGCACGGGCACCCCCTCGTCGCGCAACAGCCTCTTGTCCCGTTCGAACGCCTGGCGGCGGGCCCCGTGGGTGTCGGGATACCCCGGCACCCGATCGGCGATCTCACGCAGGCTGAGCGGGCGCGGCGCGTCGAGAAGCACCAACAACAGGTCGGTGACCCGTTCGAGCCGATCAAGACGTTGCACGACGGTCAATCTAGGGCGCGACGGGCCAGGTCCTGACGGTGGGGACGCCCGGACCCTATGCCTGGGACCCTCATCTGGCGGTGTGGGTCAGCCTGGTGGTGGGCGCGGGCCTGGTCGTGGGCGGCCACCGTCGCCTGGTCCGCACCGCTCGGCCTCCGATCCCTTGGACGAGGCGTCAGGTCATCACGTTCGGCGGAGCCTGCGCGGCATCGGTGGTCGCGCTCACCTGGCCGGTGGCCGATCTCGCCGCCCACTGGTCGCTCATCGCGCTGGTCACACAACGGCTGATCCTGCTGATGGCGGTGGCGCCGATGCTCCTCCTCGGCCTCCCCTATGACGTCCTCCAGTGGATCACCCGGCCCGCCCCGGTGGACATGGTCCTCACCCAGGTGCAACGGCCCCTGGTGGCCATCGCCACCGTCACCGTGCTGGTCATCGGTTCGATGACGCCGGTGATGGTGCGGGCGGAGGCAGCGTCGCCGGTGGCCCGGGGTGTACTCGACCTGGTCATCGTGGTGGCCGGCCTCGTGCTGTGGATCCCGGTCCTCGGGCGTATACCCGGGCTGACCCGACCGAAGCCGGTGATCCGCTTCGGCTACCTGGTGGCCCAGGCGGTGGTCCCCGCCTTCCTCTCGTTCATCTACATCTTCTCGAGGCGACCGCTCTATCCGGAGTTCGCCAGGTCCCATGCCGCCATCGGACTGCGACCGCTCAACGATCAACAGATCTCCGGTTTCGTCTCGAAACTGACCATGCTGTTCGTCCTGCTCACCGTGGGGGCCGTGGTCCTGGCCCGGGCGCCGAGGTCCGAGGAGGAGATCGACGCCAGCGAGACGCTGGTGTGGGCCGACGTCGAACGGCAATTCGAGCGGGTCGACCGGCAGAGTGCCAGGGACCGGACCGGTCGGGGGGGTCCGCCGGTCGAGCCCGCGCCGCAACCCGGTCCCGGATCCGGTTCGGGCGCCGGCCCCGAGGACATCTCGACCACCGACCCCTCGCCCGACGGAGACCGGTCGGATCGCTCGAAGGGCGGGGCCGAGCCCCCGGACGGCACACAACCCGAACGATGATGAGCGGCAGGTATGCACGGACCTCCGGTCGTCGGTTCCGTAGCATGGCCCGGTGACCCTCGAAGCACCCGCGGCGCCGATCTTTCGCCGACTCGTCACCGGCTCGGTACGGGCCGGTATCGAGGACCTCGGTGACCGCCCGGCCATGGTGGTGCGGTCGGTGTCCACCGTCCGACGGGGGGCACTGTCCGTCGAGGACGGCGAGACCATCCGGGTGGCGGCCGCATCGGCGCTGACCTTCCGGATCCCTCTGGTCATGGTGTTGGCCTCCAGCGGTGCCGACGTCTCCGACGGCGTGGCCTCGCTGCACGGATGGGGTACGGCGGCCAGGGCCGTCACCAGTTGCTCGGGCATGGTTCCGGTGGTGGTGGTGGTGACCGGTCCCGCGCTGTCGGGACCGGCCCTGCTGCTCGGGCTGGCCGATCTGGTAGTCATGACCGCCGACGCCTTCGCCTTCGTCTCCGGGCCGGCCATGGTCGAGGAGTTCACCGGGGTGCGTATCGGGATCCACCAGCTCGGGGGAACGGCCATGCACGCCCGATCGAGCGGGCTGTGCGCCATCGAGTCGGCATCGGAGGAAGATGCCATGGCCCACGTGGAGCACCTGTTGAGCCTGCTCCCGGCCAACGCCGACGAGCTGGCCCCGCTCGGGCCGCCCGACGGCTCCACCCGGGAGGAGCGAGTCCCGGGCGCGCTGCGGGAGATCATCCCGTCGCGGGCCACCAGCTCCTACGACGTACGCCGGGTGGCCGCCGAACTGGCCGATAACCAGGATGTGACCGAGCTGTGGACCAGATGGTCGCCCCAGCTGGTCACCGCGCTGGGGCGCATCGGCGGCCGGTCCGTGGGCTTCGTGGCCAACCAGCCGCAGGCCCTGGCCGGCACCCTGGACATCGCCGCCTCCCAGAAAGGTGCCCGGTTCGTCCGGTTCTGCGACTCGTTCAACCTGCCGTTGGTGACGCTGGTGGACACGCCCGGCTTCCTGCCCGGCAAGGATCTCGAGTGGAGGGGCATGATCCGGCACGGCGCCGAGCTCGCCTTCGCCTACTCCGAGGCCACCGTGCCCAGGGTGTGCGTGATCCTCAGAAAGGCCTTCGGGGGGGCCTACATCGTCATGGACTCGAAGGGGCTCGGGAACGACCTGTGCTTCGCGTGGCCTGGTGCCGAAATCGCCGTCATGGGGGCCGAGGGCGCGGTGCAGATCCTCCACCGGACAGCCGGCTCCGACGAGCAGGAGACCCTCCGGGACGAGTACGCCAAGCGGTTCCTCACCCCCTGGGAGGCATCCGAGCGGGGATTCGTCGATGCGGTGATCGATCCCGACGACACCCGGGAGGTGGTGGCCGACGCCCTGCGCACGTTGGACACGGCCCGCGAGTACCTGCCCGGGCGCAAGCACACGGTGGGGCCGCTCTAGGGCCAGCCAGCTGCGCGTGCGTGAGACGCCGAGGAGAGCCCAGGGTCCGGCACGCTGACGTCAGCCGACCGGCTCCAGGGCCCGCAGTTCCGGAACCAGACGCGCAGGAACCGGCTCGCAATCGGATGCCGCGGCAGGACGCCTCGGATAACCCAGGGCCACGACGCCGATCAATCCGGCCACGACGGGAAGCCACCACCGCCACGGACCGAGGTGACGGTACGAGAAATACGTGATCTCCCCGACGATGACCAGCGCGGCCAAGAACCTCCTGCGGTCCACGCGGGCCACCATCACCAGGGCCAGGATCAGTGGCGGGGCCAGGTAGTAGGGGGTCATGACCGGCTCGAAGAAGCACCGAGTGGCCAGCACCACGGCCGCCAGCCAGAACATCCGCACCGAATCCTGCGGGCGCTGCCAGACGTAGACACCGACAAGGATTGCAATCAGTACGTCGATGATGCGCCCCGCTCCGCCCGAGACGACGACCGGCGCCTGGAAGTGGCCGGGGATCACGCTGAGCCTGAGACGGTCGCCTACATGCACGAGCGTCACGGGACTGCCGCTGTGGAGTGTCGGACTTGTCAGTCTGGGCGAGAGGGCCGCCCACGGTGTCGGGTGATTGGGGCCGAACGGCGTCGGCTGCTTGGCCAGGGCGGCAAAGGTCTCGCCCGGGTTCCCGATGAATGCGATACCGACCAGCACCACCGACAGAGCCGCCGCCCGGGCGGCCACCCTCAGCCGCTGACCGGTCGGCGAGGCGGCGAAGAATAACGGGAGCAGAAGGGCCACCAACGGCTGCATGACGATGCCGAATCCCAGCAGCCAGCCGGATCTGGACCATTTGCGGTCCACCATGGCGATGAGGGCGTAGATGGCGAACGTCATGGCCAGCACGTCCTCGGCGTGGCCCCAGATGGCTGCCACCGGCCAGGCCACCGCGGCCACCACGAAGCACAACGCGATCCGCCTTCCACGGGCGATGCCCAGGTGCTCGGCCAGCGCATCGGTGGCAAACATCACCGTGCCGGCGAGAAGCAGCTCGACCGGCTGCAAGAGCAGTGCCGCGGTCGGGCGCGGCAAGAAATTCGGTGCGAACGATTCGCTGAGATGGAGTGCGCTCGAGAGCATGGCCACTGGTGCAAGGAGGACTTCGAGCCCCGGAAAGGACACCACACCGTTTCCGGACGAGTAGACCCCACCCAGATAGCCCCAGCTCACATAGTGTGCGCCCCGGAAGATCCCCCAGAGGTCGCCACCCGTCTCCCAACCCCAATATTTGGAGTGATAGTAGAAATGCTCCCACGCCAGCATGTACGCCATTCCTGTGACCAGCATCGCCGCCGCAGCGATCAACGCCCACTTGCGGTGTCGGAGACGGTCCAGCATCCCTGCTGGACGCTGATCCTCGGTGCGGCTGCCGGCCACCGGCCCTGCGAGATGGCCTTGGTCGAGTGCACCCTCTGTCATCGTGCTCATGCCACTCCCCAAAATCGCCGGCCATCACGGACGGATCCGGACTCATTCGAAATCGGGCCCGCGTGCGACGTGCCCTCCTTCCGAAGAAGGAGGGCACGATCGCACACAGGCACTTGCCCGTTCGGGAGGCTGAACCTCCCGACCTACTGCACTATCCGAACTACCGGGTCACTTGGCTGGGAAGCCAGCGGTCCCTGCGGTGTTCCAGTTGGCCGCAGACGAAGCACTGGCGGCGGTGCAGGCTGTGGAGCTCGACCCACCGATAGCGGTGGCTCCGTACCAGGTGCCGGCAGCCAGCTGAGCTGACGGGACTCCTTCACCGGTGGTGCTGGCCTCGACGGCCTCGTTGTCCACCAGATACCAACAGGTGTTGGTCTTGGACAGCGACGCCAACACGATGCCGTTCCCGTCGGTGGCCACACCCACGCTGACCACGCCGGATCCGGTCGACGGTCCGGTCACCCACGAGATGCTCGGCTCCTGGCTACCCAGGGCTGAAGCCAAGCTGGTCACGTTGGTGCCGGTGAACGTCTGCCCGTTCGACTGGTAGTAGCTCTTGGCGTTGGTCAGGGCGGTGTTCAGGTTGGACTGCGCCGCACGGTCGTTAGCCGAGCCGGACACCCCGAGGAACGTCGGGATGGCGATGGCGAGCAGAATGGCCATGATCAAGAGCACGACCATCAGCTCGATGAGGGTGAACCCGGCGTCCTCGCCAGCCTCGCCCGCACCGTTGCGCCTGTCATTCAGGCGCTCGATTGCCGATGAAAACATTTGTTGCCTCCTCATGATATTTGATGCATCAATTGACGACTGCCCGAGTGGACACCCAGTGTCTTCATCGACCTATTGGAGACCCATCTTTAGAGAGAATTTCTTCGCAATTCCCCTTGGCGTTAGGACAAGAAGAACAATTCTTGTGGCCACGAATCTGCCGGTGAGCGCGGTTTAGCAGAGGTTCATAGGTCGAGGCAGCGGGAGGGATCGTGGCATTGGTCGATCGAGAACCAGCCATCGATGCATCGATGATATTCCGTGTCATGACGTACCGATTGACGAACAATCAATACATGGTCGAGTACCCCCATCGCCTTGACTAACCGATGGAATTGTGAATCGACAGCTTACGTCCACACTCTTGCCGCCATTGTGGCTTTTCCAAGACATGGCAACGGGTTTCACGAGGTGGCACCAGCGCCACCGACATCAACTACCCCCGGTCGGAACCAGTTTGATGTAGTCGAACATGGGCAGGTAGAGCGAGATCACCATGGCTCCGACCATCACACCCATGCACACGGTCAGCATCGGCTCGAGGAGGGCGGTCAAGTTGTTGACCGTCGCTTCGACCTCCTGGTCGTAGAACTCACCGACCTTCTTGAGCATCCCATCCAGTGCACCGGTCTGCTCGCCCACCTCGATCATCTGCACGACCAGCGGGGGGATGACGGCTTCGTGCTCTCGTAGGGGATCCGCCAGCGGGCGGCCCTCACGAACACCCTTCTTCGCCTCGAGGAGCACGTCGCCCACCGTACGGTTGCCGGAGGTGTCGGCGGCGATGTCCAGGGATTCGAGAATCGGCACTCCAGACCCGATCAGGGATGCCAGCGTCCCGGTCATCCGGGCCAATGCGACCTTGTGGAACAGCGATCCGAACACGGGCGGTCTCAGAATGAGCCGGTCCCACTTTCGCCGCCCTTCGTCGGTGGCGATCCATCTCTTGAGGCCGATGATGCTGCCCACGATCACGGCAATGATGACGAGTACCCAGGGGCTGGTGACGATGGCCGATATCTTGATGACAATCCTCGTGGGAAGGGGAAGCTTCCCACCCAGTGAGGAGAACAGTTTCGAGAACACGGGCACGATGAAGACGATCATGGCGGTGAAGATGACCAGCATGACGCTGAAGACCACGGCCGGGTAGGTCATCGCCGATCGGATGGTCCGATTCAGTTGCGCCTGCTTCTCGATGGTGTCGGCCAGGCTCCCGAGGACATCGTCGAGGTTCCCTCCCGCCTCTCCGGCCTGGACCAACGTGCAGAACAGGTTGGAGAATATCTTCGGGTGCTTGGCGCACGCAGCCGACAGCGAGGATCCGTGCTCGAGATCGAGGCGGACTTCGTTGAGGACCCGGGCCAGTGTCGGGTTCTCCGTCTGTCCGGCCAGAATGCTGAGTGACCGTACCACCGAGAGACCCGAATCGACCATGGTCGACAGCTGCCTGGTCACGACCGCGACCTCCCGCAGCTTGACCCGATCACTGAATCCGGGGATCTTGATCTCCGTCTTGAGATTGACTGCCGACTTCGGTGTCACCGATATCGGCATGTAGCCCATCTCGCGCAGACGTCGCACCACGAGGGCCATGTTGTCGCCGTCGAGTTGCCCTTCGACCATCTTCCCAGACCGGTCTCGGACCTTGTAGTCAAATGTCAGTGCCACGATTCCCCGCTTCGTCGATCAATACTGCTAGTGAATGGAATTAGGTATTGAGGTGATTGCGAAGATCCTCTTCGTTGGAAGCCCGGTCATAGGCGATTCCCTCAGAGATCACGTTCGTCTGCACCAGTTTGGCCAGCCCCTGGTCCATGGTCTGCATGCCGAACGACCCGCCAACCTGCATCAACGAGTAGATCTGGTGGGTCTTCGACTGCCGGATCAGATTGCGGATGGCTGAGGTGCAGACCAGCACTTCCGAACACGGGACTCTTCCCGTCCCCTCCGAGTTGACGATGAGCTGCTGGGTGACGACACCTTGCAGCGTCGCCGCCAGCATCACCCGGATCTGCTCCTGCTGGTTGGTCGGGAACACGTCGATCATCCGGTCGACCGTCTGAGGACAGTCCTGGGTATGGAGCGTGCCGAACACCAGGTGACCGGTTTCGGCCGCGGTCAGCGCCATCGAGATGGTCTCGAGATCCCTGAGCTCTCCCACCAGGATCACGTCGGGGTCCTGACGGAGAACCCGCCGAAGCGCCTCGGAGAAGGAGGCCGTATCCTCGCCGACCTCCCGCTGGGTGATGATCGATCGCTTGTGATCGTGGAGGAATTCGATCGGGTCCTCCACGGTCACGATGTGGAGAGGCTTCGTGCGGTTGATGATGTCCACCAGCGACGCCAGGGTCGTCGACTTGCCGGAACCCGTGGGGCCGGTGACCAGTACGAGCCCGCGACGCAGGTCGGTGAACGACTTGATGGCGTCAGGGAGGCCCAGCGTGTCGAACTCCGGCATCTCGTGTGGAATGGGACGAAGGGCGGCCGCGACGGTCCCGCGTTGCATCGATACATTGACCCGGAACCTTCCGACGCCGGCGATGGAGTGTGAGGTATCGAGCTCGTTTTCGGCCTCGAACCGCTCACGCTGTGACGCCGGCAAGATGCCGAACACCATGTTGCGGATCAACTCATTGTCGAGCGGCGGGCATCCCTCGATGGAGCGAATGGCCCCGTGCAGCCGAATGGAGCCGGGCATCTGGGCCGTCAGGTGGAGATCGGACGCACCCACCGAGACCGCGTACCGGAGCAGATCGTCGATATGAAGCGGCATGGTGCCGCCCGTCACGGGGGACGGGAGCCCCCTCTCCAGCAGCACGGAAACCTCAGGGGCCGCGGTGACCTGCTCTCCTGTGACCTGATCACCCGCCGGATCGGGACCGACCAACGGCGAACTCGGAGCTGGTCCAAGATCGGAGACAGCAGCAGGCCGAGCGCCTTCCTCGGCAGATCCGAGCCTCTGGCCGATCACGACGGGATCGGCCAACACCGGACTGATGCGATAACCAACCCGAGCGGCCAACGAGTCGACACCTTCGGGGGACGGCGGCTCCGCAAAGGCGACCGCCAACACATTTCCATCCAGCCGGAGCGGCAGGGCCCCGAACTCGCGGGCCACGTCCTCGGACATGACGACGGAGAGCTCCGGACTCGGAGCGATCGCCATCAGATCAACTGCCGGCATCTGTGCCAGATGGGCCAGCGCTCCCACCACCACGCCCGGAATGGCGACGTGCCTGGAGATCAGAAGGGTTGCCAGCGGTTGGTCGGTGGCCCGGGCCTCGTTGACCAGCGGCCTCAGATTGGACTCTGTCTCATAGCCGCCCTCGATCAGTGCCTGCGCCAGCCGGGCAGACCATTCATCTCGCGTCTGAACAGTGGCCGGGCTCATGCGACCACCCGGAGTACTTCTTCGAGGGTTGTCTCGCCCTCGAGGGCCTTACGCATTCCGCTCTGACGCAGGGTGACCATCCCCTGCGCCACGGCAATCTTGTGAATGTCTTCCACCGCTCCTCCTTCAATGATCATTCGGTCGATCTCTTCGGTCATGGGCAGTAGCTCGGCCAGGGCCTTGCGACCCCGGTAGCCCGTATTGGCACACGCTGAGCATCCGATGGCGCGGAACACCTGAGGCATCCCCCCCATCGCTTCAACCTCAGCGACCGTCCACCCTGCCGCGACAATGTCCGCCTCGGTGGGCTCATACCCCTCTTTGCAATGCATACACAGTCGGCGGGCCAGCCGTTGGGCCAACACCCCCGACAGAGATGACGTGACCAGAAAGGGCTCGAGGCCCATCTCGATCAGCCGCATTGGTGTAGCGGCGGCATTATTCGTATGCAACGTCGACAGCACCATGTGACCGGTGAGCGCAGCTTCGATGGCGATGACGGCGGTCTCCTTGTCTCGGATCTCGCCGACCAGGACGATGTCAGGGTCGGATCGGAGGATCGACTTCAGGGCGGAGGCAAAGGTCAGACCGGCCTTCACGTTCAGCTGCACCTGGTTGACCCCCTTGAGCTGCAACTCCACCGGATCCTCGACGGTGATGATGTTCTTCTCCGGCGAATTCAGGGCGGTGAGCGTCGTATAGAGGGTCGTGGACTTTCCGGAGCCGGTCGGTCCCGTGACCAGGATGGTGCCGTAGGGCTTGGTGTAGATGCGGGCGTACGACTCCAGCAAGTCTTCGTCGAAACCCAGATCGGCGAAACCCAGCACCACGCTGGACTTGTCCAGCACCCGCATCACGACCTTCTCGCCGTGGATGGTTGGGAGGGTGGCCATCCGGAGGTCGATGCCCTTGCTCCCGACGTTGAGAGAGATCCTGCCGTCCTGAGGAATCCGGTGCTCGGCCACATTCAAGTCGGCCATGACCTTGAGGCGAGTGGTCACTGCAGAAGTGATGGCACGTGGTGCCGTCGACACGTCATGGAGCACCCCGTCGATCCGGTAACGGATGCGCAGGTCGGTGGCCGTCGGCTCGACATGAATATCCGACGCCCGCTCGTTCAGGGCCTGCAGGATGAGCAGATTGACGTACCGGACGATCGGAGCTTCCTCGGTGACGGCCTGGATGTCGTCAACACCCTTGCCGGTGGGCGAGCCGTCGAAACCGAGCGAGGCCTCCACGGCCATGTCTGCCGCGTCGCCGCCGCTATTGAATACCCGTCCGATGTAGGAGCTGATCTGGGTGCGGGTGGCGACCACCAAAATGAAATTGCGACCCATGATGGTCCGAAGGTCGTCCATGGCGAACACATCGGTGGGATTCGATGCGGCAACCACCGGAACGCCTTCCTCATTGCCGATGACAATCACGTTGTGGTGCCGGGCCGTCGCTTCGGGGATGCTCCCGGCCTCGGCAAAGTCGATCCCGAACGTGTCCAGGTCCACGAATTCGAGGCCCATCTCCTGGGCCATGCCCCACATGAGATCGGCCTCGGTCACCAGCTTCTGGGCCGTGAGGATCCGGGCGATGCTCTGTCCGGTGCGATAGTGCTCCTCGAGCACGGCCTCCATGTCCTCGAGGGAGACCCGCTTCCCGTCGACGAGAGATTTTGCCAGCGGCGGGAACATCGAAGTCTGGGTCGGGGCATCGAAACCGGCGTCGCGGAAGTCCTCCTCGCTCTGTTGCTCCTGGAAGGTGGCGACTGCTTCGGCGACCAGATCGGCGGCCAGAGCCGTCGAGTCAGTTCCAGGCTCGTCCGTTTCGTCCGGTACCGATTCGTCTTGAACCGATCGCGCCAGTTCGGCCAGGTCATCGACACTGGATGCCAGGGCGCTCCCCGATGTCAGTAGCTCGGAGCGAGGCTCGTCTCCGCCGAAGTCAGGCACCAGCTCGGCAATTTCGGGCATCCCGGTGTCGTCATCGATCGTGTCACCGGCGGTGCTCTCCTCGATGGGCGGCAATTCATGCCCGGTCGGAGCGTCGATCGACGACCCGACCTCGGGCGGGGTTGGTGACCTCTCTTCGGATTGGCCGACATCGGTCACATCGCCCGGCGCCGGGACATCGGCGGCATCGGAAAGGTCCAGCCAGTCAGGACTTTCGACCCGATCGGCACGCTTGGACGTTCGGCGTTTCGATTTCGGTTCGTCCCGCCCGGGACGGGTCCCCTTCGTGTCTCCTTCGGTGCCATCGCTGGTCGGCGGGGCTGGATCGGGCTCCAACGACCGCACAGCAGCCCCTGTCGCGGCGGAATCGGTTCCTGCTGCGGCGGAATCGGTTCCTGTTGCGGCGGAATCAGTTCCTGTTGCGGCGGAATCAGTTCCTGTTGCGGCGGAATCGTCGTCTGCGGTGGCGGAATCGGTTCCTGCGGTGGCGGAATCGGTTCCTGCGGTGGCGGAGTCGTCCAGCGGAGCCGGCGACTTCTCACTCGGTCTTTGATCGACAAGGTCGTCCGGACTGAGCTGGAGGCCCCCCTCATCAGGGCCGAACACTCGATCGAGGTGTTCGCCGATCTGTTCCCGCGAGGCGACAACGGATATGAATTCCCGCCCGATCGCAGCTCGGACGATGTCATGGGCAGACAGGTCGTCCGGATCCGCAGTGGCAATGACAGGAGTGCCGAATTTTCGCTTGATGGCGGCGACATGAAAGCGCCGCGACAGGTCAGCGGGAAGAATCTCACCCGCGGCCGGATCCACGCCGTAGGTGTCGAAGTCGACAAATTCGAGGTCATGTTCGCTGGCCAGCCAGCGAATGGTGTCGACGTCGCTCATATCTGGACCATCGGCAGACTGACGCCTGAGATTGAACCCGAATCCAGATGAAATGACCCCCAAATGCTGGGCCCGAAGAGAATATGGCCGCAGTGCGGTCCATCCGACCGCCGGGTTTTGTCAATTACGTTGCCAATTGCGTCGGCTGGAGAGCACAGCGTCCGGCCAGCTGCACCGGTGAGGCATTCCGACGTTGTTGAATACACGATATGGGTTCTGACGACGTTTCGTCCTTGCTGGTGACCACCTTGATTGCGGGCATCTTCGGGCTCTTCGTCGGGTCGTTCATCAATGTCGTCGTCTACCGCTCCCCGCTCGGCCTCTCGGTCTCATCCCCACGTTCGTTCTGTCCCTCATGCAAGCGGCAGTTGACCTGGTGGGAGAACATCCCCGTCGCTTCGTGGATCGCCCTCAGGGGCAGATGCCGAACTTGCCACCTCTCGATCTCACCTCGCTATCCCGTGGTGGAGGTCTCAACCGGGATCATCTTCGGGCTGGTCACGTGGGCATGGCACGGCACCTTGCTGTCCGCGGCCTACTGCTGCCTTGCCGCTGCGATGATCGCCGTCAGCCTGGTCGAGTACGACGGGCAGCGCGCGCCACTGTCCATCGCGGCCATCGGAACCGGCGTGGCGCTGGTGATCATCGTGGTCGGGGGTGGGTGGAAGCACCACTGGCACATCGTCATCGGGTCACTGATCGGAACTGTCATTGCCGCAGCGGCATTTGCCGTGCTCCGTACGGTGGACCCTGAGTGCCGCGATCCCCGGGGGCGCGGGCGATCCGCCCTGTTGATCGCCGGCTGCTGGGCTGGAGGACTGGGACTCAGACCGACTGTTGCCGGGGTCGCCGTGTGGATCGTGGCCTATTTCGTCTGCATGGTGGGGGCCTGGAAGCTGGCCCGAACTCGGTCGGCGTCCGGTGCCGGACCACTGCCCGACCCGAGAGTTCACCCCGTCCTCGCCGTCCCGTTGGTCTCCGCCGTTGCCGCTGGGATGGTGGCGTCCCTCGTCGTATGGAGGTGATGAACCTACGATGGATGTATGAGCGGCATCGAATCCCTCAGCCCTCGCCCGTGGTCGGAGGCATCGGGATCCCAGCCGTCGGCCGAAGCGCCCGTGACCCGACGGGTCGTGGTGGTGGACGACCACGAGCTCCTGCGTGCCGGCACACGCCGCATCCTCGAGGACGCCACCGGATTCTCCGTCGTGGGCGAAGCGGGGGATGCTGACGCAGCACTCAGCGTGATCGCTGACGTAAAGCCGGATGTCGTCCTCGTGGACATCAGGCTCCCGGACAAGAACGGAATCGAACTCGCCCGGCAGATCGCGGTGAACTTCCCCGACGTCACGGTCCTCATCCTCAGCGCCTACGACGACGAGAACTACGTACGAGCGTCGCTGGCCGCAGGGGTCGCCGGTTACCTTCTCAAGACGATGCCCAGCGACGAGCTGGTCCGCTGCATCACATCCGCCTGTGACGGGTTCGCCGTCGGTGGGAATGTCCCCGCCGCCGGTCGCGGTGAGCGGTCCGACTCACATCGTTCCGGACCTTCCCCCAGATTGACGGGACGGGAACAAGAGGTCGTCCGCCTGGTCGCCCGGGGAATGTCCAACAAGGCTATTGCCCGTCAACTCGGCATCAGCCCGCGGACTGTCGAAGGCCACCTCAATCATGTGTTCGACAAACTCGACACGACCTCTCGCACCGAGCTCGTCCACTATGCCCTCGCGAACAGCCTGTTCAAGAAGGAACAGGCGGAAAGCGCGGAACCGACCCAGTGAGCTCTCCGGGCTCGCAAGACCGAATCGCATCGCAGGTGAAGATCGCCCCGTCGGCCGATCAGGAGCAGTCCACACCCGCCGAGGGCGCCGTGAACGTCGGCAAGAACTCGGCGTCCCGGGCTCCCGCGGGCGAGAAACCGTGGACAAGCTCGCGGTTCTGGGTCCTCCAGCTCGTCATCCTGGCGATCTACCTGATCAGGCTGGCAGCGACGGTCGCGTTCCACCTCGAGGTCAACTCACAAGCGCTCGAATACTCCACGATCGCCCTCTTCTTGGTGCCTGTCGTCTTCTCCGCACTCAACTACGGGGTGCGCGGCGCGATGTTCACCGCGAGCTGGGTGACGGTCCTCGCCATCCCGCGATTCGTACTCGCCATCGGCAATGGCGACTCCATCGCTGCATGGGCAGAATTGGCCCAGGTCATCGTGCTCGACGCCCTCTCCCTTCTTGTCGGTCAGCGAGTGACTGCGGAGCGAGAGGCGCGCCAGATCGCCGAGACGGAACACCAGGCGCACCTCGGCGCCGAAGCCCTCTACCGGGATCTGTTCGATTCGAACCAGGCACCGATACTCATCGTCGACGGGAACGGCAACGTGGTCGAGACGAACGCGTCGGCGCAGCGTG
>JBEKIU010000107.1:0-14289 GCA_050011635.1 Acidimicrobiales bacterium
CGTTCGTCGAAGCCCATGGCGAGCACATCTGGGTCGAGGACGTACCGGGAGGCGGGGCCCGGTTCGCCTTTACGTTGCCCATGGCGGCCACGGTCGGCGCGGGAAGGTAGCGCACATGGCCAAGGTGCTGGTCATCGATGACGACCCCTCGCTCCTGCGGGCCCTGCGCCTCGGCCTGCAGGCCGGCGGGCACGAGGTCGTCACCGCCGTCAACGGCGAGCAGGGGATCTCCCAGACCGCGGTCACCTCCCCCGACATCGTCGTCCTCGATCTCGGCCTGCCCGACATCGACGGGCAGGCCGTGTGCAAGAGGATCCGGCAGTGGAGCGAAGTGCCCATCATCATCCTGTCGGCCAGCGGTACCGAGGACCGCAAGGTGGCCGCCCTCGACGGCGGGGCGGACGACTATGTCACCAAGCCCTTCGGCATGGCCGAGCTCGAGGCCCGGATCCGCACCGCGCTTCGTCATCGGAAGTCAGAGGCCGACGAGTCGTCGCTGCAGTCGATCACCATCGGCTCGCTCGATCTCGACCTCGTCCACCACGAGGCCCATGTGCGGGGCGACCCGGTCGATCTCACGGCCAAGGAGTTCGACGTGCTCTCCTTCCTGGCCCACCACCCCGGCAAGACATGCACGCACCAGATGATCCTGGCCGCGGTGTGGGGGACGGGCTACGGTCGCGAGGCGTCGTACCTCCATGCCTATGTGCACCGGTTGCGGCAGAAGCTAGACGACGGATCGGGCACGCTGATCCGGACCATCCCCGGCATCGGCTACAGCCTCAACCCCGACCCGGTGCCGACGGCGTGACGGTGGTGGTGGGCCGGACAACCGTGCCAGTGAGTCGGACGGGCTCGGTGTACCTGAGAGGCGGGCCGCGGGCCGACCGTACGCTGTGCACGGGTGGCGTGAGCGCTGTCGGCGAACAGCCTGTGCACGATGCCGGCGACGAGTGGGCGCGACCGCGCCCCGTGGATCAACCGTAGGGTCAGGAGGCGATCGACTTGGCACGGGGAAAACTTCGGCTCTATCTCGGCGCCGCCCCCGGGGTCGGCAAGACCTACGCCATGCTCAACGAGGGCTGGCGCAGGAAGGAGCGGGGCACCGATGTCGTCATCGGCTGGGTGCAGGACCACGGTCGGCCCCACACCGACGCCCAGATCCGCGACCTCGAGATCTTCCCGCGGCGGACCGTCGAGTACCGGGGCCAGACCTTGGAGGAGATGGACGTCGACGGGCTGCTGGCCCGTCGGCCCGAGCTGGTGCTGGTGGACGAGCTGGCCCACACCAACGCGCCCGGATCGAAGCACGCCAAGCGCTGGGAGGACGTCGAAGAGCTCCTCGACGCCGGCATCAACGTTATCTCGACCATCAACCTGCAGCACCTCGAGTCGCTCAACGACGTGGTCGAGGGGATCACCGGGGTGGTCCAGCACGAGACGGTGCCCGACCCGGTTGTCCGGGCCGCCGACCAACTGGAGCTGGTCGACATGGCCCCGGAGGCGCTGCGTAGGAGGCTCGCCCACGGCAACGTCTACCCGCCCGAGCGCATCGATGCGGCCCTGGCCAATTACTTCCGTACCGGGAACCTCACCGCGCTCCGCGAGTTGGCCCTCCTGTGGGTGGCCGACCGGGTCGACGAGGAGCTCAACGACTACCGCGAGCGCCACAACATCGCCGGGCCGTGGGAGACGAAGGAGCGGGTGGTGGTCTCGCTCACCGGCTCACGCGGCAGCACCGTGCTCATCCGGCGTGCGGCCCGGATGGCCATGCGGACCAAGGCCGAGCTCGTCGGGGTGCACGTCCGCACGGACGACAGCCTGACCGGACCCGGGTCGCAAGGTTTGGTCACCAACCGCGCCCTGCTCGACGACCTGGGCGGGCGCTTCGTCGAAGTGGTGGGCGCCGACGTGGCCCCGGCCCTCGTCCAGGTGGCCAGGGCGGAGAACGCCACCCAGCTGGTGATGGGAGCCACCCACCGGAGCCGGTTGAACGAGTACCTCCGCGGCTCGGTCATCAACTCGGTCATCAGGGCCGCCGGTGGCTCATTGGACGTGCATGTCATCGCCACCGAAGGGGAGATGGATGCCGACTCGCATCCGGACGGGGAGGACGGCCCCGAGCGCGACGGAGCACCGGGCGACCACGGGCCGTCGAAGAAGGCACGGCGGTACCGGCCGAGCCTGCTCTCACCACTTTCGGTGCGGCGCCGAGTGGCCGCGTTCGTGATCGGTGTGGTCGGGTTCCCGCTGCTCACCCTCATCCTGACGGCCGACCGGAGCGGTGCCGGCCTGGCCACGGCCCTCAGCTCCTATCTGGTGCTGGTCGTGGTGGTGGCGGCCATCGGTGGTGTCTGGCCGGCCGCCCTTGCCGCTCTGGCCGGATTCCTCTTGTCCAACTACTACTTCGCGCCACCCATCCACACGTTCACCATCGCCGATACCCGGGACATCCTGGCCCTGGTCATGTTTCTGGTCACCGCCGGGGTGGTGAGTGTGCTGGTGGACCTCTCGGCCCGCAGGACCGCCACCGCCATCCAGGCCCGTACCGATGCCCAGACCCTGGCCCGGGTGGCCGGCCGGATGGTCGCCCCCGAGGGCAATCCACTTCCTGCGTTGCTCGACGAGTTGCTGGTGGCCTTCCGCCTCGATTCGGCCGCCGTGCTCCGGGCCGAGCCCGAGCACCATGGGCCGGCTCCGGCGTCGGGTGGGAGTGTGGCTGCGGCCGAGGGGTGGTCGACGGTCGTGATGGCGGGCGATCAGCCGCCGCGGGCTCCGGCCGAGGCCACCCTGGTGCTCCCCCTCACCGGGGTTGAGTTCCTGGCCCTGCGGGGTCCGGGCCTGACCGCCGAGGACCGCGAGATTCTGGCCGCGTTTGCGGCGCAGCTGGCCACCGCCCTGGAGAGTGACCGCCTCCACGCCGAGGCCGCCGAGGCCGACTCGCTGGCCAGGGCCAACCAGCTGCGGTCGGCGCTGCTGGCCGCCGTGAGCCACGACCTCCGCACACCGCTGGCTTCCATCAAGGCGGCGTCGTCCAGCCTGCTCTCCGATCAACTGGAGTTCGGGCCCGACGAGACACGAATTCTGCTCCAGACGGTCGACGACGAAGCCGACCGTTTGAACTCCTTGGTGGAGAACCTCTTGGACATGAGCCGTCTCCAGACCGGCTCGATGGACGTCCTCCACCAGAGCACCGACATCGCCGAGCTGATCGATGCGGCCGTCGACAGCCTGGGCCCGCGGGGTGAATCGGTCGTCGTCGATGTGGAGCATCCACTCCCCCGCATCCATACCGATCCGGTGCTCCTCGAACGGGCCCTGGCCAATCTCATCGACAATGCGCTCGTCCACGCCGGAGGGAGCGGGCTCCGGATCGAAGCCGGTCCGGTGGCCGGCCGGGTGGACATCCGGGTCATCGACCGCGGCCCGGGGATCCGGCCCGAGGACCGCGACCGCATCTTCCGCCCGTTCCAGCGCCTCGGGGACTCCGAGAACCACGGCGGCGTCGGGCTTGGGTTGGCCGTGGCCCGGGGTTTCGTGGAGGCGGTGGGCGGGGACCTCGACCTCGAGGACACCCCCGGCGGCGGCACCACGATGGTGGTGCGCATCCCCGAGGTCGATCCGATCGGGCCCGATGCCGGGCCGGCTGCGGAGACGGACGCCGGCGGGTCTGTTCCACCGGGGCCGGACTCCCCCGTCGGGGCCGGCCCACCGCCGCCCACCGCCAGCGCCACCGCCTCCCCGGCGGCCCCGGCCCCGTGAACGCCACGAGCACGGCGCCGCCCTCCACGCGGGGCGGGGTCGAGTCCGGCGCCAAGGTCCTGGTGTGCGACGACGACACGTCGCTGCTGAGGGCTCTGTCCATCAGCCTCAGGGCCAAGGGGTACGAGGTGATGGTGGCCCGGAACGGCGAGGAGGGGCTGGACCGGACCGCCGCCAGGCACCCGGATGTCGTGCTCCTCGACCTCGGCCTCCCCGGGATCGACGGTGTCGAGGTCATTCGCGGCATCAGGGGCTGGAGCAAGGTGCCGATCATCGTGCTGTCCGCCCGCCACCAGAGCGTGAGCAAGGTGGAGGCCCTCGACGCCGGCGCCGACGACTACGTGACCAAGCCGTTCGGGATGGACGAACTGCTGGCCCGGTTGCGGGCGGCGTTGCGCCGATCGGCCGATGTCGTCGAGGCCCCGCGCGTCGAGCTGGAGAGCTGCACCGTCGACCTGGTCGAGAAGCGGGTGACCCGTGACGGGGTCGACGTCCACCTCACCCCCAAGGAGTGGGACATCGTCGAGGTGCTGGTCCGGAACTCCGGGCGGCTGGTCTCGCAACGTCAGTTGCTCCACGACGTCTGGGGTCCCGGCTACGAGGCGGAGACCGAGTACCTCCGGGTCCTCATGGGACGGGTCCGGGCCAAGCTCGAGATCGACCACTCCCACCCGCGCCACTTCCGGACCGAGCCCGGGATGGGGTATCGCTTCGAGCCGTGAGCGGGTCATCGCCGGGTCCATGAGCGGGTCCATGAGCGGGTCCGCCATAGGATCGGACCCGTGGACCGGGCCACCGTGGGTATCTATGAGGAGCGCGGCCTCGACTGGGCGGCCACCCATGCCACCGCCGGGCGTCGGCTGGAGGCGGAGGCATTCGGCCAACGGGTGGCGGCGGGGTCCGTGCGCCTGGACGTGGGGTGCGGAGCCGGCCGCTACCTCCCCCACCTGGGAACACCGGTGGTCGCACTCGACGCCTCGGCCGTCATGCTCGACGCCTGTCGCAACCAGGTGCCAGGGGGCCTCTACGTTCGGGCGGACGTCGAGCACCTCCCCTTCGCCCGCCATTCGATCGGCGGTGCCTGGTCGTGGATGACCCACCTCCATGTGCCCCGTCACCGGCTGCCGCTGGCGCTGTGGGACCTCCACCGGGCGCTGGCCGTCGGTGCACCGTTCGAGCTGCAAGTGCTCGAAGGCGAGTACGAGGGCAGCGAACTGCCCGGCGACGACATCGGTGGACGCTACTTCGCCGGCTGGTCCCCGTCCCGGCTGGTCGACCAGGTCGTCGGGGCCGGGTTCGAGGTCGAACCCGGCTCGCTCTCTGTCTCCGGTGACGAAGTTCGGCTGCGGGCGGTGCGGGCCCGCGCGCTGGCCGACACCGTGAGCACCGGCATGCGCCTGTTGGTCTGTGGGATCAACCCCTCGCCGTACTCGGCCGATGTCGGGATCGGCTACGCCCGGCCCGGCAACCGCTTCTGGCCGGCCGCCATGGCTGCCGGCATCGTCAGCCGGGACCGCGATCCGATCGACGCCCTGATCGGGCACGGCATGGGGATGACCGACTTCGCCAAGCGGGCCACCCGCACCGCGGCCGAGGTGACCGCCGACGAGTACCGCCAGGGATTCGCCCGGGTCGAGCGCCTGGTGGAATGGCTACAACCAGGTGCGGTGTGCTTCACGGGTCTCTCCGGCTGGCGGACGGTGGTCGACCCGAAAGCAGTGGCCGGCCTGCAGGCCGTGCCCGTCGGCGGGCGGCCCGCGTACGTCATGCCGTCAACCAGCGGCCTCAATGCCCGGACTTCGCTGGCCGAGCTCACCGAGCACCTGAGTGCCGCCGCCCGGGTTGCTGACGGCGACTGAGCCTGTGGTGCAAGTCCGGATCACTCCGCCCACGGACCGACGCCACCGAAGCGTTCGGGAGTGATCCTCATCACGTAGCCCAGCTGCGGATCGTCGACTGGCGGGAACTTCACCCCCGGCCCGAGGTAGACGCCGGCCAGGCGCTGCAGGAGTGGGGCGGCCCCGCCTTCGACCACCTCGGCGTGACCGTGGACGACAAGGTAGTGATCGAGGCCCCGTTCGTCCCTGCCTTCGGCCTCCATCGAGAGCGCCACCCGCGGATCCCGCTGGAGGTTCTGCACCTTGCGCCACGCTCCCATGTGGCCGGAGACGATCTGATCCCCGTCGATCCCCACCCAGACCAGCGAGACCTGGGGGCTGCCGTCGGGATTGAGGGTGACGAGATGGGCCAGCCGGCCGGCCAGCAACACCCTCGCCACCTGCTCGTCGATCACCTCGCTCACCCGATCTCCACTCAGTCCAGTCCGTCGACCGGCACGCAGTGGTCGACCAGGGGAGGAGATTCGAAGTAGGGCCCGATCAACGAGCGCCACTCGACAAACGAGTCCGATTGGCGGAAGCCCACCGTGTGGTCCTCGAGGGTCTCCCACTCGACGAGGAGCAGGTACCGTTCGGGCGTCTCCACCCCACGGTGGAGCTCCAGGGAGACGAACCCGTGGCACCCGGCGATGACCGGCCGGGCGCGGAGCATGGCCCCCTCGAACTCGGCGGCCGTTCCCGGCCGGATGGTGATGACAGCGTGCTCGAGGACCATGACGAGAACCTACTGGCCGGCTCCAACGGAATACCAGGGGACCCGTGACGTTCAACTGTGCGGAGGCGCGTGGCCTCCAAGAGCCGGGAGTGCGTGGTGAAGGTAGAGATCTGGTCGGATGTGGTGTGCCCCTGGTGCTATGTGGGCAAGCGGCAGTTCGAGGATGCCCTGTCCCGGTTCGGGCACGCCCGCGAGGTGGACGTGGTGTGGCGGAGCTTCGAGCTGGACCCGACCTCCCCGACCCTGGTGGGCCTGCCCATGAGCCGGATCCTCGAGCGCAAGTACGGCATGACGGCCGAGCAGGCCCGGGCGGCCAACGAGCGTATGACCGGGTTGGCCGCGGACGTTGGCCTCGAGTTCCATCTCGACGATGTCCAGGCCGGCAACACCTTCGACGCCCACCGGTTGATCCATCTGGCCGCACGGTATGGCCTGGCCGACGCCATGAAGGAGCGGCTGTTCGCCGCCTACTTCACCGAAGGGCTGTCGATCGGCGACCAACCGACGCTGACCAGGCTGGCCGTCGACGTGGGCCTCGACGCCGACGAGGTCGAGGCCACCCTGCACGGTGACGACTTCGCCGCCGACGTGCGCGAGGACGAAGCCACCGCGGCCTCCCTCGGGGTCAGCGGCGTGCCCTTCTTCGTGATCGACGGGACCTACGGCGTCTCCGGCGCGCAACCGGCGGACGTGCTGCTCGGAGCCATGGAACGGGCCTGGTCGGAGTCGCAGGTGGCCGCGGCCACATCCATGGTGGGGCCGGGCGCCACCGACACGGGCTGTTCGGACGGCGTCTGCGAGCGCTGAGCCGGTGGCCCCGGTTCAGGTACCGAGCATCCCGTAGGCACGGGTGGCGGTGAGGGTGGCGACCAGGCGCGCCTGGTTCACCATCTCGGCCCGGAACTCGTCCCAGTCCGGGTGCTCACCGCGAGCCAGCCGGTACATCTCGACCAGCTCCCCGACGACGGCATCGTCGGTGGCCGCGGCCACCGGCGACAGTGCCGCCTCTCCCTCCAGCACCACGTAGGCGAAGAAGTCGTCCCGGGTGACGTGCAACGAGGCCCGCGGGTCACGGCGCAGGTTCTTCGTCTTGGCCCGGTCGTCGGTGACCGAGATCCGGACCGAGTGGTCGGCACCGGGGACGTAGAGGATGTTGGACAGTTGAGGCCGTCCGTCCCGGCGCAGGGTGACGAGCACGCCGCGGCTGTGCCCGTTGACGAACCCGATCGCCTCGTCCAATGAGAGAGCCACGTGCCCACCGTACCGGCTGTGTGGACCGGCGTGACGCGTGTCGGGTCACGCCAGGTCGAACCGACCTCCGGCCACCCGCACACGAGCCCCGACCAACTCGTCGACGGTGCCGTGGGCGGCCAGGCCCGCGTCGTCGCTCATGGCCACGCATCGGGTTCCGTCCCCCGTCCGGCAGAGGGCCACCGTGCGGGTAGGGTCCATCCCGTCGAAGGTCACCGTGTAGGTGACCACGGTGGCGTCACCGGCATACTCCTCGATTGTCTCGAGGACCTCGACGACACCGGTCGCCGCCTCGCTCTCGACGGCCAGGTCGGCCACCAGCGGGGGCCGGCCGTCGGGGCGGGCTGACCACGCCCCGATGCCCGGCTTGGTCAGGAGCCCGCTGACCGAGGTGACCACGCCGAGGGCTCCCGGATCGGCACGCACCCGGGCCACCACCTCGGCCATCGCCTGCAGGACGAAGTTGTTGAACGGTCCTCCGGCGAAGGCCATCCCCCCGGTGACCGTCGGGGCCGCTTCGAGCGGCAGCCCCAACTCACGCTGCTGGACCCGGACGGCGGCGGGAAAGCAGCTGTAGACCTCCAGGACCTCCACCTCGGGGATTGGACGGCCGATGCGACCGGCCACGGCACGCCCGAGCACGCCCATGGCCGGCCACGCGTGCGGCTCCGTCCTGCGCAGGAGCGAGACGGCGTGGCTGGACTGGACGGCGGCCAGGGGGAACACCCAGCGGTCGGCGGGCACTCCGGCGCTGAGTGCTGCTTCGACCGAACACAGCAGGAGTGCGGCCGCCTGGTTGACCGTCCACTGGGTGGAGTGCCATTTGTTGTAGGGAAAGGCCAGCGGGCGATTGGACGGGGACGGCGTGTCCAGCCAGTGGGCGTCGATGGGCTCGGGGAAGGCGGCGTCGGGATTGCCGCGTGCCACCCGGTTGAAACCCTCCCATAGTCGGGCGATCTCCGACCGGTGCTCGGTCGGGGTGCGACCCTCGGCGGCCCGGAGGGCGTTGTCGATCATGGCGTACTGCTGGACGGGGTCCCACAACCGGTGGGCCACCTCGACCGGCTCCATGAGAGGTCCGGCGCGGCGTTGCACCACATCGGGCACCGCCCCGGGCTGGGCCGTCTCCACCCCCTCCCTGCCGGCGCGGGCCAGGTCGCGCGCCCAGCGCTTGGCCTCACCACCGACGACCGCGGCGACCTCGGATTCTCCCGCGGCGATGGCGAGCACCGCGTCGTTGATCAGTGCCTGCTGGGGGATGCCCAGCTCCACGAGGTGGCTCCGGGCCGACAGGGCGCCGACACCGTCGGCCACCAGTCGGGCGGGATCGGGATAGGTCCAGGTCCCGTGGGGCACGGCCAGCCGGTCGATGAGGGCCAACAGCCGGTTCGACCCGGCATCGGAACCGGCAGCTCCGAGCGCCCGGGTCATCAGCTCCGTAGCCTCGGCATCACCCGATGCCGAGCCCACCCCGACGAGCACGGGCGTCCGGGGATCGAGTGAGTTCACCGTTTCAACGGGACGGAGCGGCCGCTGTCACCGGGTGGCGGATCCGAACGACGCTGGCGCATCATCCGGCCGAGCTGACGCCAGGTCACGGCAACGGCGCCGAGAGCCAGTGCCTGTTGGCGGGACCGTTCGGGCAGGTCGTAGTGGGACTGGTGCGGTCGGCTCTCCTTCTGTTGGAACCATTCCCGCCTCATGCCCAACCGAGATGCGAAGGCGTGCAGCTCCTCGTCGCTGTCGGCCACCAGATGGGACCAGCGGTCCTCGACCGGACCCAGCCGCGCCGGTTGGCGCCAGTCATCCAGGTAGACGGTCACAGAAGCTCGGCGAGGTCGGTGCTCAGATGATCCGCCCGGCGCCACCGAAGTCGGTGACCACGGGCAGGCCGGCTGCCTCCCATGCCAGCATCCCGCCGGCCACGTTGCGGACGTCGAAGCCGGCGTCGGCCAGGGCCGCGGCCACCGTGCCGGACCTTCCCCCCACCCGGCAGACACAGACCACCGTCCGGTCGGCAGGGAGCTCGTCGATCCGACCGGAAACCAGCCCCATGGCCAGGTGGACGGCTTCGGGCGCATGCCCCGCCTCCCATTCGTCGTCCTCACGCACGTCGAGGAGCAAGGCACCGCCCTCGACGAGCCGCCGGCCGTCCTCGGGGTCGATGTCTTGAAGGTTGACCGGATCGCTGGACACGCCACCACCGTACCGGAGCACGGCGCGCCTCTTCCGCACCGGTCGTGGCCGGCTCGCCACCGGGATCACGTCGGGACGCTCATCCGGGCAGGTCCATGAGCTCGATCCTCACACCGTCGGGATCGGTGCAGTAGAGGAAATCGAGCCGGGCGCCGGTCAGGTCCAACGTGGTCCGCGTGTCGCGAACGACCGAGCCTCCGAGCCCCTCGATGGCCGACGCCACGGCGTCCACGTCGTCGACCCGCAAGGAGAGGTGGGTCAGGCCCAGCTGGTTCATGGGCCGTCGATCGCCGTCACCGGTGTACTCCGGCGAGTCGTACCCGAGGAGCTCGATGGTCACACCGTCGCGGGCCAGCAGGCGCGATTCCACCGCCACCCCCTCCAGCTCCATCAGGGCGGCGAACTCCTCCCCGACCCGATGCGACGCCACCTGCTCGAATCCGAGACCCTCGCAGTAGAAGCGAAGCGACCGGTCCAGATCGGAGACGCAGATGCCGAGATGTGAGAACGACACCGTCACGGTGCCCCGTCCCTGGCAACAGGTGCAGAAGCGGGAGGTTGATCGCCCAGGCGGGAGTGGACGAACTCGCCCACGGCGTGGAAGACCCGGCGGCTGGCCTCCGCCCACGGCATGAGGATGGGAAAGACGTGGAACATGCCCGGTTCCTCGGAGGCAGTCACCTCCACGCCGGCCTCTTGCAGGTGGACGACGAACCGGCGGATGGAGTCGCGGAACATCTCGTCGCCTCCGCAGGAGACGAAGGTCGGAGGCCATCCACTCACATCCTGGTCCACGGCGGACACCGACCCGGCATCCGGTTCGCGGCCGTGCAGGTACGGGGAGGTCGGGATGTTCCACGGCAGGATGTCCCGATCGGCGTTCTCGGTGATCGACGGCTCGTCGAGGACGAGGTCGAGTTCCGGTGAGAACAGCACCACGCCGGCTATGGGCCGATGGTGCGTCGCCACCATCGAATAGACCAGGGACGAGACGAGTCCCCCGCCGCTCGAGTCCCCCGCGACGAACAGTTGCGAGGGTTCGACCCCGCTGGCCAGCAGTGCCTCGAGGACCAGCACGGCGTCCTCCAGGTCGGCAGGGAACGGGAACTCCGGGGCCAAGCGGATATCGGCGACGAAGATCTGGCAACCGGTGCGGCGGCACAGCCACGAGACGAACAACCCGTACATACGGGGCGAGGTCCCGACGTACCCACCGCCGTGCAGGTAGAGCATGGTGGCGCGCGATCCGCCGTGTCTTGGCCGATACCAGATCCCGGGCACGCCGGCCACGGTGTCCGACTGTTGCACGATGTCGACCGAGCGCACCAGGGGGGGCATGATCACGGCACACAGGTCGTCCAACACGACCTCGATCGACCGCCACTCGGCGATGGGGAGCGAGGACGAGTACCCCATGAACGACCGGAGCGTCTCCCGGGTGACGGCCACAGCCACGTTGTGGGGAAGGTTGCCGTCGCCCGTCCACGGCCTGCGGAACGGAACCCGGACCATCGCCGCAGACAGCTGGCCGGCCAGGCCCATGAGGTCGGTGGTGGTGATCGGCCACGACGACCGGGCCACCCCGGGCCGACGTCCCATCACCACGGCGGGAACGCCCCTTTAGACCGGCTCGGCGGCCAGGATGGCCCCGAGTTGGAGCAGCTGCTCGGTGGCACCGCCCAGGGTCAGCTCGTAGTGTTTGGTCATCAGGAAATACCGGTGCAGCGGGTAGTCCCGATCGACCCCCACGCCGCCGTGGAGGTGCACGGCGGCGTGCACCACCCGCTGGCCCCCGTCCGCGGCCCAGAATTTGGCGATTGCCACCTCCTTGTCGGCCGGCAGCCCCTCGTCGATCCGCCAAGCCGCCTGCCACGCGGTGAGGCGGATGGCCTCGGTGTCGACGTACGCGTCGGCCGCCCGTTGGCCGACCGCCTGGAAGGTGGCGATCGGCTTCCCGAACTGCTCCCTCGACTTGGTGTACTCCGCCACCAGGGCGAGCGCAGCCGAGGCCGCACCGGCCTGGGCCACGGCCACTGCGGCGGTGGTCCGCTGGACCAGCCACTCGATGATCGAGGAGCCTTCTTCGACCGACCCCAACAACGCGTCGGGGCCGACCGGAGTGCCGGCCAGCGTGAGCACCGCCTCCGGCTGGCCGGTGTTGGCGTCCTGGCGCTCGCGGGTGACGCCGGTCGCCGAGGGGTCGACGATGAACACGGCGACGGATTCGGGATCCACCCGCGCCGTGACCAGCACCGCCTGGGCAATCGTGCCCGAGGGGACGCACGACTTGGACCCCGAGAGCGTCCAGCCCTCACCGGCCCGCTCGGCGACCACCGATGGGGAGCCCGGGATGCCGCCCAGCTCCACCAGTGCCGTCGTGAGGACGGTGTCACCGCTGACGACGCCGGGGAGCCATCTCTGACGCTGGGCCTCGGTGCCGAAGCGGGCAATCGCCGGTGCCGCCGCGGCCAACGTCTCGATGACCGGAACGTAGGCCGCGCTGTGGCCGGCCGCCTCCACCAACAGGCACGTTTCGACGAACCCCAGACCGGCGCCCCCCACCTCCTCGGGGAGGGCGATGCCGAGCAGGCCGGCGGCGGCCAGCTCGGCCCAGATCTTTCGGTCGAACCGATCGCCGTCGGGCTCGGACTCGATCTCACGCAGCCGCTCGTGGGTGGCCAGGTCGGTGAAGATCCGGCCGGCCAGGTCGCGAACGGCCTCTTGTTCTTCGCTGAAGGAGAAGTCCATGGTTGTCCTACCTCTTCTTTCGGAGCGAGCGCTCTATCGAAGCGACCGGGGCAGACCGAGGCCGAAGATGGCGATCAGGTCGCGCTGGATCTCGTTGGTCCCGCCGCCGAAGGTCAGGATGACCAGGCTTCGGGCGTACATCTCGAGTCGCCCGGCCAGGACGGCTTCGGGGCTTCCCCGTGTCAGGTAGCCGGCTTGTCCGACCACCTCCAACATCAGCTTGAAGGCCTCCATGTAGAACTCGGTCCCGAACACCTTGGTGGTCGAGGCGTCGGCCACGTCCAGATGGCCCTGGGTGGCCGTCCAGGCCACTTTCCAGTTGATGAGCTTCAGGAACTCCAGCCGGGCATAGATGCGGGCCAGGTGGACCTGCACCCACTCCTGGTCGATGACCCGGCGGCCGTCGGCCAGCTTGGTGTTCTGGGCCCAGGCCGTCACATCGGTCAGCGCCCGCTCGATGATTCCCGACGAGCACAGCGTGACCCGCTCGTGGTTGAGCTGGTTGGTGATCAGCGACCATCCGTTGTTCTCGCCGCCGACCAGACTGGTGGCCGGGACCCGCACGTCCTCGTAGAACGTGTAGTTGATGTTGTGGTCGCCGAGAAGGTGCATGGGCACCACCTTGATGCCGGGCGTGTCCATGGGCACGATGAACAGCGAGATGCCCTTGTGCTTGGCCACCTCGGGGTCGGTTCGGGTGGCCAACCAGATGTAGTCGGCCCCACCGGCCAGGGACGTATAGATCTTCTGGCCGTTGATGATGTACTCATCGCCGTCGCGCACGGCACGGGTCTGCAGCGAGGCCAGGTCGGTACCCGATTCCGGCTCGGTGTACCCGATGCAGAAGTGGATGTCGCCGGCCAGGATCTTCGGAAGGAAGAAGTCCTTCTGCTCCTGGGTCCCGAACTGCATGATGGTCGGCCCCACCGTGTTGATGGTCAGCATGGGCACCGGCGCCCCGGCGCGCATCGACTCGTCGAAGAAGATGTACTGCTCGATGGCAGAGCGGCCCTGGCCCCCGTACTCGGTGGGCCACCCGATGCCGAGCCAGCCGTCCGTGGCCATCTGCTTGACCACCCGCCGCATGTCGGGACCGATCCCGTGGCTGTCGGCCAACTGGGCCTCGACCTCCGGAGTCAGCAGGTTGGCGTAGTACTCGCGGAGGCGGTCCCGGAGAGCCTCTTGTTCCTCGGTGTAGCCGATCTCCATTGGGTCCTCCCCTTCGTGCCTGCGATTCCGGCCCGGAGGGCCTCCCCCGGGTTGCCGGCCCCATGGACCGTCCGGCCCCTTGGACTGTAGATCCCAGGGCACCGCCCCGGCGCCGCCCGCGGCGACACAACGGCGAGAGCGGACTACTAGAACACGTTACATTCACCTCGGCCGGAGTGCCACCGGCGGTCGGAGGTCGGCGCCCGGGTCATACCCGGTCGCGCCCGGTAGCCTGCCCGACGGATGTCCGGACATGCGCCGCGCCGGGCACCGCTAGGGTTACCACCCGGTAACTTCAGATCAGTCCCGAACCGCCAGCGCGGCCCCGCCGCCCAGCCCCGAGGAGCACCACATGCCCGAAGCCGTCATCGTCGCCACCGGCCGCACCCCGATCGGACGCGCCAACAAGGGCTCGCTGGTCGACTGCCGGCCCGACGACCTCGCCGCCCTGGTGATCCGCGAGGTCCTGGCCAAGGTTCCCCAGCTCGACCCGCAGTCGGTGGAGGACGT
>JBEKIU010000108.1:0-14234 GCA_050011635.1 Acidimicrobiales bacterium
GCGCCCTGGCGTACCACTTCGGCACCCGCCGGCTCTCCTTCCTCAAGAGCAGGACCCTCCTGGCCGTGGTCGAATCACTGGAAGGTGAGCCGTCGGGCCGCATGGCCTGTTTGGCCGCGGGCGTCGAACCGGCCGAGCTCGAGACCTATGAACGGGCCCTGGCCACCCTGGCCGAATCCGGGATGATCTGCCCGCGGGACGCACCATGACCGTGGTCGACCGGCCCGGGACGGCCGGCCGCCTGGTCGATCGGTTCGAACGGGGGCTGGACGCCCCCATCTGCCTCACCTGGGAGCTGACCTACGCCTGCAACCTGGCCTGCGTGCACTGTCTCTCGAGCTCGGGGCGACGCGACCCGGACGAGCTCACCACCGAGGAGTGCAAGGCGGTGATCGACGAATTCGAGCGCATGCAGATCTTCTACGTGAACATCGGGGGCGGCGAGCCCACCGTGCGGGCCGACTTCTGGGAGCTCGTCGAGTACGCCACGGCCCACCATGTCGGGGTCAAGTTCTCGACCAACGGATCACGCATCACCACCGCGGTGGCGGAGCGACTGGCCGCCAGTGACTACATCGACGTGCAGATCTCCCTCGACGGCGCCACGGCCGACGTCAACGACGCCGTGCGCGGCCCGGGCTCGTTCGCCACCGCGGTCACCGCCATGGAGCGGCTGGCCGCCGCCGGTTTCTCAGGTTTCAAGCTCTCGGTGGTGGTCACCCGCCACAACGTCTCACAGCTCGATGCCTTCAAGGCGTTGGCCGATCGGTACGGGGCCCAGCTCCGCCTCACCCGGCTGCGGCCGTCGGGCCGGGGTGCGGACGTGTGGGACCAGCTCCATCCCACCGCCGGGCAGCAGCGCATCCTCTACGACTGGTTGGTGGGCCACGGAGAAGACGTCCTGACCGGCGACTCGTTCTTCCACCTGGCCGGGTACGGCGACCCGCTGCCCGGCCTCAACCTCTGCGGCGCGGGCCGGGTGGTCTGCCTGGTCGACCCGGTCGGCGACGTCTACGCCTGTCCCTTCGCCATCCATGACGAGTTCCTGGCCGGCAATGTTCGCTCGCCCGGCGGGTTCACCGAGGTGTGGCGCCACTCGGACCTCTTCACCGAGTTGCGCCGGCCGCAGAGCGCGGGCGCCTGCGGGTCGTGTGGGCACTACGACGCCTGCCGGGGTGGCTGCATGGCGGCCAAGTTCTTCACCGGTCTCCCGCTCGACGGGCCCGATCCCGAGTGCGTGCTGGGACACGGCGAGCGCTCGCTGGCCACACGCGGGGACGCCGAGCCGCCCAGGCCGGCGCTCGACCACTCACGCCGGCCGACACGGGCACCGGTCGCCCTCGTGCCCCGCCGACCCGCCCGCGCCTGCGACGAGAGCCCCCTCGGCACCGAGAGCCCCCTCACCCCCCTCGAGCCCAGCACCCGCGCCAACTGAGCCATGGCAGGCCTGGTCGAACCGGTGGCGGTGGCCGGACGCACGGCGCCTTCCCGGGTCGTCTTCGGCCCCCACGAGACCAACCTGGGCCGCGGACGCGCCATCAGCCACCGTCATGTCGCCTACTACGAGGCCCGGGCGGCCGGAGGTGCCGGCATCGTGGTGACCGAGACGGCCTCGGTCCACCCCTCCGACTGGCCCTACGAACGGGCCCCGTTGGCCGCCGAGTGCGGACCCGGGTGGACGTCGGTGGCCGAGGCCTGTCAGCCGCACGGCGCCCTGGTCCTGGCCGGGCTGGGCCACTGCGGGAGCCAGGGGTCGAGCGCCTACTCACAGTCGGTGATGTGGGCCCCGTCGCGGGTGGCCGATGTGGTCAGCCGCGAGATGCCGGTGGAGATGGAGCAGCAAGAGATCGACGAGCTGGTGGCCGGTTTCGCCGCCTCCACCCGGCAGGCCGTGGCGTCGGGGCTCGACGGCGTGGAGATCGATGCCGGCTACTGCTCGCTCCTGCGCCAGTTCCACTCGGGGCTGACCAATCTGCGATCGGATCCCTACGGGTCCGATCGGCTCCTGCTGACCACCGACGTGCTGGGCGCCGTCCGCTCCGCCCTCGGCCCCGACCGCGTCCTGTCGCTGCGGCTCTGCTGTGACGAACTGGCCCCGTGGGCCGGGGTGACGCCCGACCAGGCCCGGGACCAGGTGGGCGTCCTGGCCGGGCTGGTCGACCTCATCGTGGTGGTCCGCGGCGGCCCGTACTCCACCTCGGCCTACCGCCCCGACAGCCACACCGAGGCCGCCTTCAACCTCGGACTGTGCCGCGAGATGCGAGGGGCGGCCGCCGGCCGGGCCGCCGTCGTGCTGCAGGGCAGCGTCGTCGATCCCGTCGTGGCCGGGTCCGCCGTGGACGACGGCACGGCCGACCTGGTCGAGATGACCCGGGCCCAGATCGCCGAGCCGCGCCTGGTGGTGCTGGTGCGCGGCGGCCAGGGCTCGCGGGTGCGGCCCTGCATCCTCTGCAACGAGGCCTGCCGCGTCCGGGACAACCGCAACCCGGTCGTGAGCTGCGTGGGAGAACCCCGCAGCGGCTACGAGACGCTCGAGCCCGCGGTGGACGGGACCGATCCGATCGAGCGGGACGTGCTCATCGTGGGTGGCGGCGTGGCCGGGCTCGAATGCGCCCGGGTACTGTCGGCGCGGGGACACCGTGCCCGGGTGGTGGAACGGTCCGACCGGTCCGGCGGCGCCCTGCGGGCAGCGGCGGTGGGCCCGGGACGGGAGCGCCGGGCCCGGCTGGCCGAGTGGCTGGCGGCAGAGTGTCGCGCCCAGGGAGTCGTGGTCGAGACGGGCGTCGAGGCCTCGACGTCCGACCTCGACGCGGCTCGGGACGCGGGCGTCGAGGTGGTGCTGACCACCGGATCCACTGCGGCGCCGATGGCCGTCCCGGTGGACGGGTCGTGCCCGGTGCTCGATGCGCTGGTACTGCTGGCACAGGGAACCGGCCTCCTCCCGGACGGACCGGTGGTCGTGCGCGATCCGGTGGGCGGGCCGGTCGGAGTGGGGGTGGCCGAATGGCTGGCCGAAGCCGGTCGCCAGGTGGCGCTGATCACGCAGGACCAGGTGGCCGGAACCCTGCTGTCCCTCACCGGCGACCTGGCCGACGCCAACACCCGCCTGCAGCGGGCCGGTGTCCGCCGCGAGCTGCGAGCGGTGGTGCGGGCCGTCCGGGACGGCCGAGTCCTGCTCGAGGACGTGTGGACCGGCGAGCAGCGCTCCATCGACGCCGCGGTGATCGTCGACTGCGACCATCGGCTCCCCGAGGAGTCCCTTTACCTGTCGAGGCCGGGCACGCTGCGGGCCGGCGACTGCGTGGCGCCGAGAGGCGTGCTCGATGCCGTGCTGGAAGGCCGACGCCTGGCCATGGCCATCGGTGGCGGCGCCACGGCCACGAGGATCCCGGCGGCCGCGGGCGCGCTCCCGTGAGCACCGGGCCGACGGCGCCCCCGGGCCGGGTGGCAGGGAAGGTCGCGCTGATCACCGGCGCAGCCCGCGGCCAGGGCAGGAGCCATGCCCTGCGGCTGGCCCGCGAGGGTGCCGACATCATCGGGGTCGACCTCTGTGCCGACCTCGAGGCGATCCCCTACCCGCTGGCCACCCCGGCCGACCTCGACGAGACCGCCCGGTTGGTGACCGAGGCCGGAGCCCGCATGGTCACGGCCGTGGTCGACGTACGGGATGCCGAGGCCCTGTCGGCCGCGGTCGGCGAGGGCGTCGACCGTCTCGGGCGGCTCGACATCGTCGTGGCCAATGCCGGGGTCTGCACCATCCAGCGCTGGGACGAGCTCACCGCCGCCGTCTGGGACACGGTGGTCGGGATCAACCTGACGGGCACGTGGAACACCTGTGTGGCCGCCATCCCCCACCTGATCGGGTCGGGCGGCGGTTCGGTCGTCCTCATCAGCTCGGTCGCCGGGCTCAAGGGTCAGCCGTTCCTGGCCCCGTACGTGGCCTCCAAGCACGGGATGGTCGGGGTCATGCGCACGCTGGCCAACGAGCTCGCGGCCCAGGGCATCCGGGTCAACTCCGTGCACCCCACCGGCGTCGACACCCCCATGCTGGTGGGACTGTCCGGACTGACCGAACGCATCGCAGCCAGCCCCGACACCGGCTCGATCTTCCTCAACTCGCTGCCCGTGGATGTCATCGCTCCCAGTGACGTGAGCGATGCGGTGCTGTATCTCTCGTCCGAGGAGGCACGGTACGTGACCGGCCTGACCCTGACCGTCGATGCCGGCTCGTCGGCCCGCTGAGCACCGGACGGGTCGATGAGCGCAGGCACCAGCTACCGCCACCTGTTCACCCCGCTGCGCATCGGGCCGGTCACGGTGCCGAACCGGATCGTCTTCTCGGCCCACCTGACCAATTACGCTGCCGACGGTCTCCCTACCGAGCAGCACGCCGCCTACTACGAGGCCAGGGCGGCCGGCGGTGCCGGCCTGATCATCACCGAGGAGCATTCGACCCACCGGACCGACTGGCCCTACGAGAAACTCATCCACGGGTTCAACCCCGAGGTGATCGGGGGGTACAAGCGAATCACCGAGCGCGTCCACGCCCACGACGTCCCCATCTTCGCCCAGATCAACCACAACGGCGGCCAGGCCTCGAGCATGTACTCACGCCTGCCGGTGTGGGCGCCCAGCCCGGTCGCCGACCCCTTGTTCCGCGAGGTGCCGAAGGCGGTCGAGCTCCACGAGATCGCAGAGATCGTCGACGGGTACGCCACCGTGGCCGGGCACTGCGTCGAAGGCGGTTTCGACGGGGTCGAGCTCCAGTGCTCCCACTCGTCGATCGTCCGGGGGTTCCTCTCGCCGGCCACCAACAAGCGCACCGATGACTACGGAGGCACGTTGGTCAACCGGTCCCGCCTCCTGCTGGAGATCGTCGACGCGGTGCGCGAGGTCATCGGCGGCGGCCGGGCCCTCGGGGTCCGGCTGTGCGGGGACGAGCTGATCGAGGGCGGCACCGACATCGAAGATGCGGTGGCGATCGCCCGACTGGTCGACGCCACCGGTCGGGTCGACTACATCAA
This sequence comes from Acidimicrobiales bacterium, assembly GCA_050011635.1. Lineage (GTDB taxonomy): Bacteria > Actinomycetota > Acidimicrobiia > Acidimicrobiales > RAAP-2 > Bog-756. Next base: position 5,025 of record JBEKIU010000108.1, read on the forward strand.
CACCTCGATCGGGGTGGCCACCGCCACCTTGTACATGATCGAGGCCAGCATGCAGGTCCCGCCCGGGTACGCCATGTTCATCCCGAGCGCCATACGCGCCGCCGTCGGCGTTCCGGTCGTCGGGGTGGGCCGCTTCAAGGACCCGAAGCAGGCCGACCGCGCTCTCCACGAGGGGCTGTGCGATCTGGTCGGGGTGGTCCGGGGTCAGATCGCCGATCCCGACTTCGGGGCCAAGGCCCGATCGGGCCACGCCACCGACATCCGCACCTGTCTCTCCTGCAACCAGGAGTGCGTCGGCCGCATGGGCCTCAACCGCTGGCTCGGCTGTATCGAGAACCCGAGGACCGGACGCGAGTCGACCGTGCTCCCGGCGCCCGGCCGCCGCCGGAAGGTGGTGGTGGTCGGCGGCGGCCCCGGCGGGCTGCAGGCCGCGGTGTCGGCGGCCGAGCGGGGGCACCGGGTGATCCTGTTCGAGCGCCACGACCGCCTCGGTGGCCAGGTGCAGGTGGCCGCGACCGTCCCCAGCCGGGCCGAGTTCCTCGACATCACCCGGAACCTCGTGGTGGCCGCACGACGTCTGGGCGTGGAGCTGGTCACCGCGACCACGGCCACCCGCGAGGATGTCGAGGCCGCACAGCCCGACGCGGTGATCGTGGCCACCGGGGCCCGGCCCGCCCGCCCGTGGTGGGCCGGAGACCACGCCCGGGTAGTCGACGTCCGCGACGTCCTCGAAGGCAGGGCCGATCCCGTGGGCCGGGTGGTCGTGGTCGACGAGCTCGGGTTCCACCAGGCCACCTCGACCGCGGAGCTGCTGGCCGACCGGGGCTGCCAGGTGGAGATCGTGACCAACGGGATGGTGGTGGCCCAGGACCTCGGCATCACCTTGGACATGGAGACCTGGAACGTGAAGGCCCACGCCAAGGGGATCGGGCAGCACGTCGACCTCGTGCCCATGGGCGTGCGCCCGGACCCGGACGATCCCCGGACGCAGGACGGGACGGGCGGGCTCGTGCTCACCCTGCAGCACCACCCGACCGGCACCGACCACGAACGGCGGTGCGACTGGGTGGTCTGCTCCGTGCACCAGGAGCCCGAGGACGACCTGTGGCGGGCCCTCGGGGGCAGCCCCTTCCCGGTCTACCGCATCGGCGACTGCCTGGCCCCCCGGCGGGCGCATGCCGCCGTGGTCGAAGGCCAGCGGGTGGCGGTGTCGCTGTGACCGCCACCGGTCCTCCCGTCCGGGGCACGACCACCGTCGGCCCCGAGGACGAGGCGGTGGCCGTGGTGGTGGCGCGGGACGGCAGGCTGCCGGCCGGAGCCGACGAGGCGGTGGCCGAAGCCCGGGGTGCGGCCATCGTGGTCGGATCGGGGTCGGAGACCGGGGCCCGCGCCCTGGTGGGCGCCCGCCGGGTCCGGTGGGCCGAGACCGGCCTGGGTCTGCGACCCGCCTCCCTGGCCGTCCGGCTGGCCCCCGTGCTGGACGAGGTGCCGCTGGTGATCATGCCGTCGTCGCCCGATGGGCGTGACCTCGCCCCGCGCCTGGCCGCCTCGCTGGGCCGCCATCTGGTGGCCCTCGCCGTGAGCACCGGTTGCCGTCCGGGCCTGCAGGGCAGGCACAAGGTGTGGGCCACGGTGTCCCGTCTCGACGACCGGGTCCTGGTGCCGGTCGAGGTGGCCGGGCCCGCAGTGGTCACCCTGGTCCCCGGCGGCCGCCCGGTTGGCCCGGTGGGCGCCGGGGGCGCCGGGGGCGCCGGGGGCGCCGTGGGCGCCGGGGGCGCCGTGGGCGCCGGGGGCGCCGGGGGCGCCGGGGGCGCCGGCTGCATGGTGGAGGAGCTGGTGGGCCTGTCGGCGGAACCGGGTGGCGCACGGCCCGCGCCCCCGGATCCCGAGGTCACCGCCGTCCTCGAGCCCGACGTGCACACCATGGACCTGGCCGACGCCAGCCGGGTCTTGGCCGGAGGAGCCGGGCTGGTGGCGGGCTCCGACGACTACCGAGCAGCGGAGCTCTTCGAGCTGCTGGTGCAGGTGGCCGCAGCCATCGGCGCCTCGGCCGGCGCCACCCGGGTGGCCACCGACGCTGGGTGGACCGGCTACGAACGTCAGATCGGCACCACCGGCGTGACCATCGATCCGGAGCTGTACATCGCCCTCGGGGTGTCGGGGGCCGTACAGCACGTGGGCGGGATCGGGGCTCCCCGGCACATCGTGAGCGTCAACACCGACCCGTCGTCGCCCATGACGGCCATGGCCGACCTCGGCCTGGTCACGGATGCCCAGGCCCTGCTGGTCGAGCTGGGCCGTCGCTTCGGGGTGGGCCATGTCTGAGGACGGCCCGGTCGACCCGACCTCCTTCGATGCCGTCGTGGTGGGAGCCGGTCCCGCCGGGTCCGCCGCCGCCCTGGCGCTGGCCCGGGCCGGCCGGTCCGTGGTGATGGTGGAGCGCGGCCCGTTCCCCGGATCGAAGAACGTCTACGGCGGTGTCGTCTACGGGCGGGTGCTCGACGCCATCGTCCCCGGGTGGTGGGAAGAGGCACCGGTGGAACGGTGGGTGGTCCGGCGGTCGACGGTCATGATGACCGGGACCCAGTCCTTGTCCATCGACTACCGGTCAGAGGCCTGGGGCACCGCACCCTTCAACGGCATGACCACCGTGCGGTCCCACTTCGACTCGTGGCTGGCGGCCAAGGCCACCGACGCCGGAGCCCGGTTGCTGACCTCCACCGTGGCCACCGGGCTGGTGACCGACGGGCGCGGGCGGGTGGTGGGCGTCCGCACCGACCGCCACGGCGCGGAGCTCCGGGCCAAGGTCGTCATCGCCTGTGACGGGGTGAACTCCTTCCTGGCCAAGGAGGCGGGCCTGATGGCGCGCGCCGAGGCGTCCCATCACACCCTCGGCGTGAAAGAGGTGCTGGATCTGCCTCCGGAGACGATCAACGAGCGCTTCGGGGTGCAGGGGCACGAGGGGGTGGACATCGAGATGCTGGGCTGCACCGGCGACGTGCCCGGAGGTGGCTTCCTCTACACCAACGCGGCCACGGTGAGCATCGGGGTGGTCGTGTCGCTCCCCCACCTGGCCGCGTCCGGCATCCGCCCAGAGGCGCTCATCGCCGACCTCAAGGACCATCCCTCGATCGCTCCCTACCTGCGCGGGTCCACCCTCCGCGAGTACGCGGCCCACCTCATCCCCGAAGGCGGCTACGACACCATGCCTCGCCTGGCCACCGACGGCATGGTCATCGCCGGTGACGCCGCGGCCATGACCCTGGCCGCCGGCATGTGGCTGGAAGGGGTCAACTTCGCCATCGGATCGGGGTACGCGGCCGGTCGAGCGGCCGACCGGGCCATGGCCGCAGGGGACTGCTCGGCCCGCGGCCTGGCCTCCTACCGGGCCGACCTCGAGGGGCAGTTCGTCCTGGCCGACCACAAGCGCCTGCGCAAGGCCCCGGCCCTGGTGCTGTCCGATCGGGTCCAGCGCCGCTACCCCGGGCTCCTCTGCGACCTCGCCGACGGGATGTTCACCGTGACCAATCCCACTCCGAAGCCCGGCGGTCTCCGGCTCACCCGCGCCGCGGCGGCGAGGCACGGCGTCAAACTGCGGGAGCTGGCCGCCGATACCCTGCGGGGCCTGAGGATCTTCGGATGAGCACGCCCAGCGAGGTCAACGGGGGCGCCGAGAGCGGCGGGGGCGGCGGCGAGCGCTGGCGCGGCATCTCCTTCGAGGACCGCATGGCCACGGTCGACTTCCGGGTCGGCGAGCGGGCCCACATCACAGTGGACTCCGACGTCTGCCGCTCGTGCACCACCCGAGCCTGTGTGACCGCGTGCCCGGCCGATCTGTTCGCCCCCACCTCCGACGGGGGCATCCTCTTCAACTACGAGGAGTGCTTCGAGTGCGGGACCTGCTACATGGTCTGCAACGAGGAGGGCGCCATCACCTGGACCTATCCCGACGGCGGTCACGGCGTCGTCTTCCACCACGGATGAGCGCACCGGTGGACGACCGGGATGGCCCCTTGGTGGTGGCCTGCCTCAGGATCACCGACCTGCGGCCGGAGGTCGATCCGCTCACCGGCTCGGTACGCCGCGACGCGTGGGGCATCGGCCTCTCGTCCGCCGACGGGGCCGCACTCGAGCACGCGCTGCGCATCCGCGACGCATGGTCGGGCCGGCTGTTGGCCCTGGCCGCAGGGCCGGCCACCGTCGAGCCGGTGCTCCGCGAGGTGGCCGCCCTCGGCGCCTCGGTGCTGCGGATCCCCGCGCCCGACCTCGGCATCGAGCACGGGTACGCACGGGACTTGGGAGCCGACGAGCACGAGCTGGCCCGCACGCTGGCTGCCGCCCTCAGACCATGGGGTCGAGCTTCCCTGGTTTTGTGCGGCGACCGCTCGGTCGATCGGGGCACCGGGGCCCTCCCCGCGTTTCTCGCTCACGAGCTGGGTGCCGCACAGGCCCTCGGACTGGTGGCGCTCGAGGTGGCTCCGGCCGGCGACGGGGTACTGGTGGCCGAGCGCCGACTCGACGGCGGCTGGCGCGAGCAGCTGCGGGTGGCGCTTCCCGCGGTGTGCTCGGTGGAAGGGGCCGGAACCCGATTGCGACGGGCCTCCCTGGCCGGCGCCCTGGCCGCGGAGGGAATGACCGTCCCGGTGGAGCAGGTCCGGTCCGCGGAGGCCGTCGAAGCAGAGGAGGGGCGAGGTCAGGTCCAGGTAGGCCCGAGCCGCGCCTTCACACCCCGGACCCGGGTCCTGCCGGCCCCGGAGGGAGCCGATCCGCGGCTCCGCCTGCTGGCCCTGACCGGCGCACTGGTGTCCCACGATCCGCCGACCATCGTCGGCCCGGTGGGGAGCGCCGAGGCGGCCGACGAGCTGGTCGGCTTCCTGGTCCGCCACGGCTACCTCGACCGGCCGCCGGATCCGCACGGTGCCGCGTCCGGGGTGGAGCCATGAACCGGTTCGACGAGTTGACCTGGCCGGAGGTGGCCCGGCGCGCCGGATCGGGCCGGACGCTCCTCCTCCCGGTGGGCTCGACCGAACAGCACGGACCTCATCTTCCGCTCACCACCGATACCGACATCGCGGTGGCCGTGGCCGACGCCGCCGCCCGGCGCCATGGGCACCTCCTGGTGGCCCCGCCGCTGGCCTACGGATCCAGCGGCGAGCATCAGGACTTCCCCGGAACCCTGTCCATCGGCGCCGACGCCTCGGAGCTCGTCCTCGTCGAGCTGGGCCGATCGGCCTCGGCGGACTTCACCGCCCTCGTGGTGGTGTCGACCCACGGTGGCAATTCGGCGCCCGTGGCCCGGGCCGTAGCCCGGCTCGTTGCCGAAGGCCACACCGTCGTGGCGTGGTCCCCGACCTGGCCCGGCGACCTGCACGCCGGCCGGACCGAGACGTCCTTGATGCTGGCCATCGCACCCGAACGGGTGCACCTCGGCCGGGCCGAAGCCGGCGACCGGCGGCCCATCGGCACGCTGCTGCCCATCCTCCGCCGCCGGGGGGTGCGGGCCGTGAGCCCGAACGGGGTCCTCGGCGACCCGGCCGGCGCCACGGCCGAGGAAGGGCACCGGCTGCTGGCCGGTGCCGTCGACGAGCTCATCGGCGTGGCCGGAGGGACGGAGACGACCCGACGATGCAGGTGAGCCGATGAACAGGCAGGTGAGCCGATGAACAGGGTGGCTGTCCGATGAACAGGCAGGTGAGCCGATGAACAGGGTGGCTGTGGTGACAGGAGCGGCGCGTGGCATCGGTGCCGCCACCGTCCGGGCGCTGGCCGCCACCGGCTGGTCGGTCGTGGCCGTGGACCGGGCCGGGGACGACCCGCGGCTCCCCTACGCCATGGGCACGCGGGCCGAGCTGGACGCGGTGGTGGCCTCGGCCCTGGCCCTCCCGGCCGATCCAGCCGGCGCCCAGGGGCCCGACCGAGTGGTGGCCCAGGTGGCCGACACCACCGATCCCGAGGCACTGGGCCGGGCCGTGTCGACGGCAGAGGACCGGTTCGGCGGGCTCGATGCCATGGTGGCGGTGGCCGGTGTCATCGCCGGCGGCGTGTCCCTGTGGGAGATGCCCGCAGACCAGCTGGGCGCCGTTCTCGGGGTGGACCTGGGTGGCCCGATCACCGCGGCCCGGGTCGGCATCCCCGCCCTGCTCCGTCGCCCCGCCCCGCGCCAGGGCCGGTTCCTCGCCGTCGCCTCGGCCGCAGCCACCCGGGGCCTGCCCAAGTTGGCCGCCTACGGCGCGGCCAAGGCGGGGGTGGCCGGACTGGTGCGGGGCCTGGCCGCCGAGCTCGCCGGCACCGGAATCACCGCCAACGCGGTCAGCCCCGGCTCGACGGCCACCGCCATGCTGGACGAGAGTGCCCGCCTCTACGGCCTCGACGACACCAGATCGTTTGCCCATCAGCAACCGGTCGGCCGCCTCCTCGCCCCCGAGGAGGTGGCGGCGGCGCTGGTGTGGCTGGCCGGGGTGGACAGTGGGGCCCTGACCGGGGCGGTGATACCGGTGGACGGCGGTCTCTCGTTGTGACCCCGTTGCCGGAGGGATTCGGACTGGTCCTCGACCGGTCGGTGCGGACCTTCCGGAACGGGACCGTCCTGGTCGGTGGGCATCCCGGGCGGCTGGTCACGCTGACGGCCGAAGGCGTGGCCGCGCTGTCCGCACTGCTGGCCGGCGAACCGGCCACAGCCGGCTCCCGGCGGCTGGGCCGCCGCCTGGTCGATGCCGGGATGGCTCACCCCTGGTCGACGACGGCGCCTCCCAGCGGGCCCGCCACGCCGGACCGAGGCACCGGGGGCGCCACACCGGACGGCGGTATCGGGCCCGCCACGCCGGACCGAGGCACCGGGGGCGCCACCCCGGACCGAGGCACCGGCCTGACGGTGGTGGTGCCGGTCCACAACGCCACCTCGTCACTGGACCGTTGCCTGGATTCGCTGGGACCGGAGCTGGCGGTGGTGGTGGTCGACGACGCATCCGACGACCCGGACGCGGTGGACCGGGTGTGCCGACGCCACGGATCCCGCCTGATCCGGCGGACGACCAACGGGGGTCCGGCGGCGGCGCGCAACCAGGCGCTGGAGGTCGTCGGCACCGACCTGGTGGCCTTCGTGGACAGCGACTGCAGGGTGACCGAGGGATGGCTCGGACGCCTGGTGTGGATGTTCGACGATCCCGACCTCGGAGCGGTCGCTCCCCGGGTCCGGCCTGATCGAACCGGTGGGAACGCCGCCCGACGCGTGCTGACACGGTTCGCGGACGCGCACTCCGCCCTCGACATGGGAGCGGTGCCGAGCGAGGTCGGGCCGGGCAAGGCGGTCCGCTACGTGCCCACTGCGGCCCTGTTGGCGCGGCGGGAGGCGCTGGCCACGGGCTTCGACCCCGCCCTCCGGGTGGGCGAGGACGTGGACCTCGTGTGGCGCCTGGTCGACCGCGGCTGGCACGTGCGGTACGAGCCGTCGGCGACCGTCTTCCACGAGGAGCCCTCGACATGGCGCCGGACGTTGGCCCGGCGCTTCCGGTACGGCACGTCGGCGGGTCCACTGTCGAAGCGGCACCCGGGCCGGCTGTCCCCGGTGGAGCTCCGTCCCTGGCCGACGGCCGCCGCCGTCGCCTCCCTGACCGGCCGACCTCGTACCGCGGCGGTGGTGGTCGTGGCATCGGCCGCCCTCCTGGCCCGGCGGGTCCGTCACCACGGCGTCCCCCTGCCACTGACCGTCCGGTGGAGCGCGGAGGCAACGGCGTGGACCGTGGTGGGAGTGGGCCGGGCCGCCACCATGCTGGCCGCGCCGGTCGTGGTGGTGGCCCTGCTCCGCGGGAGCCGGGCGGCGGCCGTGCTGGTTCTGGCCCCGGCGGTGGTCGAATGGTGGCGTCGTCGTCCCGGCCTCGATCCGATCCGGTGGGTCCTGGCCTCCATCGCCGATGACGTGGTCTACGGGGCGGGGGTGTGGGCAGGGTGCCTGCGGTGGCGATCGTTCGGCCCGCTGGTCCCCACGGTCCCGTTGAGGTCTCGGACCCGGGCGCCGTCGCCCAGGGAGGACCCCGACCCGACCCGTCGTCCGTCTCCAGTGGTCGGGACCGATCTCATGACCTTTGAAGATGGCGAGTCTGGCTAAGAATCCAAGATCGCCATGCAATACTTGGTGGCCGGTGACCACGTGCGGCCCGGGGGAATCGGATACCGGGGGGAGTCGGATAGGAGTGATCACTGAGAACCGACAGTTGCCGGGTTCGCCTGCGACCGGCTCTGACAACGCTGCCCCCGACCGAGGGTCGTTGAGCACGCACGGTGCGACGCCCGGCTCGTCCGCGCCCCACCGGTGGCGGGCTCTGCTGCTGGCCGGCCTCGGGTATCTCATCCTCTCTGTCTTCGTCTGGTCGAACGTGTGGACGAGCCACCCGACGTCCACCACCACCTGTGGCTGCGGCGACACGTCCCTGTTCACCTGGTTCATCGCCTGGCCGGCCTACGCCATCACCCACGGCCTGGATCCCATCTACTCGACGGCCATGCACTACCCGGTCGGCGTCAACCTGTTGGCCAACACCAGCGTGTTGGCCATCGGTGGGCCCCTGGCCCCGATCACCTGGGTCTTCGGCCCGATCGCCAGCCTGAACGTGGCGTTGACCCTCGCCCCGGTCCTCTCGTCACTGGCCATGTTCGTGCTCCTCCGTCGCTGGGTCACGTGGCTTCCGGCCGCCTTCATCGGTGGCCTGTTCTACGGGTTCTCTCCGTTCATCCTGGCCGGCCTCACCGATGCCCATCTGATGCTCGGGCTGGCCGTGGTCCCACCTCTGTTCATCGCCTGTCTGGACGAGTTGCTGATCCGGCAACGCCGGCGACCGGTTGCGGTCGGGGTCGCCCTCGGGCTGCTCGTGACGCTGCAATTCTTCATCGGCACCGAGGTCCTCGCCATCATGGTGATCGTGGGGTGTATCGGCGTCGCCCTGCTCGTCGTCTACGCCGCCTGGCGCCACCCCGACACCCTCCGCAGCCGAGCCAGGCCCGCCTTGGTCGGCCTGGGCGCCGGTGTGACCACCGCAGTGGTGCTCCTGGCCATCCCGACATGGATCGCGTTGGCCGGACCGACCCACTTCGCCGATGGTTTGATCTGGCCCTACGGCAAGTACGACGTCCTGAGGAACAGACCCACCGAGCTCAGGTACTACTTCCAACCGTGGCCGACCTCGTACACACGCCCGCTGCGCCTTCTCGCCCACT
>JBEKIU010000109.1:0-16917 GCA_050011635.1 Acidimicrobiales bacterium
CCGCACTTCCCACAACGGACACGTCTCGCTCCCGGGTAGAACCTCAGTGTACAGCGGGTGGGCAGTAGTATCGGAGGCCTCTTCCACCGAGATGTTTATCTGTCCGCTGCAGAACCGATTCCAAGGACGTGTGAGCGATCGAAGGGTTCTCGTCGTTGCTGGCCGATGTTCGAAACTGCACCCTTTGCGCAGGTAATCTGCCGCTCGGTCCGCGACCTATCGTCCAACTCGACCCGAAGGCGAAGATCCTGGTTGTCGGTCAGGCGCCTGGGCGTAAGGTGCATGACTCCGGGATCCCGTTCCACGATGCGAGTGGAGACCGATTGAGAGTGTGGATGGGGATAGGACCTGACTCCTTCTACGACCCCACGTGCCTTGCTCTTGTGCCAATGGGCTTCTGTTACCCAGGCGCGGGTCCGTCGGGTGACCTGCCACCTCGGCCGGAATGCGCGGCCGCCTGGCGGGCGAAGGTCTTGGACCAGCTTGAAGGTGTGCAACTCACGCTTGTGATCGGCCAGTATGCACAGCGGTACCACCTGCCCAGTTCTGGCCCCTCAGTGACCGACACTGTGAAGTCGTGGAGGGACCACTGGCCCGCGATGGTCCCGATGCCTCACCCGAGCCCACGAAACAACATCTGGCTGAAGAAGAACGCCTGGTTCGAAGAGGAACTGGTCCCCGAGTTGCAGCAGCGAGTATCTGGCATCCTCGCGGACACCAACTCGGTGTCGTCAACCCTGCGGATCTCCGAGGGACAGTAGATCTGGCGGAGGCAGCCCGCCCACGACACCGAGGACCCGCGCTCATCGACGCGCCACGACGAGCGCCGTCATGACCGGGTGGGCGGAGGATCGACCGAAGAGGTGCCCAAGCCGGGGCGGCGAAGCGATCAGGCCCCACCGATCAATGACCGCGCCTCTGCGAGGCCGATGACGAGATCGTGAAGATTGCCGCCTACCTCGAATCGACCGGACTGTTCGATCCCGCCGACCTTCAGCGGCTCGAAACCCGCTGCTCGGATCAACCGCTCGACTTCCTCGGCGGCACGGTCGTCGTCAGTCGCGTAGAAAAGCACTGCCGGCTCCGGTGACCGGTTGCTCGAGGACTCGAAGAGATCAGCCGACATGGTTCCGAATGCCATGGCCAGGCGCGCCCCCGCCGGCAACCACCCGGCGACGACCTCGCCAGAGGATTGCCCCTTCGGCAGGAGGCGTGAGACGTTCCCCTGGGCGTCGATGCCGACCGGGTTGCTCGGAACGACCACGAGCTTGTCGGTGAGCGGGTCGGCGAGCTCGTCCATGACCCCTTTCAGCACGGGAAACCGGAGCGCGAGAACGACAGCATCGGCGCCCCGCAACGCGTCGCGGTTGTCGACGGCGACGACCGCAGCCCGACCGATCTGAGCGCCCAGCCTTCGTACCGACTCTTTGTCGGCGCTCGCGAGCCGCAGGTTCTCGCCGCCTGAGGCGAGCTGGCGGGCGATGGCCGATCCGATCCCTCCACTGCCGATGACTGCGATGGTCATGACCGAACACCTCCTCGGCGTCACAGTACTAAACGCCTATGCCTCCGGGAGGCGCCACACGCTGATATGCGAGAGGCTCTCACCAGTGAATGGCGAGCGGTCCCACCACGCCCATCGATGCTCCAGCGTCATTCCCGCTATCCGAGCCATCAGGTCCAACTCAGCCGGCCACACATATCGGAACGGTGCCGTGAACTCGTGGAAGGTTCCGTCGCTACGCCTGCGGAAGTGCCGAGACCGGGAGATCTGCTTGTGCGTGCGGTCAATGAAGTCGTCGATGCCGATGTAGTCCTCCGTGACCGCGAACGGGACCCCGGAGCTGCCTGGAGGTAACCGACGAAGACCGGGCACGCCGTTCTCGATCACAAAGCGGCCACCGGGGCGGAGGTGACGGGCAGCATTTTCGAAACAAGCGACTTGTTCGTCCTGGGTCGTCAGATTCGTGATCGTGTTGAAGATCAGGTACACCAGGGAGAACTCGCCCTCCACGCACGTCACGGCCATGTCGCCTTCGACGGCTGTGATCCCGCCGGCTTCGGGCTTCGACCGCAGCACGGCCAGCATGTCTGCGGACAACTCGATACCGGCGACCGGAACGCCCCGGGCGGCCAAGGGGATGGCGACCCGGCCGGTCCCGATGGCGAACTCCATGGCTGCTCCCCCGCCGGCCAACTCGACCAGGCAGTCGACGGTCGCTTGGAGAACGGCGGCGGAGAACATACCGGTCCCAGGCTGGTCGTAGGTTCTGGCAATCTCGCCGACGAATCGGTTCTCGGGCACGCTCCAGCTTGGCCCGACCCCGGCTGGTCCACAACTCATCTGCCGACCACCCTCCGCTCCCGTCCGATGCACACGGAAACCGTGAATACGGGTGGGCGGCCCCGTGCTCCTACTGATCGAACGAGTGCAGCAGATGTGCGTTGATGAACTCGTTGGAACAGGCGTGCCTGCCTACGCACTCGATGTGGACGCCAGGGTCTTCGAGATTGAATCCTCGGGCCGGTTCGGACCCGTCCGGCACGAACTGATCTCATGGACGGGTCGGCACGGAGTCGAGGAGCTCCGGGCAATGTTCGCGTCGTTCTCACCCTGGCTTGCGTTGCCCACGGAACAACGCAGACTCGCGCTGGACGCTCTCGAGTGACTTGCCACCGAGGAGTTCAACGGGATGGTCGAACGGCCATATCGAACCTCCATCTTCCTCGCTCCGAAGCGTGCTCCGACCTGAGTGATCTCGGAAAACAGGTGAAGATCGGACCATCCGAACACGCTCCACCATGTACGGCACCAACTCGGCCACAAAGCGACGGGCCAACGAGTCAGGCAGATGGGCGAATGCGTCATCCATCGCCTCCTCCGCCGATCGGGCCACACCACTGGCGAACTCGCTCGCGAAGGCGATGCTCCCGTAGGCCACCATCAGGTTGAAGACCCGGGCTGCATCCTGCGGGTGCCGCTCACCGATGTCCTGTGCGAGGTAGCCCACCAACCAGTTGCGGTCGGACCGGTCGGCCGCGGCCAACAGGTGAATGAGCATCAACGTGCGCTTGCCCTCACGCAGGTCGCCCAACGGCTCCTTGCCGTAGACATCGGTGTCGCCGATGAGATTGAGGATGTCGTCACGGATCTGGAAGGCGGCACCGAGGAGAAACCCGAAACCGATCATCGGCTCCAGATCGGCCGTCCCCCGAGAGCCGATGAGCGCCCCGGCCCGTAGGGGCAGCACGGCTGTGTACCAGCAGGTCTTCTTCATGATGAGCTCGAGATAGTCGTCGGGATGGAGGTCGGTCCGGTTGTCTCGGCACCACCCGAGCTCGAGGGCCTGTCCGGCCACGGTCTGCCGGCTCATGAAATCGAACTCCACCATGATCTGCTCGGCCAGCCGACCTCCGAGCCGGTCGATGTTCTCCCGCAACGAACCGAGCCCCTGAAGCGCAAGGGCGTCGCCCGCGTTGAGGGCCAGTGCGGTGCCGTAGCGACGATGCAGCGTGGGTTCCCCGCGGCGCAGGAGGCTCCTGTCCTCGATGTCGTCGTGCACGAGGAACGCGTTGTGCAGCAATTCGATGGCCACTGCGGTGGGAACCGCATCGGCAAGCTCTCCTCCGAAGGCCTCGCAGGTGGCCAGGCACAGGCTCGGGCGGAGAGCTTTCCCGGGGCGCCGGGGATAATCCATCACCGGGGCGGCCAGATACTCGTTGCTGGGTACCGACTCGACATGCCGTCGCAACGCCTCGGCGACGATGCCCCCGTAGCGGGTCAGGCTGGTCGAGGGCTCGTCGTCGTCACCGGTCACGACCCTCGCACCCGGGGAACGACCCGGGCCACGATGGGGAAGGCGGCGTCTGGAAGTCCCTCGACGAGAACCTGCCCGTGGTAGGGACCGGGAGCGGCGTCGTCATCGAGGTGGATCGTGACGAGGATCTCTTGACTCTCGCCCGCGTCGAGACGGGCGATCCGCTTTGGCGAGAAGGCCACCGCCCCGGCCGGGAGGCGGGTCCCGCTGTGGCTGACCAACCTCCGGGTCCAAGGCCGCACGTTCGACACCGCCGACGTGGTCGTGTTGTGGAGCCACATCCGGGCACTCGAGCGCCCTCCGGGTGCGACATCGGGGATCACGAGGCTCTCGACCGCGGGGCTCCGGACGCCCCAGGTCCGGGCGGTGTCGAAGAACATGCGGCTCGTCTCGTTCAGCCGGCCGAGGATGGCCAGGTAGCTGTCGGTCATCCGCTGCATGTCGGACTGCATGCGCTGGTATCCGTCATTGTTCGACCCGAAACCGGCCAGCGGCCCGAACGCCGAGCCGCTCTTCCTGTTTTGGAACGTCTCGTTCATCGCGGTGGCGTAGAACTGACCGTACATGTCGACGAAGCGGTCGACGACCGTCCGTGCGGCCTCGAAACCGAGGTCCTGCACATCTTTGGCCAACCGAGCCGCCTCCTCGGCGTCGACGGAGAAGGGCCATCCGGGCCCGTTGCGTTCATCGTCCATTGCTTGATCCCTCCGATACTCGGGAGGCGTGAAGCCCCTTCTCCACTGCTCGTGCCGCCAGCCGCCCGGATCGGGTCGCTGCCTCGACACATCCTGCATTCAGCCCGCTGTCGGTCCAGTCGCCGGCAACGGCCAGGTTGCCGAAGCCGGTGCATCCCGGCTTCATGCGGTACTGATCGGTTGCGGGTAGGGACTGGACGTAGAGATCGGACGGGTCGATGTTGGCCCGCCAGTACTGGTCCGTGAGGCGTTCCGGGCCCGGCGTCGTCGCCCCGTGGAGCAGCTCCCAACGGAAGCCGTCGTCGTCCACCGCCGCCGGCCACAGACCCGCCACCTCGGTGTCCAGAAAGGCGCGAGCCCGCTCGCCGACGGCGGCGGACGCAAGCCTCCCGTCCACGGCCCGAGCCGATGGATCGGGCGGGGCCAGGGCGCCGCAGAAGTAGGCCAGCGCCCGGGGCGCACCCTCCCCCGTCCAGGCCTCGACAGGCAGCAGATGGGTCATCGAAGCCCAGGTGTCGAACGGCTTGGCGAAGCCGCTGACAGTGACCCCGTCGGGGCCGGGCCAACCCAGCGCGCGCTCGTCCTCGTTGAGCCAGAGCTGGAGCGACTGGGTCGCGACCGTGCCCAGCTTGTCGACCATCGACCGCCAGGCCGGGTCGTGATCCACCAGGTCGGCGCAGACGAAACGGACCATACCGAGCGAGATGCCGAACACCACGACGTCGAAGTCCGTTCCCGCCCTGAGGGTGCGGCGACCCGCATCCCGTCGTGGCGACCAGAACGACTCGAGGTCCAATCCCTCGACGGTGCCCGGATCGCGGAGTTGCGCCAGGAGTGGGGCGCTCGGCCAGCACGGCAACTCCTTCACCCGGATGAGCGGGTCGTACTCGCGTATCCCGGCGGTGACCTCGGCCTGGACCCCCAGCTCGATCGACGCGATGTCCCGACCGTCGTCTGAGAGCCGGAGGGCGTCGACCCGATGGAAGAAGCAGAACTCGACACCCCGATTCTTCAGCACCTGGTACAGCGGTGCGACGATCACCTCGCCCATCCCCGCCTGCATCCTCCAGAACAGGGCGCCGGAGTAGCCCATGAGCATCTTGGTCGCGAGTTGCAGGCCCAGTCCGGCGCTGAAGCGCGGGCGGGCGGGATCGGCCCCCTCGTAGGCGAAGACCAGGTCGTACATGCCCCGGAGGAGGGGAGACTCGAGCGCATCCGGGTCGATTCCGTGCTTCAGCAGCCAGGCCCGGTAGTCGAGGTGGTCGATGGCCGCGAACCCCCCAGGCCGCGAGAGAAGGCCGTCGCTCGCGATCCCGACGAGATTGGCCGTTACCAACTCGATCAGGTGGTACGTGCGGCGTGCCCTCTTGTCCGAGAGGACCGCTCTCCGAATCTCCTTCCGAAGCGGCTCGACCACCGCGGGGATGGCCTGCATCAGCTCTGGGACGATGGGCCTCGACCGGGCCAGCTCCGCGGCCCGTTGGGCCCAGCTCAGCGGCAGGGCCACCCCGATCAACGCGGCCCCGCGGACGATCGTCGAGATCTGGGCCTTTCCCACCTCCCGGCTCCACTCCGGCGCGGGCGGCACCGGCGAGACACTCAGACGCACTGCTCCCTCCCGACGGGCGGACGGTCCGGGAAGCGAAGCGAAGAAGTCGAGAAGGAGCTGGAGGGAACGCAGTGCCAGCTCGGCAGGGGGGAGCGGAGATGAACCAACGCTGTCTCCGGTCGGACCGCCGGGGCGTCCCGACGTGGCACTGAAGGTCGCCACCCACGGATCCCAACCCTCGCCGGCTGGGTCCATGACCCCGGCCAGGTTCGACGGTGCCACGGAGTCCTCCCACGAAGTGATCGGGCATCGTGGATCGGAATGGGTCCGGTCGAGCTCCTCGTAACACCGGCGCATCACGTCGAAGGTGTGGTCGTAGTAGCCGAGCAGCACGTGAAGACCGTGTTCCTCGATGCGCCCGTGGATGCCCCGGCTGCTGGCTCCCTTGCCACCGAGCCGCCAACCACGCTGGTAGACGGTGATGCGGTCGAACCGATCGGCCCAGTGCCCCTCGGACAGCTCGAAGGCCGTAACCAACGCCCCCATTCCACCGCCGAGCACGGCGACGGATCTTCGCCCCGGGGATCCCACGTCAGGCTCCGAGGATGGCCCGCGCGTCGGCGAGCTCGGCACTGGAGGAGCTCGCCGGGTACCGATCGACCACCGACAAGAGGAGCTCCCGCCAGTCCGGGCTCCGCACATCGTCCGTCAGCCGGGCCAGATCGTTGGCAGCTCGCAGGGCCAGGACGAGGGATCCCTGGGCCAGGCCGATCTCGACGGCGGCCCGCAGATCGGCGACCACCTCATCCATCCTCTCCGGGTGGGCGATCGAGATGATCCCGGCGCGCAGGCGCAACAGGTCCGGTTGGTGAACCCATTCGCCTGACTTCTGGACCCCGAGAAGCGCGTCGCCCACCCGCTCGAGTGCGCCGTCCAGATTCCCGCCATAGGAATGGCTTCGTGCGACGATGCCGAGGAAGGCGGGACGGAACGCGCCATGCCCGATGAGGTCCATCCCGGCCTCGCACCGCTCGAGCTCGTCGGCGTCCCCCGGAAGATCCGGCTCCGGCACCAGGACGTACTGCCGAGCGATGACCGAGAAGTAGTCGAACCGGCACTGCTCGGCGATATCCAGCGTCCTCCGGCCGAATTCGCGGGCCCCGGCGGCATCGCCGGTGATCATCCTGAGCCAGGCCAGATAGGTGAGGATGAAGGCCGAGCTGAAGGGGCCGAAGGGGAATCCGAGTTGCTCGGCGGCGGCGAGAGCCCTCTGCTCCCATTCCAGGCTCTCGGAGGTGTTCCCCTGGAGGCCGAGGACGCAGGCGAGGGCCACCGCGGTCACCGGCACGGGGTCGTGCGGCAGGGGCCAGAACGGAGACGCGGTGGCCTCGGTCGACCGAGCCGCATACCCGGCCCATGCCTCTTCGAGCCAGCGACGGGCTTCGTCGAGCCTTCCCTGGTAGAAGGCATTGTAGCCAAGGCACGACTTGATCTCGGGAGTGAACCAGGCTGTCTCGGGGGCGTCGAGCAAGCTCGTCAGCGGCTCGAGCACGGTGCCGGCCGCGTCGACCTCCCCGCGCACCAGCATGTAGCTCCAGATCCCGACCTGCGCGGGCATGATCTCGGTGCGGTCCGTCAGGCGGCGACAGATCTGGTCGGCGAGCTGGAAGTCCTCGAAGACGTCCGGGTAGCCGTAGCCGAACAGGGAGCTCACGCTGATCGTCCTGAGCATCCGGACCATGAGCTCGGTCAGGTCCCGCTCGTCGTCCTCGGGCAGTGACTCCAACAACTCGAGGGTCCGATCGAGCAGCCGCCAAGCCTCGGAGTGGCTGGCCGCCCCCTGTGCCGCCTGGGCCGCAGCGATGTGCGCGGGGATGGCCCGGGCCAGATCGCCGGCCAGGTCGTGGTGCTGGGCCACGACGGCCAGGTCCCCGGGCGAGCTGGCCTCGGCCTGCAGAAGCTCTGCGATCCGGTTGTGGGTGGAGCGGCGGGACTCCAACACTTGGGTTTCATAGGCTGCATCACGCATCAGGACGTGGCGGAACCGGTACGCGGCCCGGCGGGCGTCACCCACGGTCTCGATGATGGCTGCCTCCTCGAGCTGGGCGAGTGCCCCCTTGACCGGAGCCCCGGCGAGCTGGGAGAGGCGGCTCTCGTCGAACACCGCTCCGAGGGTCGCGGCCAGCTGCGCCACCCGCAGGTCGAGTCCCGGAGCCCGCAGGCGCGCGGTGAGCAGTTCGTGGAGCCGCGGGGGCAGTACCTCGCCGGGGGTGGCCGCCAGGGCGCTCCGAGCCAGCTCCTGGAGGAAGAGCGGGACCCCGGCGCCGCGCTCGGTGATGAGCCGGCACTGGGCCGGATCGAGCTCAGCATCCGACGCCATGGCGGCAACCAGTGTGGCCGCCTCCTCTGCCCCAAGCGGCCCGAGCTCGATGTCCAGCGCGTGCGCCGACCAGTCCGCCGCCACCGGTTGGCGGCTGGTGACGAGGATCATCACCCCGGGCGCCTCCTCCCCGATCATCAGGCCGAGGAGGTCGACGGTGGTCGGATCTGCCCAGTGGAGGTCCTCGACGAGAAGCAGGCTGGGCGTGGCCCGGGCGATATGGGCCAGCCAGTCCACCAGCGCCGTGAGTGTCTTGGCCCGGAGGGCGGCGGCGTCGAGTTCCGGCGGTGACCACCGGTCGTCGACCTCGAGTGCCAGGAGGGGTGCCAGCAGGGGGACGACTTCGAAGGGGTCGAGGTCGGCGGCTTCCAGCCGATCGATCACCTCGGCCAGTCGCTCTTCTGCGGGCTGTCCGGGGTAGAGGCGGACGAGCTGCTCGATCATCCGCCCGATCGGCCACAGGGCCACATTGGTGTGGTACGGAGAGCAGCTCGCCTCCATGACCGCATGGCCCTCGGCACGAACCCGTTCCAGGAGGTCGGCGGCCAGGCGTGACTTCCCGATGCCGGCCGGTCCGCGAATGACGGCGGCAACCTGCTCGGGTGGTTGCCCGCACGAAGCCGCCTCCAGCAGGTCGTTCCAGGCCCGCTGCAGCTCGCGGCTCTGCTCCACGCGGCCGACCAGCGGGACGGCCTGCCAGTGCCCGGGGTCGGGTCGGGAACCGCCGTGGCTCGGTCGGAGCACGTGGAACACCTCGACCGGACGGGAGAACCCCGTCAGGGAGCGCATCCCGAGGGACACCAGGTCGAAGTGCGCCTCGACCAGGTGCTTCGTCGCACTGCTGATGACAACCGTCCCTGGCTCCGCCTGCGACTGCAGGCGGGCGGTCAGATTGGCGGCCGCGCCGACGATGTCCGAGGCGTCGACGGCACCCGACGCCAGTCCGGTGACGACGACAGTGCCTGAGTGGACCCCCACACGGATCTCCGTGTCGATGCCGTACCGGCGACGCAACTCGGTACGACCCTCTGCCATACGCTCGACCAGTCCCAGACCGGCCATGACCGCTCGCCGGGCGTCATCTTCGTGGACGTTGGGATACCCGAAGCACGCCACCACGCCGTCACCCTGAAACTGAAGTATCCGTCCGTCCAGATCGTGTATGGCCTCGGTCGCAGCCTCCCGGTAGAGGTTGAACACGCCGCGGACGATCTCCGGCTCCGACTTCTCGGCCAGATTGGTCGATCGCACGATGTCGGAGAAGATCAAGCTGACAAAGGCACGTTGCCCCTCGGGAAGGGGCTGTTCCACCTGTGCCCGCTCGAGCAGCGCGGCGGCACGTCGGTTGCCGGGGTCCACGGCCAGCACGTCCTCGGCCATCTCGGTGACGCGGTCCCACGCTCCCCCGGCGGCCGCGGCGTCCATGCCCGCCAACAGCCGGGTGATGAGCCGAGCCAAACGGTCCTCCGCTGTGCTCGCGCCGAGCCCGTCGCCATCCTCCACTGGGCTCGTCTACTCGTCCGGTCGTGCTTTGGTCACGTAGAACAAGGCCGGCACCCGGTCCATCCCCGAGATTCCGACGATCAACTCGCCCTCATAGAGCCCGCAGGGCACGTTGGTGGTGTCAACCTGCACCGTGACGTGCTCGGGACTGTCGCCGGCGTCCACCGTGGCGGGAGTGATGGTGATGTCGGACGCCTTGATGGTGGCCGACCTGACCCCGACGCGCCCCAGATCGGTGATCGAGACCGCGGTCGGCTGCGATTGCGAGGGAACGAGCAGGCTTGTGTGCTCGACCGTCGGTCGATTCTTCCCCGCGGAGGCAGCGCCACCGGCCGTCGGCTCCACATCGGCGTCAGCCCAGTTCGCGGTGGCCTCCATTCCTGCCTGCCAGGCTCGGGACCAGTCACGAGCCAGTCTGAGGAACAATCGGCTGCTGTCGTGGGCGGCATCCGTCTGGCCGTACGTACCCGACCACAGTCGAGTCCCCACATCGGTTGCGTACTCACCGTAGAACTGCGCCATATCGGTCACCGTGCTGACCCATTGCTCGGCGAAGCCGCCGGTGAACGCGGCGGACCCGTCGGCGTCGGGATCCGACAGGGACGGATCGGAGTCGCCCACCGCGCCGGGCGTGGGGTCGACAGATCCACCGGCAGCCTGCGTCGCGGCCACCGAGACGGCACGGCGTACCCAGATTCCCCATTCGGGACAGACGGTGGTGGCCACCGTGTTGAGGAGGGTGTCGGTGAACCCGACGACCTTGAGAGCCTTCACCTGCCGCCGACCGGCAACATCGAGCGCCATGAGGTAACCACGGTCCACTTGCAACATGTCGCCCACGCTGTGGTCCAGGTCGTAGCTCATCGCCGCCCACTTCTGGGTGGTCTTGATGTCACAGTGGAGCACGGTCTCGAGCTCCTGACCACCAATCTCCACGACCTCGAGGTAGTTGGCGTGCGATTGCACCTCGCCGGAGAGTGACGGTACGTCGACGACCCGCCCGGTGGGTCTCATCTCCTTGAACATGGACCCGCCCCACGTCGGCCAGTTGTCGGGCTTCAGCCACTCGCTCAGATCGGAGAGCGACTCCTCCGTCTCGAACTCGGTGAATATCCACACCGCGGGCGCGCCCTCAACGATGACATCTGCCGCGATGCACGCGCTCTGTGACCCGCCCGCCGAACCCATGCCACTCTTCCTCTGTCTCGGTCGTGATGCAGCTGTCGCTTGCCACGTTAGTCCAGGCCAACCGACAGTTACAGTCGAGGATCGGTAGCCGGGCCGGCTCTGCGCCAGGCGTGCGCCACGGGGGCCGGGACATCAACCGGCGCGAAATGACGGGGAGGGGAACCACCGCGGCATCCGGAGCCGTTCACGGCCCGGTGGATGCCGAAGTGGCCGGGGCGGTCAGGGCCGAGTGGCACCGACGCTCTCGGCGCCCTCGGCGCCGAGGGAGGAGCCGGACGGCGGCTCGCCGTCGAGGAGGGCGGTCGTCCGGCGGAGACGACCTCCCATTTCGGCCAGCATCTTGCGCCCGAGCGTCGGTGCGGATTCGTAGAGCGAGTTGAATTCGGCCCGGGAGAAGACCAGAAGGGTCAAGTCCGTCTCGGCGATGACGGTCGCCGTCCGGTACCCGTTTGTCTCGAGCAAGGCGAGTTCGCCAAAAGAGGAACCCGACTCCAGGTCGGCCAGCCGGAGTCCGGCTCGGGAGATCGTTGCTCTGCCATCGACGATGACGAAGAACTCATTGCCCGGCCGACCCTCTTCGATCAGAACCCTCCCCTGCGGCACTTCCACCACGGTGGTCAGCGACCGGATACGGCTGAGCTCGGCTCTGGTGCAATTCGAGAAAAGATTCAATCCCCGGAACAGCGCCGGCGGTACGGAGGTACGCGAGTGGTATGGCATCCTGGACCCGTCTCCTGTCGTCAGTGGAGGAGTACACGACCTCGGCGCGATTGCTGTCCTTCGCAATCCATCGGCTGGCACCCCGAGGTCGCCACCACCACGAAGTATGAACGGCTGGCGTGCGGACGTCTGTCACTGATGTGACAACGCTCACGATTCGACAAGGTTCATGGTGACACCAGGGCAACCGCATGGCGCAGCTGGGGAAGAATTTTCGTCAATTGTCTCGGAGGAGACAGTTTTCTGACTCCTACGGCATCACAATCTGAAGTGGTGGCGGAACTCAGCTCGACGGCAAGGGGCCGGGCCGGTGGGTGAGGAGGCGGATCCTCTCCCACAGGTCCGGCCGTCGCCTGGTGGCCCTCTTCGCCTCGGCGAGCCGCTCAGAGGTTGACCACCGAGGCGAGGGCTTCGGGGTCGAGTACCCGGAGGCGCCTCGATGCCAGGCTGATCCACCCGAGCTTCTCGAATTCCCGCAGGCATGCGTTCACCCGTTGGCGGCTGGCACCGATACTGGCGGCCACCTCGGACTGGGTCAGGACCGGTCGTCCAGTCGGTGGATCCGCCGATGCGCGCAGCAGGAGAAACCTGGCCACTCGCTGTTTCAGGTCCAGGAACACGAGCTCTGTCGCCACCCCTGTGATCCGGCGCACCATATCCGAGAGACGCTCCAGCAAGGCGATGGCGAGCTCGGGTCGCTGGCGGATCAGATCGATGATCACCGACCCGGGCAGCGAGACCACCACGCTCGCCTCGGTCGCCTGGACCGTGGCCGAGCGAGGACTGTGCGAAAGGACGCCGACCTCACCGATGGTCTCTCCGGGAGCCACCGTGTTGACGATGAATTCCCCCCCGTCCTTCGAGTGGACGAGGACTTTCATGTGACCGGCAATGAGGACGACGACGGAATCCGAGACATCCCCTTCGATGAAGAGTATCTGCCCCTTGTCGATGGTCCTGCGCCGGCTCCGCTCAGTCAGATAGCGCCGATCCTTGTCGTCCAATACGCCAAGCACAGGGGCAATGGCGAATGGATCGTCTTCGAGACCGGACAACGCCTTCTCCTCGGGCTGCGATCGGAACGGTGGTGGACTTGTCAGCGTAGTCATGGCCGATCTGGTGGAGGCACCACTGGACCGGCCTCCGCCTTGCGGAGAGCGGCTTCCGAATGGATTGGGGTGCCGGCCATGCACCGGCACACATGACGGATCCGGATTGCGAAGACCGGTGGGCCGATCGCCGTGTCCGGAGTAGGGCGGCGGAGCCTTTCTCGACGGACACGGGCGACCGGCACCTGGGGGTACCGTAGTGTCAACCGGGATTGCATGCAACAGGGATTGCCCCCGGATCGATCCAGACTCTCGGGCTCGGACGTCCACCCGGCCGGCTCGACGACCCCCGGTCCGGGTTTCGGTCTTGTGCGGAAATGCGGCAGGGGGGTAAGGCGTTGTACCCCGGGGGAGGTGAGCGACGGTCGGCAACCAAGGAGGGTCTATGACAGATCGTTACCGCAAGGACCCAGGGACGGTGTCCCAGCTCAGCCGCCGGCAGTACCAGGTCACACAAGAAGGGGCCACCGAGCCGGCATTCGACAACGAATTCTGGGACCAGAAGGATGCGGGATTGTACGTGGACGTGGTGTCGGGCGAGCCTCTCTTCGCCTCCGCGCAGAAATTCGACAGCGGATGCGGATGGCCGAGTTTCACCGTGCCCGTCGAGCCTCGGAACATCGTGGAGAACGAGGACCGCAGCCACGGAGTGGTCAGGACCGAAGTGCGCTCGGCCCACGGTGACAGCCACCTCGGTCACGTCTTCAACGACGGGCCGGTCGAAGACGGCGGCCTGCGCTACTGCATCAACTCGGCCGCCCTTCGGTTCGTCCCGTACGAGGACCTCGAGTCGGAGGGCTATGGCGAGTATCGGACTGTTTTCGATCAACTTTGGACACGGAAGGACGTAGGACAATGAGCGACACCACGAGCAAGGCCATCCTGGCCGGAGGGTGTTTCTGGGGAATGCAGGATCTCATCCGCAAACGGCCGGGGGTTCTCTCGACACGGGTGGGGTATACCGGTGGCGACGTTGCCAACGCCACGTACAGAAATCACGGGACCCACGCCGAGGCGATCGAGATAACCTTCGATCCCGAACAGATCTCCTACCGCGAGTTGCTCGAGTTCTTCTTCCAGGTCCATGACCCGACGACATTGAACCGCCAGGGGAACGATGTCGGGACGAGCTACCGGTCGGCCATCTTCTATCTCGACGACGAACAGCGCCGGGTGGCGGAGGACACGATCGCCGACGTCGAGGCGTCTGGACTGTGGCCGGGCAAGGTCGTCACCGAAGTGACGCCGGCGGGTCCGTTTTGGGAGGCGGAGCCTGAACACCAGGATTACCTCCAGAATTACCCGAACGGATACACCTGCCACTTCCCGCGCCCGGGTTGGGTGCTTCCCCACCGGAGCGACGCGGTCGCCCGATAGGGGGTGGCGCCCGTTGCGTCAGCCCCGGCAACCCATGTGTCGGCCTCTGTCGGGTTCCCAGTCGGGGTCGATCTCGAAGAACCGCTGCACGAGGCCCTCGAAAGCGACTGCGAGCAGGGTCCACTGCTGGGTCACGCCGCCGGGGCCTGTCGGTAGGGCGATGGAGTCCACGATGGAACCATCGATCCGATCGCGCAACCCGTATCCCTGGCCCAGTGAGTCTGCGGCGATGGCGAATTGCAGCAGCGTGAACGGGCTTCGGGGTCGGAACCCGAGATAATCGGCCATCGCCGCATAGGCATCCACGATCCGCTCGGTGAAGCCTTCGAACCCGGCGAGCAGAGCCGACTCGATCTTCTTGTGGCAGTCGAGCGGTTGGCCGGAAGCGGCCAGGGCCCACACGCCGACCCACAACGGCCAATCTCTCGAGTTGCGCACCACCTGCGCATTGAGCTCACCCACCAGCCGGCATACTTCACGCAGCGCGTCCTGACGAGATGCGGGCGTGCTCAGGTCGACGTCGTTCAACATCGACCTGGCGGCCCCCAGGCCAAGGTCAATCTGTTCGTGGTGGTCGTCGTGCGCGATGGTCGCCAGAACGTCGGCCTGGAACTCGGCCTGGTTCTCCCACACCCTGCCAATGACCGATCCGTTGGTGACCCGGATGGCGGCCTCCTGTTCCACCCGATCGAACACGGTCTTGAAGGTGAGGGCCTCGGCTCCGGAGCTCAGCCCCTGCTCGCGTAGGATCGTCCGGCCCGTCTCGAGCAGGAGTGCCCGCAGTTCCTCCCTCGTCTGTCGAGGTTGACGGTTGGCGGTCACGCCGATGCCACTGCTTGGACGCCCGGGATGTCAACTCTTCCGACTGCTCGAAGGGTCATCGGTTTCCACGACAGGCGCACTGTGGTCCACCTCGGATCTGACATTTCACAAGCCGACGAGGGCACCGAGCCGTCGCCTGTCGGTCAACACACGCCCGTCGACGGCTTGACCGTCGAGCCAGGCGGCCGGAGTACCCTGGGGATCCTGCCTCTGGAATACCTCTTCGGTTCTGAGGACCCACGCCTCGTATCGGCCTTCCTCGACGCCGGAGGAGTACCCAGCACCGGTCAGACCCGCCCGCCGACCAAGGGTCAACAGATCCGCAGTGGTGAAGCCTCCCGTTCCCTCCTCCGGCTGCGCCTCGAACAATTCCCTCCGCAGCTCGTCGAATCGGTCTGCCTCCGCGGCAAGCGCGAGGGCATTGTCCGCACGCACCGACTCGATGCCGAGGAAACAACGCATCCGGTACTCGATGGCCACGTCGCCCGCCCGTCGCGCACTCCGCAGCAACTCACCGGAAACCTCCTCGAAGTGACGGCAGTACGGGCACTGTGGATCCTCGAACACCACAAGGCGCTGCGGCGCCTCATCACTGCCGAGGAGTACGCCACCTTCCGACGTATGGGCTGAGGGTGAAGGAATCGACTGCCCGAGCTCCATGTGTGTGTTCTATCAAAAGGGGCGGCATGTCTCGAAACGGCGACCCGGCCGGGAGCGTCACGTCGGGCTGCCCACCCCGGCGTGGCAGTGTTCTGATTCTGCCGCCTGGGCGCCGGCCGCCGCCCGATCTCCGGGATTTACCAATATTGACGATGGCGTCCGGTTACCGAATTGCAACATGCTGGTGGGGGGCATGGGCAGGGACGTTCGGGGTCCTGTTCGGCTCTCGACGGACCCCCGGGCCTTGCCCTTTCTTGCCGGGGGTCTGTCGCGTCACCGGCCACGTTGGGCCGGGCACCGCTCTACAGCCCGAAGCCTCTGAGAAGGTGCCGGGTCAACCCGGAGCCTCTCGGCCGTGGCATCGCTTGTACCTCCTTCCCGAACCACACCAACAGGGCACCGTGCCGTCCTGTTGAAACGGGCTGTTCCCCTCGATCCAATCATCAGTCCAACCAACTCGGGAGAGGGGGAACTTCTCCGGCGGGATCTCCAGGCCTTTCAGAGCATCGGATCCGATGGCATCGACCAACGCCTGAAGGTACGGGACATCGTCCGTGACCCGGGTGACCCGTTGCCCGTAGGAGTCGACACAATGTAGGAATCCCCAGCCGTTTTCAACGGGGTACAGACCGGCCACAGTGCACACCTGTTGATAGTCGACGCCCGGCGTCGTTGGCGTGATGATCACATATTCGATCGGCGTCGTCACCTTCGGCTCGTCGCTACCCACTCGATCCTCCCGTGGCCCGGGCCAGCGTCCGGCGTCCGACCCTGCCCTCACCCACGCCCGACCCTGACCGCACCCCGACCGGAGACCGACAGTCGGGCGGGCCACTCCCCGGACCAGGGGGGCAAGGACCCAAACGGAGAAGAGGACGCCACCGGCAACAGTAGTTGCCCTTCATTCGCGCTCGGGGCGGAGACGGTGCCCGGTCGGTGCGGGTCCATCGGGTCCACTGTGCGATGGACTGGTCAAGCGTCGTCAGACGTGGCAGCGAGGCCGGGCCGGGAGCTGGGTGGCGGAACCCGGCTCGACCGGCCCGGCAGTCGCAGCGTAACGCCGGCGACGCCAGCGCATCGGTCGAGCCGGTCGTCA
>JBEKIU010000110.1:0-14134 GCA_050011635.1 Acidimicrobiales bacterium
ATGTACCCCGAGTCCGGGATCTTGTCCCAGTACAGATAGACGAGCGAGCCGGTGAGGAACAGCGGGAGTAGCCCCAACAACTTGGTTGCGTCGAGACTCGTCACGTCGTACTTCGTGAAGGTGACGTAGGCGGCGCAGAGCCAAAGTGCGCCGGTCAGGACCAACAGGAGCGCTCGGCGCCGTAGAAGGCCGACGACGGCGAAGATCCCGACGATCAGATAGCAGGCGAACTCGTATTCGAGCGTCCACAACGAGACGTTCCAGTTGTGGACGAGCGCCACCTTCCGTGGGGTGTGGGCGATCGATGCCTGGTTCACCCGCAGGAGAGCGTTGTGGTAGAGGTACTGGAACGGACCGGTCGAGCTGTCGAGGTAGCACGAGAGTCCGCAGCGAGGCCGGTAGGCCTGCCCGGGGTGGTACCAGGCGATGACCCCGATGACGAAGGCGGTCACGATGAGGCACACCCAGTAGCCGGGGAAGATACGCAGAAAGCGCTGCCAGAGAAACCGCCCGAGGTGGTTCCGGGTGGCGCTCCGGGCGATGAGGAATCCGCTGATGCCGAAGAAGCCGTAGACGGCGACGGTTCCCGGCGTGGTGTTGAGGACGTCCTCCGCGGTGATGCTGGCATGACGTCCTGTTCCCCCGAGGGTGAGGGCGTGGGAGCAGACGACGGTGAGAGCCAGCACCAGGCGAAGAAAGTTCAGACTGTTGCGTCGCCCGTCGAACGAGGCGGCCAATGTCGTTCTGACGACCCGCTTGGAGGAGGGCTGTTCGTCGGAGCCGGATCCGACGAGAGTGTTTCCGTCCTCGTCCATTACGGGAGCGCTCCACCCATCAGTCACGATGTTCGGGCTTCGGTACAATCAGCGGGGGATGGGTTGATCGGGACGGGCCCCATGCTCCGATGCGGTTCGCAGCGTGATCGATCGCGGGGTGATCGGTCACCGGCGCAGGATCGGTCACCGGCGCAGGATCGTTCACCGGCGCAGGGTGAGGATCGTTTCGACCACCCGGCCCACATCGCCCTCGGAGAGGGCGGATCCGGTCGGCAGGCAGAGTCCGTGCTCGAAGATGTGGGCGCAGACATCTCCTCCGACCGTGGGCACGTCAGCGAACACCGGCTGGAGATGGAGCGGTTTCCATGTCGGCCGCGACTCGATGTCGACCGATTCGAGGGCCAGCCGGATCTGTTCGCGGTCGGCACCGAATCGATCGGGATCGACGAGAATGCAGGTGAGCCACCAGTTCGGCTCGCCATAGTCGGCGACAGGCATCAGTTGGATGCCGGGCACGTCGACGAGTGCGGCGCGGTAGGACCCGTTGATGGCGCGGCGGCGCGCGATGCGGCTGTCGAGACCACGTAGTTGCGCTCGTCCCAAGGCGGCCAGGAGGTTGCTGAGCCTGTAGTTGTAACCGAGTACCGAATGCTCGTAGTGCGGGAAGGGGTCCCGGGCCTGTGTGGCGAGGAACCGGGCCCGGTCGACCAGCTCGGCGGAGTCGGATACCAGCATGCCGCCACCGCTGGTGGTGATGATCTTGTTCCCGTTGAACGAGAAGACGCCGGCGCGGCCGAACGATCCGGCCGCCCGGTCGCCGTTGGTGGCGCCCAGTGCCTCGGCGGCGTCCTCGATCAGCGGGATGCCGTAGGTGTCGCACAGTTCGGTCAGCACGTCGTAGTCGGCAGTCTGGCCGTAGAGGTCCACGGTCACGAGGGCGGCAGGGAGCTGGTTCCGGCGGGCCCGGGCGGACAGTTCCTGCGCCACCAGTTCCGGGTCCATGGCCCAATTCGACGACGAGCAGTCGACGAAGATCGGAGTGGCGCCGAGGTATTTCACGGTGGCCGCGGTGGCAACGAAGGTGAAGGACGGGACGAGCACGTCGTCGCCGGCGCCGACACCGACGAGCTGCAGCCCGAGGTGGAGCGCGGCGGTCCCGCTGGAGAGGGCCACGGCGTGCGCCACCCCGACCCGGTCGGCGAGCTCCCGCTCGAAGGCGTCGATATCGGGTCCCACCGGCGCGATCCAATTGGAATCCAGGGCGTCGAGAAGCATCCGCCGCTCTTCCGGCCCGACCTCGGGCGGGGACAGGTAGATCCTGGTCACGCGCGGCTCTCCTGATCGGGGGTGAGGGCACCGGTGGCCATGGCCGATGCTACGAGCAGGACGGCCCCGAACGCGTCGACCGTGACGGCCGCGGCCATCGATCCCAGGTGCACGGCCACCAGCGCGGCCCCGGTCAGTACCGCCTCCATCCCGATGTAGGCCGCACTGGCCAACGGGCGGGCCCATCCCCGGTCCACCAGCCGATCGTAGGGATGGCCACGATCGCCGGCCATCAGCGAGGAGTGACCGCGGAGCCTCCGAACGGCGGCGAAGGCCACCTCGCCCACCGGTATGGCCACGATGACCAGGGCCGCCGTCCCCACCGGCACCGCACGGCCCGGGGCCCACGACTCGGCCAGGAGCACGGTGAGCGCCGTGCCCAACAGGTAGGAGCCCCCGTCGCCCAGGTAGATCCGGGCCGGTGGCCGGTTGTAGACGAGGAACCCGACCAGGGACGCACCCAGCGCGATGGCGAGCTGCCGACCGGAACCGTGGAGGATGACGGCGAACCCTCCGGCGGCAACCGCAGCCACGCCGGCGGCCAGCATGTCGAGCCCGTCGATCAGGTTCATCCCGTTGATGACGACGACGGTGACGACCGGCAGCACCAACGCGGCGAGGGCTGCGGGCAGGTGGACCGGACAGGTCACCACCACGGCGACGCCGATGAGGAGCTGTCCGACCAGGCGTCCTGACGCCGGGAGGTCGAACCGGTCGTCGGCGGTCCCCAGACAGACCGCGGCCGCCAGGGGCACCACAACCGTCGGTCTCCCGACCGCCGCTCCGACGGCGGTGCCGGCCAACACCGCCACCCCGCCCAGATAGGGGACGGGATCCGTCTGGGGCTTGAGGGCCCCGGGCCGGTCCACGATTCCCATCCGTCTGGCCGTCACCATGGCCAAGGGCGTGGCCCCGAGGGTCACGACCAGAGCGATGGCGCCGATCAGCGGGCCGCTCATGACGGAAGGGCATCGTCAGGAACCGGTGACCCGGGAGGGCGGTCCCACTGCATGAGCAGCGACTCGGTACCGGCGTGGAGCTCGAAGCGCTGGACGGTCACGAACCCGGCCCGCTCGTAGAGGGACACGGCACTCCGATTGCCCGCTCCCACCACCACGTGGGCCGCGTCGCCCCCGCGGTCGCTTACTTCGTCGAGGAACGACCTCACCAGCAACCGGCCGACACCATGACCCTGCCACGCCGGATCGACGGCGATGGCCAGCAGCTCCGGCCCACGTCCGGACCCGGTCCCCCCGGCGCTGGCATGGCCCAGGGTGTCGAGCACCCGCCGCCATCCGGTGATCAGCGACCCGGCAGCCTGGAGGCCGGCGGGGATCCCGTCATGGAGGAGGAAGCTGCGGTACAAGCCGGCCACGTTGGTCGAGCCGGCCACGAAGCCCACGGTCGCTCCCTGGCTCGCCGCCACGAGCAGGAAGGACTCCGGCGACCGGCCGATGCGTCGATAGAGGCGACGGAGGAAACCCGGACCCAGTGCGGACAGGAAGCCCTGCGATATCTGCCCGGCATGCAGGGCGGCTGAAACAGGGGCATCGGCGTCGGTGCCCCTCCGTACCTCCACCGGTGGGGTCGGGCCGGCCGGTGGAGCGTGCGAACCGGGGGAGGCCTGGGGACCGGGGGAGGAGCGGGTCCCGGCACCCGGTGGGGGCGTCCGGCGTCCTTCTTCGTTGGGGCCCATGGTCGTCTCCCGTGACCCCGCCACGCAGGCCAGGATCATGCGCGGCCCGTCGCCACACGTCGTTTCGAGTCTACGGCCTGTGCCTGCGTACGGGCGGACCTGTACCTATTCGTGGGTGATCGACTAGATTGGCAGGTTATGGATCGGGGTTGGGGCGCAGGCGGTTCGGGTCAGTACCGGCTGTCTCAGCTC
This sequence comes from Acidimicrobiales bacterium, assembly GCA_050011635.1. Classification (GTDB taxonomy): domain Bacteria; phylum Actinomycetota; class Acidimicrobiia; order Acidimicrobiales; family RAAP-2; genus Bog-756. The sequence continues at coordinate 3,991 of JBEKIU010000110.1, forward strand.
CAGAACATCGAAGCGCAGTCCATCCACATCATCCGGGAGGTGGCGGCCGAGTTCGAACGTCCGGTGCTGCTCTTTTCCGGCGGCAAGGACTCGGTGGTCATGCTCAGGCTGGCCCAAAAGGCCTTCTGGCCTGGTCGGATACCATTCCCGGTGATGCATGTCGACACCGGCCACAACTTTCCCGAAGTGCTGGAATTCCGCGACCGCTCGGTCAGGGAGCTGGGCGCCACCCTCATGGTGGCGTCCGTGCAGGAATCCATCGATACGGGCCGGGTGAGCGAGGAGGCGGGCCCCGATCCGTCACGGAACCGGCTCCAGACGAGGACCCTCCTGGACGCGATCGCCGAGCACCGCTTCGATGCGGTCTTCGGGGGTGCCCGGAGGGACGAGGAAAAGGCGAGGGCCAAGGAACGGGTCTTCTCGTTCCGGGACGAATTCGGTCAGTGGGACCCGAAAAACCAGCGGCCGGAGCTGTGGTCGTTGTTCAACGGACGCCACCGGGCCGGCGAGCACATCCGGGTGTTCCCCCTCTCGGACTGGACGGAGCTCGATATCTGGCAGTACGTGGCCGATGAGAAGATCGATCTTCCGTCCATCTACTACTCCCATCGTCGGGAGGTGTTCCGCCGTGACGGGATGCTCCTGGCCGTGGGTCCGCACGTGACGCCGAAGGAGGACGAAGAGGTCTTCGAGGCCACGGTTCGTTACCGCACCGTGGGCGACATGACCTGCACCGGCGCGGTGGAGTCCTCGGCGGTGTCGGCCGACGAGATCGTCATCGAGGTGGCGGCGTCGCGACTGACCGAGCGCGGCGCCACCCGAGCGGACGACCGGGTGAGCGAAGCGGCCATGGAGGATCGCAAGCGGGAGGGCTACTTCTGATGGAGTTGCTGCGCCTGGCCACAGCCGGCTCGGTGGACGACGGGAAGAGCACGCTCATCGGGCGGATGCTCTATGACTCCAAGGCCATCTTCGAGGACCAGCTCGAGTCCGTCGAGCGGGTGAGCCGTCAGCGCGGTGATGAGTACACCGACCTGGCCTTGCTGACGGACGGCCTGCGCGCCGAACGCGAGCAGGGGATCACCATCGACGTCGCCTACCGGTACTTCGCCACCCCGGCACGCAAGTTCATCATCGCCGACACTCCCGGTCACATCCAATACACCCGGAACATGGTCACGGGGAACTCCACGGCCGATCTCACCGTGGTGTTGGTCGATGCCCGCAAAGGGATCGTCGAGCAGACCCGCCGGCACGCGTTCCTGGCCTCATTGCTACGGGTGCCTCACCTGCTGTTGTGCGTCAACAAGATGGACCTGGTCGGATACGACCAGGAGGTGTTCAACTCGATACGCGAGGAGTTCACCGCCTTCGCCAGCCGGCTCGATGTTGCCGACCTGAGCTTCATCCCCATTTCGGCGCTCAAGGGTGACAACGTCGTCCAGCGCTCGGCGAGCATGCCGTGGTACGAGGGTGCATCGCTGCTCCACCATCTGGAACAGGTCTACATCTCCTCCGACCGCAACATGATCGACCCGCGGCTGCCCGTCCAGTGGGTCGTGCGGCCCCAGGCCACCAGCCAGCCCGATTACCGCGGCTACTCGGGACAGGTGGTCGGGGGGGTGTTCAAGCCCGGGGACGAAGTGATGGTTCTTCCTTCCGGGCTCACCACCACGGTGGCCGCGATCGACACCTTCGACGGGGAGATCGGCGAGGCGTACCCGCCCATGTCGGTGACCCTCAGGCTCAGCGACCACCTCGACGTCTCCCGGGGCGACCTGATCTGCCGTCCGCACAATCAGCCCACCGTCGGTCAGGACCTCGACGCCATGGTGTGCTGGATGACCGATCGGCCGGTGGCTCCCGGGGATTTCTTCGCCCTCAAGCACACCACCCGGTGGGTGCGAGCGGTGGTGCGTGACATCCACTACCGGCTCGATGTGAACTCGCTCCACCGCGACGAGTCGGCAACGACTCTCGGCCTCAACGACGTGGGTAGGGTGAGCCTGCGGGTCACCCAACCGCTCTTCTACGACAGCTATCGTCGCAACCGGCAGACGGGATCGTTCATTCTGGCTGCCGAGGACAGCAATGTGACCGTGGCCGCCGGCATGTTGCTCGGCCCCGACTGAGGCGAAGCGGGCGATGACCTCTTCGAATGTGACGTGGCACGAGGGACAGGTCGCTCCTGATGAACGATCGGAGATCCTGCGGTCTCGAGGGGCGACGCTGTGGATGACCGGCCTGTCCGGCTCGGGGAAGTCCACGCTGGCCGCGGCCGTCGAGAAGCGGCTGATCCTCGAAGGGCGCGGTGCCTATCTGCTCGACGGGGACAACCTCCGCACCGGGCTCAATGCGGACCTCGGCTTCACCCGCGAGGCCCGCCAGGAGAACGCCCGCCGCACTGCCGAGGTGGCCCGCCTCTTCGCCGACGCCGGCCTGGTGGCCATCGTCGCCCTCATCAGCCCCTATGCCGAGTCCCGTCGCTGGGCCCGCCAGCTCCACCACCGGGTCGGGCTGCCGTTTGCCGAGATCTACATGGAGGCCTCGGTGGACCTGTGCGCCACCCGGGACGCGAAGGGCCTCTACGCCCGGGTCACGAGCGGTAGCATCAGCTCTTTCACAGGGGTCGACGACCCGTACGAGGTACCCGATGCCCCCGATCTGGTCATCGAACCACGCACGTCGGTCGACGAGGCCGTCGACGCGGTGGTAGCGACCCTCGGCCGTATCGAAGGCTAGGACTCCGGCCCCAACGATCCCCGGGCCGGGCCCTTCAACCGGTGTCCGTCTGAGGCGACCGCTGAGAGTAGCAAGCCCATTTCTCACTGCTGTCGGACAGGCCGAGACGCAGATCGGCGTGTACCATGACAAAGGCGGCGTCCTGCCAAAGGGATTGGCGGCGCTCCGCGGATGCAGAGGTTGGGACGAGATCAAGCGATGGGTCCCTAGGCGACGGAAGTGCGTTGTCGAGCTGGGGCACGTCGTCAGTTAAGGGCCGCGCGAATGCAGACTCGGGGTAGGAGAGTCAATCGATGGCTGGCGGCTGCCGCCGCGGTCCTTATCGCGCTTGGCTCGATATTCGTGATCGTGGGCACGGCCTCGGCCTCGACCCCGATCGGTCACTTCCCGACCATCAAGTTCTGGAACTCCTACAAAGTGGTCACCATGGACGTGCCCGAGCGGGCGTGGTGCCCGAAGACCGAGCCGTACTGCGAGTGGCAGCTCTTCGTCGACGAGCCCGACATTCCCAGCCAGACGGTGGTGGGAACGGCCACGGGTACTTCGGGCATCCTGACCGTCCACTATCCCAAAAACTTCTGCGGGGTCATCCAGGCCGACGCCATCGTCGGTCCGTCACCGTGGCTGTACCAGTTCGGCCATAGGAAGATGATCAAGAACGGGTCGTGCAATACGACGACCACCACGACCCTGCGGCCGCCTCCGACCACGACCACGACCTTGCGGCCGCCTCCCAGGACGACGACCACCAGACCGTGCATCTGCACGACGACGACGAAGCCGAAGTCGCATCCGAAGACCACGACCACCACGACCACCACCGCCAATTCGCTCCCGTTCACCTCGACCTCCAGCCCACCGGCCGTGGTCGGGAATCAGGACGTGTCCACGACGACCACCAAGGCGGTCGCTGAGCTCCCGTTCACCGGTGCCGATGTCCGACCGCTGGTTCTGATCGGTTCAGCCCTGATCGTGATGGGCATCTATATCCTCACGACACTCGAACAGCGTCGCCGGACGATGCGACGGATGGCGACCTCGATGCGGACGAGCGCGGCGGCCGGCTACGCCACCCGTACGTCACGGTGGTTCCTGGGCGACTGACGCCCGGCCGAGCCGGCCGCCGTCGCCGCCCAGCTTCGCCCTTCGCCCTGCGTCAGCTTCGCCATGGGCCATGGGCGCACCAGGAGCTGCACCGGCGCCACGGGCGGTCGGCGTCGTCTTCGGTGTGAGGCAGTACAGTGATCCGACGGGCCGGTCGATCGTCCGGCCCTCGGACGGCTGAGGGGGGTGGTTCATGAAGCTGGAAGTTCCGGTCGGCGGTGAACCCGAGCGCCCCCTCTTTCGCAGCCGCTTCGGCGGCCTGTGGGTCGACCGCCGGGATGCCCACGAGGTGCTCGCCGATCGCCTGGCCCGCGGCGTGGTGGACGATGCCGATGCCGAGCTTCTGGCTCACTACATCGACCAGGGATTCGTCGTGCTCCCTCGGGCGGTCGGCGACGAGGTCATCGACGACTATCTCGATTTTTTCGAGCATTCCTGGGACGAGGCACCGGCGACCATCTGCGCATACCACCAGGGCAACGTGCACCGGGTGTCGCGGGAGCTCTACGACAAGGTGGCCAAGGTGAGCTGCCTCCACTGGTACTACCCGCGGGCGGCGGAGATCATCTTCCCGGGGCCGGTGCTCCGGTTCCTCACCCAGATCTACGACCGCCCGCCGGTCGCCTTCCAGTCGATGTCCATGCGCAAGGGATCGCAGGAGCCCTTGCACATCGACACGGGTCCACTGACCCTCACCGAGCCGATGGCCATGGCGGCGTCGTGGGTGGCCCTCGAGGATGTCGAACCACACTCCGGTGAGTTCCAATTCATCCCCGGGAGCCACCGCGTTCCCGAGCTCCTGCACCACGGGGTGACCAAGGGGCACAACGGCGACATGGAGGCGTACGGAAAGATCCTCGGCCGTATCGTCGAAATGTGCGACGAGCGGGGGCTGAAGACCGAATACTTCATGGCCCGCAAGGGCGATGTCCTCATCTGGCACGCCGACCTCATGCACGGAGGAGCCATGATCGAGGACCCGGAGTGCACCCGCCAGAGCTTCATCGCCCATTTCATGCCCCTCGGCGTGATGCCGACCTTCTACGACTTCTCCGGGGTCTCCGCCATTCCCTATCCGAGCGGGGGCTACTGCCTGGACGATTTCCAGAAGACCTCCCGAGCCACGGTCGGCGCAGGCACCCCCGGCAAGCGGCTCAAGGACCACGTTCCGTTACCCATCCGCGCCATGGCCAGAAGGCAGGTGGACCGGTTTTCGGCGACCGGCAGGTAGCGGGGGGTCTCCTCCGAGCGCGAGTTCGAGTTGACCAACGTCGGGCCAGGTGCCGAGTCGCCCGCAGTCACCGGTGGGATCGACAGACCGATCGACTCATGGACGGTGCCGCCACTACCCGACTGGAATGCTGACAGAAACGATGGACGCAATCGGCCCCGACAGCGAAACTGAGCCGGAGTCCCCGCCGGACGGGGCGAGTCGCAATCGTGTCCGCTTTTCGTTGGTGGCATCGATCGCTGTCGTCATCTCGGCCATCCCGTACCTGTGGGTCCTCCTCGTCGAGTGGAACGACGGGCCGAGTCTCTATCGAACCGTTTTCAAGAGCGGTTACGCAGGCAACTTCTACGACCTGCAGGCGAGAGCCATCTTGGCCGGTCATCTGTACGTGCCAAAGGCCCCTCTTGCCGTCGAGGCATGGATTCATGACGGACACGCCTTTACCTACTTCGGAATCTTCCCCTCGTTGCTGCGGATACCGATCCTTCTCACGACCCACCACCTCGACGGGAGACTGACCGCACTCTCGCTGCTCGTGGCCTGGCTGGTGACCGCGCTGGTCACGTCGGTGCTCGTCTGGCGCGTGCGGGTCATGGTGCGGGGGAGCGCCCTCCTCGGCCGATCCGAGGCGCTCATCCTCGGGGTCCTCGTGGCGTCGGTGCTGTGTGGGTCCGTCCTGGTCTACCTCGCATCGTTGCCGTATGCCTATTCGGAGGACATGGCCTGGAGCGTGGCGTTGTCACTCGGCGGATTTCTGGCCCTGCTCGGTGTGCTGGAACGCCCGTCGTGGCAACGGGTCACCGTGTGCGGACTGCTGATCGTGGCCGCCAACCTCACGCGGGTGACCGGTGGCTACGCCACCGTGCTCGGGGCGGTGCTGGTGGCCATCTGGTTCGCGCTGGGACGGCGGGGGATGGACCATCGCCGGTGGTGGCTTCCGATGCTGGCGGTTGCCGTTGTCGGCCTGGCCAGCGGGGGCGCGGTGAATTGGCTGAAGTTCGGCACCCTGTTCAGCATCCCGCTCAACGACTACGCGGCGTTTCACCATCTTCACGAGAGTCGGATCAACGGAGGGCGCTATTTCGACATCGTCTATTTCCCGAGTGCACTCGTCGCCTACCTCGGGCCCGGAGGACTGCGATTCACCCACCTGTTCCCGTTCATCACCTTGCCCACCGGACCGGCACGGGCCCTCGGAGGGGTGAAGTTCGATTTCCTTGAGCGAACCTCCAGCCTGACGACCTCGATGCCATTGCTGTTCCTCTTGAGTTGCATCGGGGTCGTGAGTGCCTTCAGACGACGCGCCGGTGATGTGCTGACGATGATCCGCCTCCTCCTGGTTGCGGCCGCCGCCGGCGCGGGCATCGTGCTCCTGTACGGTTCGATCACCAACCGGTATCTGGCCGATTTCCTCCCCTTCCTCGTCCTGGCCAGTGCTGTGGGTGTCGTGGCGGTGTGGGGCAGGGTCGAACGTCGATCGAGGAGGTTCCGGATGGCAACCGTGGCCATCGTGGTCGCCCTCGGAGCGTTTGGGGTCGCTGCCAACGTGGGTCTGTCGATCGCGCCCAATGGATTCTGGACGCACACACAAGAGCACCACTTCCTACACTTCCAGAAGACGGTGCGAGATTTGACGAGTACGGGCTGACCAGACAGCGATGGTCTAGCTGGTGGTGTCCGGAACCCGCCGCCCGGGCCCCTCCCGGCGCCGGCCTCGCCGCGCGTAGGCGACGAGGGGTGCCGTCACGAGGCCGACGGCGGCGAGCACGGCGAGGACGATTCCCTCGGTGAACGCCGATGGCCAGTAGTTCAACTCGATGACGTGCCGGCCCGGGGGGATCTGGGCTTGGAACATGATGAGGGAGTACTGCTTGAGCGTCAACGGGCGGCCGTCGATCGTCGCATGCCAGCCGGGCACGTTGGTCAGGTGCAGGCGGAGGACCTGTGAGGTCTTCGACTCCGTCGTCATCCGCCATGACGCCGGATTCGGGTGGGTGACCGCCACCGGCACCCCGATGGCGCTGTCCGACGGCAACCGGCCGGAGGGAGGCTGTGGGACCAGGGTGGCCGACGCGGCACCGGGGATGCGGTAGAGGCCCTCCCCACCGATTTCGGTGTCGTACACACCACCGATGGGCCCCGTCGACCCGTGTGGTTCGAGGACGAAGCTCACACCGTAGTCACGGGCGATGGTGGCCGAGGTGACGCCGGGGCAGAAGTGGGAGACCGTCGGCTGGCCCGGCTGCTGGCCGGTGCTCACCTTCCAGGCGATGTAATAGTCGCGGGGGACCATCGGGTCGTACACGGCCAGCTCACGGACCCCGTACACGATGTTGTCGTTGACCGGGATGCCCAGCCCCGGTGGGAACAGGCATTGTGGCGTGCCCAGTCCGACCAGTTCCGACCCCACGGCCCGCTTGAGCGCCAGCGAGGCGGGTGTGGGCGTAAATGGTGTGGAACTCGACGTCCATAACCCCATGCCGCTCACGATGAGAAAGATGGTCTCGGCCCCGAGCAGCGCCGCTCCGGTCCACACTCTCAGTCCATAGCGGCGGGCTGACTCGCCGGGGCCCTCGGACGTGCCTGCATGCCCGAGGGACCAGTGGCGGTGGGTGGCGACCACATCGAGCGCCACGACGGACAGGCCGACCACCACCCCCACCGAGAGCCAGGTGATGCCCCGTTGCCGGATCCCGTGTTGAAGGATCGAGAGATGGTGCCAGTCGGTCACCCAGAAGACGGCCAGTGCCAGCCCGGCGACTCCGAAGGCGGCGGCGATGAACTTGATCACCGATCTGTTGCCGGGTGACCGGAGGAAGACATGCAAGCCCACGGCGGCCAGCATGGCCACGCCGAAGGTGAAGAAGTTCAAGGCGCGGGGCAGCCGTACGGCATGGAGGCCGGGAAGGGCGTTGATCACGGAGATGGCAGCCGGCACGAAGACGACGATGCCGGCGATGACCACCATGACGGCCAGGGCGGCCACCTCCGGTACACGAAATCGGAAGACGACGCCGGTGAGGGCCAACACGATGGCGATGACGCCGATGTACTTGTACTCGTGGACGATCGGAGCACCGATGAGCCAAGGGAAGGCCGTGCGGAACAGATAGTTGACCGACAGCGCGCTCTGCGCATTGAGCCCGCTCCCACTGGTGTTCCGGATCGACCGGGAGATGAGCTGGAGCCCGGGGAGCAGGAGGGGGGCACCGAGGAAGGAGCCGGCGACGAGGGCGATGACCAGGTTGCGGAACGGCTCGACGACCGGGCCGATCCCGCCGGCCTGCTTGGCCCCTATGGCGAGGAGCACGAGGGCGAAGACGGTCAGCGCGCCGACCAGGAGGATGAGCGTGTCGGGCTCACCGGCGTAGACGGCAAAGGCGAAGGCCACGCTGAAGAGGGCAACATCCCGAATCTTGTGCCGGCCGCGGACGATGAGGACGACGAATGCGAACAACCAACCGGTCCAGGAGAGCACGGAGGCGATCGGCCACCCCAGCCACACGAAGAAGGGGCCACTCAGCTCGAACACCGTCCCGGCCAGGGCGCAGGCCACGACACTGAGCCGCAACACTCGTCCCAGGAAGTATGCGCCGGTGCCGGCGATGAAGAGTGTCGCCATCACCTGGACGGTGTACATCAGCCGCACCGGAAAGAGATAGCCGATCAGATTCGGAAGACTGAAGACCGCCGACTGCCAGTTGAACGCCAAGGGCATCCCCAACGCGCTGTAGGGATTCCACAACGGCAGCTGGCCGTGGTGGACCTGGGTCCAGGCCAGCGTGGTCCAAGGGATCATCTCATTGATCTGGTCCCCGCCGAATCCGTTGTGCACCAGTACCCCGGGGTGCAGGAGGAGTCCATAACTGGAGAGCCAGTCGTACTCACCGAGCGAGAGGCCGTGGTGCAGGGCCGGGAACATCACCGCGACCGCCGCGGCCAGCACCCAGCCCACACCGATCAGGTCGCGGATCCAGGCATGTGAACGGTGACGTCGATGGCTCGCCCGTGCCGACACGGGTGCAACGACAGGTACTGATTCGTGGAGATCCGGCAAGCAGCTCACACTAGATCATTTGTCCAAAAACACGATTGCAATTGCCCAAAATCACGACCGCAACTGGCCGGGACGTCGGCCCGCGAAGAACAAGAGCCGGGCGATGACGCAAAAAGGTGCACAAACTCAGATCCAGCACTTCGACGGAGCGCAACCTTCACCGACGTTCTCGCAGTTCACCGGCCACGTGGTCCTCGGCAAAAGAACGCCGAGTGTGCCGGACGATCTACGCATAGTAGCGGCCGGCCTCCGCCGGCCACATTGGGGAACAGCGATAAAACCCATGCAGTCGGCACATTTTTTCGCTACAGTCATCCTCATGAAATGGCTCTGGGTGATCGTGCTGGTGATAGTCGGCATTCTGGCTGCTCTCGTTGCGATTGAATATCTGACGATCTCTATCCACGCGATTCCCAGTTTCATGGGGCGTCATCCCGGCAGGGGCCACTATCGCAAGCGGGGCGCGCTCGCCGCGTTGATCGCGGTGATCGCGTTCGTCGCTGCGGGGTATCTGATCTACCGGACGCGACGCGCCGACAAGCTGGCGCTGGCCGCGGCAGGTGGTGGCCCGGCTGTCGCCTCGGCAGCCCCGGCAGCCGAGCTGCCTCCGGAGTCGGCCGCCGTCGCTCCCGAGCCGCCGGCGATCTCGTCGGAACAGCAGGTCTCCTCCGACAAGCCGACTGAGGAATAGCCGGGCCCACCGAAGCGGGCGGTGGCCTGTTCACGTCACTGTCGACCACGTCGTCCCTTGGCCAGGATCCGCCGTCCCCGTCCGAGCAGGTGGGCGGATGTGGTGCTCGCACCCGAACCAGAGGTTGTCGGATCCGGGCCGCCGAGGGAGAGCCACTCCTGGTAGGTCGAGGGCGGCAACCCGTCGGGCCAGAGGCCGTCGATGGCGTGGTTCGCCGTGCTGATCCGACGATCGATGGCGAGGGCGCCGGTCGGGAGGAGCCGCCCCCCGAGGTCGACCTGTTGGTGATAGTGGATGATGGAGGGCTCGGCGGCGTGGG
>JBEKIU010000111.1:0-14072 GCA_050011635.1 Acidimicrobiales bacterium
GGCGGTGGCCAAGAAGGCGCCGGCCAAGAAGGCGCCGGCCAAGAAGGCGACCAAGTCCGCCGGCACCGGGTCGGAAGGCTGACCGGGCCGACACGGCGTCGCCTCGATCGGGCCATGGTCGAACGGGGCCTGGTCGAGAGCCGACCGCAGGCGGCGGCCCTCGTCCAGCGGGGGGTGGTGCTGGTGTCCGGCACGGTCGCCGACAAACCGGCCCGCCTGGTGGCGGCCGACGAGCCCATCGAGTTGGCCGGTCCGCCCAAACGGTTCGTTAGCCGGGCCGGGGAGAAATTGGATGCCGCACTGGCGCGATTCGCCATCGACCCGGTCGGCCAACGGGCTCTGGACGCGGGCGCATCCACCGGCGGGTTCACCGACTGCCTGCTGCAGGCCGGTGCCGCCTCGGTCATCGCCGTCGACGTGGGCCATGGCCAGCTCCACGAGCGGCTGCGGCGCGACGACCGGGTGACGAGCCTCGAACGTCTGGACATCCGCGACGTGTCCCTGGCCACGGTCGGGAGCCCGGTCGGCCTGGTGACGGCCGATCTCTCGTTCATCTCGGTGACCCGGGCCATCCCGGTGCTGGTGGGCGAGGTGGCCCGCCCCGGGGCGTCGGTGGTGATCCTGGTCAAGCCCCAATTCGAAGCGGGGCGGGTGGAGGCCTCCCGAGGTCGGGGGGTTATCCGCGACCCCGAGATCCACCGCCGGACGCTGGGGGAGGTGTCGGGCGCGCTCGATGCCGCCGGAGCAGTCATCATGGGGGTCATGCCCTCACCCATCACCGGACCCGCCGGGAACGTCGAATTCCTCATCCACGCCCGGACGCCGACGGTGCCCGTCACCGGAGGCCGGGTTGCCCGGCCGGAGCTCCGGGCCATGGTGGACGAAGCCGTGGCCGAAGCCCACGCCCCCGGGTCGGGAGGGTAGGCGGCACATGGCGACGATCGCCTTCTATACCCACCCCGATCGCCCCGAGGCCGTCGCCCTGGCCGGGCGGGCCACGAGCTGGCTGACCGACCAGGGCCACCGGTCGATCTCCGCCCTGCAGACCGACGGCTCGGTGGCCATCGACGGCGCCGATCTCCTGGTGAGCCTGGGTGGCGACGGCACCCTGCTCCGCGCCGTGGTCGCCGCCCTCGAGACCGGCGTCCCCGTCCTCGGCGTCAACATCGGCAGGCTCGGCTATCTCACCCAGGTCGAGCCGAAGGACCTCGAGAGTGCGTTGGCCGCCTTCTTGGGCGGTACCCATCAGGTGGAGGAGCGGATGACCCTCGAGGTGGTCGTCCGGGGTTCCGATGGGCAGCCGGTGACGCGGCGCACCGCCCTCAACGAGGCCACCGTCGAAAAGACGGTGCCCGGGCACACGGTCCGCGTGGCCGCGCTGATCGACGGCCGACCCTTCGTCACCTATGCCGCCGACGGGCTTCTGGTGTCGACACCCACGGGTTCCACCGCCTACAACCTCTCGGCCCGGGGCCCCGTGCTCTCCCCTCGTCTGCGCGCCATCGTGGTGACCCCGGTCTCGCCCCACATGCTGTTCGACCGGCCGCTGGTGCTCGACCCGATGGAGCGCCTTCGGCTCGAGGTGCTCGAGCCCCGTACCGCCGTCCTCGTGGTCGACGGTGTCACGGTGAGCACACTCGAGCCGGGGGCCACCGTCGACTGCCGCGAAGGCGATCAGCCGGCACGCCTGGTCACGTTCGGGACCCGGGACTTCCATGCCATCCTGCGGGCCAAGTTCCACTTGGCCGATCGGTAGGTCGCGGCGCCGGTGGGACCCACCCTTCTCGAGCTCCGGGTCCGCAACCTCGGGGTCATCGACGACGTCACCGTCTCGTTCCGCGCCGGGACGACCGCCCTCACCGGTGAGACGGGTGCCGGAAAGACCCTGCTGGTCGAAGCCATCGGGCTCCTCCTCGGGGGTCGGGCCGATCCGGCGGTCGTGCGGGCGGGCGCAGAAGAGGCGATCGTCGAGGGTCGCTTCGCCGGCCCGCCCGCGGACGACATCGACGCGGACGACATCGTCCTGGCCAGATCCGTGGTCCGCGGCGGTCGCTCGAAGGCATGGATCGACGGGCGCATGGCGTCGATCGGTGCCCTGTCCGAGGCCGCCTCCGGCCTGATCGAACTCCACGGGCAGCACCAGCACCGGTCACTGGTCCACATCGACGCCCAGCGTGGTGCGCTGGATGCCTTCGGGGGCATCGACCTCAGCGCCCTCGAGTCGGCCCGTCTCCAGGTGCGGCGGTTGCGCGAGGAGTCGGCCGACCTCGGGGGCGACGCCCGCCAGCGGGCCCGGGAGGCGGACCTGCTGCGGTACCAGCTGGACGAGATCGACGCCGCGGCCATCGAGGACGCGGGCGAGGACGGTCGGCTCGAGGTGGAGGAGGATCGGCTGGCCGCGGCATCGTCGTACCGCAACGCGGCCGCCGAGGCCCTGGCCTCGCTGTCCGGCATGGAGGACGCCAGCGCGCTCGACCGGCTGGCCGAAGCCACCCGGGTCCTGGCCGGTCGGACGCCGCTGGCCGCCTTCGAGTCCCGCCTGCGGTCGGCCATGGCCGACGTGTCCGACCTGAGCACGGACCTCCGTTCCGTGGTGGAGACCTGGGAGGACGACCCCGAGCGGCTGGAGGAGGTCCGCTCGCGCCGCCAGCTGCTCCACGAGCTCGAGCGCAAGTACGGGGCCGACCTCGTCGAGGTGCTGGCCTTCGCGGCCGGCGCGCGCCGGCGGCTGGCCGACATCGAGCTCCAGGAGCGGCGGGCCCTCGTCCTGGACGGGGAGATGGCCGATGCCCGCGCCGTGCTGGCCGCGGCCGAGGTCGAGGTCGCTTCGGCCCGGAAGGAGGCCGCACCGCGCCTGGCCGGTCAGATCCAGGCCACGCTGCGCGAGCTGGCCATGCCATCGGCCCGGTTCTCGATCACGGTCGAGGGCGACGGTCCGGCCGATCGGGTGAGCTTTCTCCTCGGCGCCAACGCCGGCGAACCGCTCCAGCCGCTGGCCAAGGCGGCGTCGGGTGGCGAGCTGGCCCGGACCATGTTGGCCATCCGTTTGGCCATCACCGACAGTCGGGGGGTGATGGTGTTCGACGAGGTCGACGCAGGGGTCGGTGGTGCCGCGGCCACCGCAGTCGGCACCGCGCTGGCCGACCTCGGGGGCCACGCCCAGGTCCTCGTGGTGACCCACCTGGCCCAGGTGGCGGCGCAGGCCGACCAGCAGGTGGAGGTGCGGAAGTCCGAACACTCCGGTCGCACCCGCACCGAGGTGGAGGTGCTCGACACCGATGGCAGGGTCGTCGAGCTCAGCCGGATGTTGTCGGGCAGTCCGGACAGCGCATCGGCCCGGCGCCACGCGCGCGAGCTCCTCGGCGTGAGTCCGACACCGGTCTCACCGGGTTGAGACGGGCCCCGTCGGCAGGGTCCGCACGGTGGACCGGTCGCTTCCGGTAACCTCATCAGGTGCCCGACATGGACGGCCCGCCGCAGCCCTTCGGAGAACATCCGACGGCCGGGCCAGCCCCACGATCGACTGTTGAAGGCAACGGAACCGGAAGCGTGGGGCAGCGGAGCACCAAGTTCATCTTCTTCACCGGTGGCGTGTCGTCGTCGCTGGGCAAGGGCCTCACCGCATCCTCACTGGGGAGGCTGCTCAAGTGCCGCGGCCTCCGGGTGACGATGTGCAAGCTCGACCCGTACATTAACGTCGACCCGGGCACCATGAACCCGTTCGAGCACGGTGAGGTCTTCGTCACCGAGGACGGCGGTGAGACCGACCTCGACCTCGGCCACTACGAGCGGTTCATCGACGAGAACCTCCACAAGGGCTCGAACGCCACCACCGGACGGATCTACTCGTCGGTGATCGCCAAGGAACGCCGCGGCGACTACCTGGGCAAGACCGTGCAGGTCATCCCCCATGTCACCGACGAGATCAAGAAATGCGTCCGCGCCTTGGGCACCGAGGACGTCGACGTGGTCATCGTCGAGATCGGAGGCACCGTCGGCGACATCGAGATCGTCCCCTTCATCGAGGCCATCCGCCAGTTCCGGCGCGACGTGGGGCGGGAGAACGTCTGCTATGTCCACCTGACCCTGGTTCCCTACCTCGGTCCCTCGGGCGAGCAGAAGACGAAGCCCACCCAGCACTCGGTCACCGAGCTGCGCAGCCGGGGCATCCAGCCCGACGTCATCGTGTGCCGCTCCGACCGGATGATCTCCGACGACCTCAAGCGCAAGATCTCGTTGCTGTGCGACGTCCCCATCGAGGCGGTGGTGTCCGCGGTCGACGCCGACAACATCTACCAGATCCCGCTCGTCCTCTACGAGGAGGGGCTCGATCGGTACATTCTCCGGCTGCTCCAGTTCGACGAGGCCTCCCACCCCATCGACCTCACCGACTGGGAGCGGCTGGTCAGCCAGGTCGACGCGGCCGTCCGCCCCGTCCGCATCGGCATCATCGGCAAGTACATCGACCTCCCCGACGCCTATCTGTCGGTGGTCGAGTCGCTCCGCCATGCCGGTTTCCACCACGGTGCCAAGGTGCAGATCGAATGGATCCAGGCCGCCACCGTTCCCGACCTCCTCCAACATGACGGGCTCCGGGGCTTCGACGGGCTGGTGATCCCCGGTGGGTTCGGCGAGCGGGGCGTGGAGGGGAAGATCGCCGCCGCCCACTACGCCCGCGAGCACGACCTACCCCTGCTCGGGCTCTGCCTCGGGCTCCAGGTCATGATCATCGAGGTGGCCCGCACGCTGGCGGGTCTCGAGAGTGCCAATTCGAGAGAGTTCGACGCCAGCACCCGCTACCCGGTCGTGGACCTCATGGACGAGCAGCACGAGGTGGAGGACAAGGGCGGCACCATGAGACTGGGCTCGTACGCGGCCCGCCTCCAACCAGGCTCGCAGGTGGCCCGGGCGTACGGAACCGACATGGTCTGGGAGCGCCACCGGCACCGTTACGAGGTCAACCCGCGCTTCCGCAGCCGCCTCGAGGAGGCGGGCCTGGTGTGCTCGGGCATCTCGCCCGACGGCCGGCTGGTGGAATTCATCGAGCTTCCGGGGCACCCCTTCTGGGTGGGGACCCAGGCCCATCCGGAGTTCAAGAGCCGACCCACCCAACCACACCCCCTCTTCCGCGAGCTGGTGGGCGCAGCCCTGGTCCGCGCCGAGGGGCGCGACCCGCGTCTGATCGACATCGGTGCCGTCGGCTGACCAGCCACCGGCGGGGGACCAACCGGGCATGGAGGACGCCGAGCTTCCGCGGTTCGAAATGACCGGCGAGGAGGTCCTCCATCGTGGCTGGGCCATCACGGTGACCCTGGCCCACTTCACCGACCCCGACGGCGTGGCCTTCGACCGGGATGTGATCCGGCATCCGGGTGCGGTCGCGGTGGTGGCCATCACCGACGACGACACGGTGGTCCTCGCTCAGCAGTACCGGGGGGCGGTCGACCGATGGCTCCTCGAGCTCCCCGCCGGCACCTGCGATGTCGAGGGCGAGCCCGCCGAGGTCACCGCCAACCGGGAGCTGGCCGAAGAGGTCGGGTACTCGGCCAGCAAGCTGACGCTCCTCACCCGGTGCGCCATCACGCCTGGGTTCTGCGACGAGTACGCCAGCATCTTCCTGGGCACCGGCCTGACTCCGGTCCCGTTCGACCGGCAGGGGATCGAAGAGGGGTTCATGCAGGTCGTCGAGGTACCCCTCCACCGGTTCGACGCCATGGTGGACGACGGGACCATCGTCGACGCGGCCACCATCCTGGGCGTGGGGCTGGCCCGCCGGCGCCTGGGAACCGGTCGCGCTCCTTGAGGGACCGGGCAGCCGTGAGCGAGCGGGCATGAGTCAACCGCTGTCCACCGGTGCCGAGGAGTACCTGTCCTGGCTGGCGGTGGAGAAGGGTCGGTCACAGAACACCCTGGCCGCCTACCGGCGTGACATCGCCGTCTGGGAGCGCTGGGCCCGGGACGCCGGCATCGACCCGCTGGATGCCGGACCCGAGGCCATCGAACGCCATCTCGCCGAGCTGCGGAGCCAGGGCCGGCACCCGACGTCGATGGCCCGTTCGACGACCGCACTGCGGGGGCTCTTCCGCTTTCTGGTGGGGGAGGGGACCATCGCCGGTGACCCCACCGCCGATCTCCGCTCCCCCCGCCTCCCGCGCCGCCTGCCCAAAGCCCTCGGGGAGAGCCAGGTGTCGGCGTTGCTCGACTCGGTGAGCGGCACCGGAGCCGCCGATCTGCGGGATCGGGCCTTGCTCGAGCTGCTCTACGGGTCGGGAGCGCGGATCTCCGAGGTGGTCGGGCTCTCCCTGGCTGACCTGCACGGTGACGAGAGCCTCCTCCGGGTGTTCGGCAAGGGGGCCAAGGAGCGCCTCGTGCCCCTGGGTGGCCCGGCCCGGGCCGCCCTGGACAGCTGGCTGTCACCCCACGGTCGGCCCCTCCTGGCCCCCGACCAGTGGCGCCGGCGCTCCGACGCCGAGGCCGTCTTCATCAACACCCGGGGCGGACGCCTCAGCCGCCAGGGGGCCTGGGCCGTCGTCCAGCACCGCGCCGAGCGGGTCGGCCTCGGAACCGTGGTCAGCCCCCATGTCCTGCGACATTCCTGCGCCAGCCACATGCTGGCCCACGGGGCGGACATCAGGGTCGTCCAGGAGCTCCTGGGCCACGTCTCCATCGCCACCACCCAGATCTACACCAAACTCAGCCACGACCACCTGAGGACCTCCTATGAACGGGCCCACCCGCGGGCCAGCCTGCCCCAGCTCAAGTAGGATCTTCGCCGTGCCACCCGATGCCCCCACCATTGACTATCGACAGCTGCTCGAAGTGGAGCGACGCCAGCTCCAGTCGGAGCTGTCCGAGCTCGGCTTCGGGGACGGTGGCGGGCTCGAGTACGACTCCAATTTCGCCGACTCCAGCCAGGTGACGGCCGAGCGGGGCGAGGCCGTGGTGCTCGCCGGTCAACTGCGCGAGACGCTCGAGGAAGTGGCCCAGGCCATCGGCCGGCTCGAGGACGGTAGCTACGGCCGCTGTGAAGAGTGCGATGTGGCCATCGAGCCGGCCCGCCTCGAGGCCATGCCGGCCACCCGGTTCTGTATCAAGCACGCCAGCCGTCCCTGATCGGGACGGGGCACTGATGGGCTACGGGGGCTACGGCTCTGGAGCCGGGGGATCCGGACGGCCCAGGAGGCGCACCCAACCCAGCCAGCGCACCGTCATCATCGTGGCCATCGGCGTGGCCCTGTTCGTCGTCCTGCTGGCCACCGACCGCATCAATCGGTTCGAGATCATCTACTTCTGCATGCTGGTGCCCTCGATCATCCTGCACGAGATCTCCCACGGGGTGGTGGCCCTGGCCTTCGGCGACGACACGGCGAAGAAGGCGGGTCGGCTGACCCTCAACCCGGTCAAGCACATAGACCCGGTGGGGACCATCCTGGTCCCGGCCGTCCTCTCGCTGTCGGGACTGGGGGCGTACGGGTGGGCCAAGCCGGTGCCGGTCAGCACCAACAGGCTGCGCAGTCCGCGCAACCACACCGTCATCGTCTCCCTGGTCGGACCGCTCACCAACTTCATCCTGGCGGCCATCCTGGGCGTCATCTTGGTTCTGATCACCCCCCACCTGGTGCTTCAAGAGATCAATTTCTATTGGAGCACCGGGGGCGGGGCCTACCCGCCGACGTTGTTGGGCCAGATCCTGTTCATCGGCGGCATCGCCAACCTCGTTCTCGGCCTGTTCAACCTCATCCCGTGCCCGCCGCTGGACGGGGCCGCGGTACTCGAGCGCTTCATCCCGGCCCGGATGCTGCCCGAGTACTACCGGATCCAGCCCCTGTTGATGTTCCTCCCCTTCGTCCTCATCCTGCTCTTCCGCAACGAGTGGGCCCAGCTGATCGACCACGTCATCACCTGGTGGTCGGGTCTGCTGGTGTGAAGGCCGCTCCATCCGTCATCTCCACCAGCCGGTGGGGACCGTACGTGGTGGCCGGTGTGCTCCTCCTGGCCGACTACCTCTGGCTTTCCCGTGGCCTCACCCACCCGGGGCCCGGCTACGGGCCCTGGGCCCTCAGCCGCGGCATCTACGACGATGTCATCAAGCTCACCTTCGACCACTACGTCCGGCCCGGCCACTTCATCCACCCGGTGCCGTACCTGGACGACCGCATCGAGTACCCGGTCCTCCTCGGCTTCACGCTGTGGCTGCCCACCTGGCTGCCGGGTGGCCCGGCATCGTGGTTCGCGGCCACCGGGGTCCTGACGGCAGCGGCCACCTTCGGGTCCATCGCCCTCATCCGGCGCCAGCATCCGGCCTCGGTCTGGTGGATCGCCGCGTCTCCCGCGCTCCTCCTCGACGGCGCCATCAACTGGGACCTCATCGGAATCGTGTTCCTGGTCGGCGGGGTGGTGTGGTTCGGCGAGCACCGCTACCGCCTCAGCGGCGCTTCGACCGCGGTGGGCACGTTCTTCAAACTGTTCCCGGTCGTCGTGGCCCCGATGGCGCTGTCGGCGCTCGGGTCCCGATGGTGGCATTCGATCTCCCGATCCGACCGGCCCACCGGCGAAGGGCGGGACCCCGGCGTCGACGGCGACGTCAACGTCCCGGGGCCGGGCAGGAATCTGGTCCGGTGGCTCGTCCCCTTCACCGTGATCAGCGTGGTGGTGGCCGTGCCGTTCCTCGTGCTCGCCCCCTCCAACACGTTGTGGTTCGTCCGGTTCAACAGCATCCGGCCGCAGAAGGACTCCATCTGGGAGGTCAAGTTCCTCGCCGACTCGGCCGTCGGCAACCACATCATCAACACGGCGTCGCTCCTCGTGGTGGTGGCGGCCATGGCCTACGGCGCCTGGATGGTCTGGCGCACACCCGTCCACCACCAGGCCCGGGCCGTGTCCTTGGCCACCGCCATGGTCGTGATCGTCTGGATGGCGGTCAACAAGATATGGAATCCGCAGTACGTGCTGTGGGTCTTCGCCGTCGGTGCGCTGGCCGCCATACCGGCCCGGTTCGGCGTCGCCCTCGGAGCCCTGTCCGTCTACGACTTCACCTTCGAGTTCGTGATCCGGCGGCCCGACGTCCACGCTTCGTACGCCTGGGTCGGCTGGCTGTCGGTGCTGGCCCGGACCGTCCTCTTCGTGCTCATGGCCAAGTGGGCCGTGGACGAGCTACGCCGCCAGTTGATCCCGGTGAGATCGCCCTCCGAAGGGACTCGCGCCCACGCAGCCTCATGACCGCCAGATGACCGCCACCAGCGAGGCGCCGAGTACCGCTCCTGCGACGGCCGGAACGACCCCTCCCGACCGGGTTCGACGGAACGAGGTCACCCGCTGGCTCCGGGCCCATCGGGGCCTGGTCATCCTGCTGGCCATCCCGTTCGTCGTCTTCGGGCTGCCCGAGCTGTTCGGCTGGGTCTTCCTCGACGGCGACAACTTCCTGCAGAACTTCCCCATGCGGGTGCTGGTCGGTTCGGACCTCCGGCAGTGGGAACTGCCTCTGTGGGACCCCTACCTCTCCAGCGGGACCCCGCTGCTCGCCGGCTTCAACGCCGGGGCCGCCTACCCGGCCACCTGGCTGACGGCCGTCCTCCCCATCTTCACCGCCTGGACGCTCAACCTGGTCCTCGCCTACGACGTGGCCCTGGCCGGGATGTACCTGTTCCTGCGGCGACAGTCGATCTCGACCACCGCAGCCGTGTTCGGAGCGGCCACCTTCGCCTTCGCCGGGTACATGTCCGCCCAGATCGTGCACATCGACCTCATCGCGGGAGCGGCCTGGTTGCCCTGGACCTTGGCCGCCGTCCATGCCCTGACCGGATCGCCGGGCGGGGACGGGCCACCGGCGGACGAGCGGGTCGGTCCCCGCTGGACAACCCCTCTGTGGATGGCCGTGCTCGCCACCTCCCTGGGGCTGTCGGCACTGGCCGGGTCGGCCGAGGCCATCATCGACAGCAGCGTGCTGCTGGGAATCTATGCAGTGGGCCGCCTCGTCACCATGGGCTACTTCAAACGGGCCAACCGGCGCCCGCTCGGCGCCGCGGTGCTGAGCCTGGTGGCCGGAGTGGCCGGGGGCGTGGTCCTCGGCGCGGCCCAGTGGTTGACCGGCCTCGAGTTCCTCTCCCAGTCCCAGCGGGCCCAGTCCACCTACACCTTCTTCACCAGCGGTTCGCTGCCCGTTCGCCTGGTGGCGTTGATCGCCTCCCCGTTCGTCCTCGGCACCAACCAGGGCCAGCCCGGACCGTACGCCGGCGCGTACAACTTCGAGGAGGTGACCAGCTACGTCGGCATTCTGGCCCTCATCGCCGTCTGCTCCCTGTTCCTCAAGCGCTTCCGGACCAGGCCCGAAGCCCGCCACTGGTGGATCTGGTACATCATCGCCGCGGTCGGCCTGCTGTCCGCCTTCGGGGGCCAGACACCCTTCGGCCACGTCCTCTATCTCATCCCCGGCATCAACAGCGAGCGCCTCGTCAATCGCAACCTGCTCCTCGTGGACTTCTCGATGGCGGTCCTCCTGGCGTGGTGGGTCCACCTCCTCTTCGACGGCAAGCCGGCGGCGGGGGTGCCGGTGGACCCCGGTCTCCGGTTCCGATGGAAGCAGAGGCACCGGGCCGACCTGGTGGTTCCCTGCATTCCTTTGGCCGTCATCGCCGCGTTCTGTCTCTTCCTGTGGCTGGGGGGCTCGGAGCTCGATCACCTGATGGGGACCCGGATCTACGTGAGCTCCGTCACCCGGATCCGGGTGGCCGGGCTCGTCACCGTCATGGCGCTGACCGCGGCCGCCGCCACCTGGATCGTGCTCGTCGAGCGCCGGCTGTCGGTGCGCAAGCTGCGGCGCCTGCTCACCGCGGTGTTGATCGTCGACCTGGTCCTGTTCAACTGTTTCGTGATCCGCCCGCCCACCACCGAGTCGAAGGCCCAGGCCCTCGGGCCGATGTCGGCTGCGCTCCGTGCCCACGTGGGCGACGCCCGGTTCATCATCTACGACCCCGACCAGTTCGAGACCAGCCAGCTCTACGAGCTGGGTCAGACCGACCTCAACCTCTACGCCGGGTTGTCCAGCGGCCAGGGCTACACCGCACTGACCGACGGCGCCTACTACAACGCCACCGGGGCCCACTTCCAGGAGGACCTCAATCCGTCGACCCTGGCCGGCAGCACCTGGGACGACCTCAACGTGTCCACGTTGCTCTCCCTGCCCAACTACTTCCTCACCCCACTGCCCCGACCCGCCCCCGGGCCGACCGTCGTCAACGACGTCGAGTTCCCGGCCAATTCGCAGGAATTCCCGCCGACGCCGGTGGCCACCTCCTTCCGGTTGTCGGCCGGAACCGCCCGGACCTGGTACTTCGGTGGTGCGCTGACGCTCCGATCGTTCACCGTCCCCTTGACCGCAGGCCAACCCGACGACCTCAGAACCGGTCTGGTCACTCCCACCGGGGGGATCGAGTGGCTGCCCGGCGGCCACGGCACCACCGTCGGGTCCGACGGGCACACCTCGCTCCAGGTCTCCCTCGCGTCCCAGGTACAAGCCGCCGGCCTGGTGGTCGAGCCGGTCGGCTCCGACAGCATCACGGTGGGAACCCCCACCGCGTTCACCGCCCAGACCGGTGAGGTGGCCCTCAACGGCCGGATGCAGTACGGGGTGACCACACCGCACTGGATCTTCGCCGGCACGCTCGGCAACTTCGGCGTCTTCCACAACTCCGATTCCCGGGGCTGGGCCTGGGTCCGATCCCCAGACGGGGGAGTCCCGGCGTCCGGAAGCTCGGTCACCGCCCCAGCCCCGGCCCCGGCCATGAACGGTGACCAGCAGGTGACGGTGCACGCCACCTCCTCGGTCGTGCTCGAGCGAAGTGAGGCGTGGAGCTCGGGGTGGCGGGCCACCGTCCAGCCCCTCGCACCCTCGTCCGGCCACCAGGCAACCGGACCGCGGCGGGCGGTCACCGTGCTCCGGGTCGGCGTCAACCAGGGGGTGGCGCTCCCGGGCCGGGGTGACTACCTGGTCACGTTCTCCTACCTCCCCGATTCGGTACCGGTGGGGCTGGTCATGTCGGCCCTGGCCGGACTGGGCCTGCTCGTCTGGGCCGCCCTCGTCGTGGCCGTCCGCCGGAGGCGCCGGACGCTACGCCCCGGAGCCGGATCGGGCGCGGTGGGACCGCCGGACGAGGTCAGCCCGGCGTGAGGAGCCCGATGGCCGCTGCCGCCCGCCGGTAGGTGGCCGAGGCTGTGGCCCGGGCCTTGTCGGCCCCCTGGGACAGGAGCATGGTCACCTCGCCCGGGTCTGCGGCCAGCGCAGCCCGTCGCTCACGGACCGGTCGGAGCAGTTCGGCCAGGGCTTCGGCCACATCGTTCTTCAGGTCGCCGTACCGGCTGTAGGCGGCCGCCACCTCGGTCGGCGTCCGGTCGGTGGCCACAGCCAGCAGCTCCAAGAGGTTGGACAGGCCGGGTTTGGCCTCGGGGTCGTAGCGGACCTCCCCGTCGGTGTCGGTGACCGCCTTTTTCACCTTGCGGGCGATGTCGGCAGGCTCGTCGAGGAGGAGAACCGTTCCGAGAGGGGAGTTGACCGATTTGGACATCTTGTCCTCGGGGTGCTGGAGGTCCATGACCCGGGCCGCTGCCGTCGGGAAGGCGGCCTCGGGGACGACCAGGGTCGGGCCGTACCGATGGTTGAACCTGATCGCCAATTGGCGGGCCAGCTCGAGGTGTTGACGCTGATCGTCCCCCACCGGCACCCGGTCGGCGTCGTAGAGCAAGATATCGGCGCTCTGGAGCACCGGATAGGTGAACAGCCCGACCCTGACCGAGTCCTTTCCCGCGCTCTTGTCCTTGAACTGGGTCATCCGGCCGAGCTCCCCCATGGTGGCGGTGCACTCGAGCAGCCAGGACATCTGCGCATGTTCGGTCACGTGGCTCTGGACGAACAGGGTGCAGGCCTCCGGGTCCAAGCCGGCGGCCAGCAGGTCGAGCGCGGTCTCGAAGGTCCGAGCGCGCAGCTCGGCCGGGTCGATGTCGAGGGTCAGGGCATGGAGGTCGACGATGCAGTAGAACGCGTCGTGGACGTACTGGTCGGCCACCCAGTTGCGGATGGCCCCGAGGTAGTTCCCCACATGGAGTTCACCGCTGGGCTGCAAACCGGAGAGTACGCGGGACATCGGGGGTCATCGTAGGTCGCGCCCGGAGGTGCACGAGATGCCGGCTCCCAACCGGTATCGTCGGATGGCATGTCCGCCACCGTGTCCACCCCTGCCTTCGAGGGCCCCGTCGACCTGCTGTTGCAGCTCGTGAACAGCCACGATGTGGACATCTTCGACATCCCCCTCTCCTCGGTGGTCGACGCCTTCGTCGCCGAGGTGGCTGGGTGGGAGGAGATCGACCTGCAGACCCTGTCCGAATTTCTGGTCATCGCGGCCGTGCTCATCGAGCTCAAGTCGCGCCGCCTCCTCCCCGGGCCCGACGACGTCGATCCCGACGAGGAGCTGATCGGGTGGGAGGAGCGCGACCTGCTCATGGCCCGGCTGCTCGAGTGCCAGGCCTACGCGGCGGCAGCAGACGGGTTTGCCGTGCTCATGGAACGGGCGGCGCGCTCGGTACCCCGGACCGCGGGCGTGGACGACGACCTGGCCGTCGGTGCCCCCGACCTTCTCGAGGGGGTGACGCCCGAGCAGGTGGCGGCCGCCTTCCTCCGCGCCACCGCCGAGCGCCCGATCCCCACCGTGGACCTCTACCACGTGACCGTGGACGCGGTCACGGTGGCCGACGCCGTGGCCGAACTCGAGCTCCGCCTGCCGATGATGGGACGGGCCACCTTCCGCACCCTGACCGGGCATCTGTCCTCCCGCATCGAGATCATCGTGCGGTTCCTGGCCCTGCTCGAACTGTGCAAGCGGGGGAGGGTGGCCCTCGATCAGGGCCACACCTTCGGCGAGCTCGACGTGGCCTGGGTGCCCGCGGAGGCTGAACCGGTCTCGGTCGGTGCCGGCCCCTACGACGAGTACGAGGGTTGACGGTGGTGCTCTCCGAGGAGGCGCGGGCAATCGAAGCGGTGCTGATCGTTGCCGTCGAACCGGTGTCGGCGGGCCTGCTGGCCG
>JBEKIU010000112.1:0-14026 GCA_050011635.1 Acidimicrobiales bacterium
GGCCGCTGTGCAACTATCAGGCGTCCCTCAACTACCTGAACCAGCGCTTCGGCTCCGGCGGCGTTGAGATGGCCAAGGGCATCGACCTGGCATGTGGTGAAAACCCGGACGACCCGGCCGCCGGTGACACAGCCACGTGCACCTGGCGGGTCGGATCGAACGGTTACATCGACAGGATCCAGCCGCACATGCACCTGTTGGGGGTCGGGTTCACGATGGTGCTCAATCCGGGGACGCCGCAAGCCAAGACCATCCTGAACGTCCCGAACTACAACTTCCACTACCAGAAGGCGTACAACGTGCCGCCCATCCCGGTGAGTCGCGGCGAGCCGATACAGATCAACTGCAGCTACGACCCCGAGCTGGCACAAGAGTTGCCGATCCTCCGCAAGGCGCCCCCGCATTTCGTCACGTTCGGCGACGGATCATCCGACGAAATGTGCGTGGGAGTCACATGGCAGACGGCATCACTGCCCAACTCCCACGACTCGCTCTGAGCGACTGTCGCTGTCGCTGACGCTCGCTGAAGTTCATGAATGAGCTGAACGACCATCACCTCATATCGGCGTTCGACCGAAATGTTGTCCGGGTTTGCGCGTAGGGCATCGGGGATTGGTACGCAGCCATGTTTGCAGCTTCTCGAATCGACGAGTCCGCGCCTGTCTCCGGAGCCGTTCCGGGCGCAGTAACAATCGCGAGCGCGGACACGCCGGCCCCGGCCTCTGTCCGCCTTCCGGCCGCGCTCCCGCCCCCTGGCTTCCTTCGTGTACATCACACTGGTGGGCGCTAGAGGACTCGAACCTCCGACCTCAGCCGTGTGAAGGCTGCGCTCTAACCAACTGAGCTAAACGCCCGAGCCCGAGCACGGCTGGCGAAGCAGCGGCGGGATCAGGCGCTCATCGTAGCCCGACCCAACATCAGCGACTTCAACGACAGCTCAGTTTTGGGCCGGGGCCGGAAACGGTGCGACGGCGTCGAACCCGATGGCGGCCTCCAGCGCAGCCGACGACCGAAGCACCACCAGGTCGGCGTGTTGGGGCCCGACAAGCTGCAGCCCCACCGGCAACCCCGAGGCAGTCAGCCCCACAGGGATCGACGCGGCCGGCGATCGGGTCATGTTGAAGGGATAGGTGAACTTGACCCAGTTGTACTCCGCGTTCCCATTGATCATCCCCGAACCCTCCAGCGAGCGGAGCGGTGGTTCGGCCGCAACCGTCGGCGTGATCAGGAGGCGCACGTCGTGGAACAACTCGACCAGGCGGAGATTGAGCGTGTGGCACGAATCCTCGGCCCGGACCAGGTCGAGGGCGCTGGTGGACACGGCGCTGTCGACCACCATGGCCAGCACGGGATCGATACGATCCCACAGCTCCGTCCCCCGCGCACCGGCGTGGGTCCGGAGGTTGTAGACACCGGACAGGGTCAGCCACTGGTCGAGGGGGTCGGCGTCGAACACTGTCTCGACCTCTACGACCTCGGTGCCCAACGACGCCATCACCTCCACGGCTCGCTCGCAGATCCCGAGCACCTCGGCGTCGACCTCGGCGTATCCGAGCGTCGGCGACCATGCCACCTTGCGGGGCGGTCTGGCATCTTCCAGCGTGGCCAACCAGGACGCCTCCGGCCGCGGGAGGGATCGCAGGTCGCTGGGATCGGGCCCGACCACGACGTCCAGGGCGGCCACGACGTCGGCCAGACGGCGGGCCATCGGGCCCCTGGTCGAGAGGTGCTGCCAATCGGGCGGTGAGGAGCCGCCGCTCGGCACCCGCCCGAGTGACGGTTTCACTCCGGCCAGGCCACAGCACGACGACGGGATACGGATCGAACCCCCACCGTCGGACCCGGTGGCCAGCGGCACCAGCCCGGCGGCCACGGCAGCCGCGCTGCCCCCCGAGGATCCGCCCGGCGAGTGATCGAGGTTCCACGGGTTGAGGGTGGGCCCGAACACGCGGTTGTCGGTGTCGGCCTTCCATCCGAGCTCCGGCGTGTTGGTCTTGCCGACCACCACGCATCCGGCGGCCACCAGACGGGCCACCATGGGCGAATTCGACGGCGCCGGCGGATCGCCGGCGAAGGCCGGTGAACCGTGGGTGGTGACGAAACCGGCCGCATCCTCGAGGTCCTTCACCCCGAGCGGCACACCGGCCAGCGGGCCCGGGTCGATGCCGGCGGCGACCTTTCGGTCGACCTCCTCGGCCGATGCCAGTGCCCGCTCCCCGTCCACGGCCACAAAGGAGTTCAGGCGCGGATTGTGCAGGGCGATCTGGTCAAGCGCATGTTCGACCAACGAGACGGCGGTCAGCCGGCCCTGGCGCACCCCGCGCCCCAGCTCGACCACTGACTCGCTCCGGAAGTCCATGACCTGGACCGTACAGGTGAAGGATGGGACCCACAACCGCACTTCTCCCGATGCCACCGCCAGCAGCGCGCCGGCCCCGGCACCGCCTCACGGGTTCGACAACAGCGGCGGCCGGGAACCAGTCTGTGCCCCATGACCCCGGTCGCCATCGACGATGTCCTGCTCGACCACGTCGCCCACGCGGTGCCCCGTTGGCAGGACGTCTGGCGCCGCTACGTCGTCGACCTCGGCGCCACCTGGAGCTCGGGCGGTCTGGCCACCGGGTTCGCCCCCGGTCAGGTCGAGTTCGCCAATGGGGCCAGGCTCGAGCTCCTCATGCCCAACGACACCGAGACCAACGACTTCCTCGAGCGGTTCATTGCCCGCAACGGTCCTGGTCCCCATCACCTGACCTTCAAGGTACCGGATCTGGCCCTGGCCCTCGAGCAGACCAGGCGGGCCGGCTACGAGCCCATCGGCATCGATCTCAGCGATCCGGAGTGGATGGAGGCATTCATCCATCCGAAGCAGGCCACCGGGGTCGTGGTCCAACTGGCCCAGGCGGCCAATCCGTGGACCGGTCCCCCACCCGCCGGCTTCCCGACCGACCGACGTCAGCGCGGGAACGGGACCGGGCCCACCCGACCGGCATCGCTGCGGTGGGTCACCCATGTGGTGGCCGAGCTCGAGACCGCCACCCCCCTGTTCGTGGCCCTGCTCGGCGGGGAGGTGACCGGCCAGGGGGCCGAGCTCGACCACCGCTGGACCGAGCTCACCTGGGGCGGGCCGACGGGAGTGCGCCTCGCCTCCCCGGTCGGCACCTCGGCCACACCGCTCCGGGAATGGCTCGGCGGCCGGGCCGGCCGTGTGCACCATCTCGAATTCGACGTCGAAGATCCGGGTGGCGTCGCCGGTGCACGCCCGGCGGGCCGATCACCGCTCGGCACCGGCGCCGGCGACCGGCCGGGTAGGTACTGGGTGGTCCCACCCGAGCTCAATGCCGGGATGCGCTTGGTCCTGCGAGCCGAGTGAGGGCGGCGCGGTATGGCCCGGGACACGGTCGCCGCTCCGGCCCGAATCGAGCCGGTCGTTCGGGACCGGTAGCCTGAGACCGTGGCCACTCCGAGCGGGACCGAACCAGGCAGGTCGGCTCGCTCCGCCAAGTGGGCAGTCGACAGGCTCGACAGCCGTGAACGACGTCTCTCGTTCGTCGCCGCCGTCGGTGCAGCCCTGTTCGGAGTGCTCCTCTATCTCTACGAGACCCAGAACAAGAACTTCCGCCTGGCCAAGGGCCAGCTCACCCCACAGACGACCCTGGTCCTCGGCCTGGTGTGCGGAGGGCTGCTGTTCGGGGCCACCTTCATCGGTCGCCGCGCTCCGGTCGGTTTCGTCGCCCTGTTCACCTTCTTGCTGTTCGGGACCTCGACCCTCTTCTTCGGGCTTCCCTTTCTCGTGCTGGCCGTATGGCTTCTGTACCGCTCCTACAAGGTCCAGAAGGAAGCCACGGCCAAGCTGCGGGCGGAACGGGCCGAGGGCTCGGCGACGACCACGGCCTCGGGGAGGAACGGGACGCGACCGTCCAGTGCGCCGCGTTCGTCGACCGCGGGCTCGCGCAAGAAGGGACCGGCCAAGCCCGAAGCCAACAAGCGCTACACGCCCAAGCGTCCTCCGCCGCCGGCACCGAAGCCCTCGCGCCGGGAGCGGAAGGCAGCCGACGCCTCCGACTGAGCCGGCTCGGCGCTGATCACCGCGGCTCGGTGACCAGGGCCGAGCGAAGCAGTTCGAGGATCTCGTTTCTCCGGCGCACCAACGACCGCCCGGTGGGCTCCTCCCCGAAGGCCCGGAGTACCTCGACCTCGGTCAGCATCCCGATCACCGTGGAGTAGATGGCCAACAGGAGCAGCCTCGGCTCGTGGCGCCGCATGTGGCCGGCGTCCATCTCCGCCTCGAGGAATTCCGTCGCCCGAGCGACCAGCGGTTCGAGCGCGGCCACCAGGCGGGTGGCCGCCGGGGTGCCCGCCCGGCCCATCTCGCGCACCAGGCCGAGCAGTTCGGGCCGGCGGGCGGCCAGGCGGAAGACCGAGCGCACGACCGCCTCCACCCGGGACCAGCCGGTGCCCGCCCGGGTCAACGACTCTTCCAACGCGGCCGACAGCTCGATGGCGCTCCGATCGATCACCGCCTCGAGGAGCACCTCCTTGGAGGGGAACCAGTAGAGGATGGTCTGCTTCCGGATCTCGAGGCCGGCGGCCAGGGTGTCGAGTGACGAGGCGTCGTAGCCGCGGGTTGCGAACGAGGCCAGGGCGGCGTCCAGGATCCGCTCGGAGGTCGACGCCGCCCCCGTTCCGGGCCGTTCCGCAGCCGGGGCCCGACGGGGTCGACTCCGGTCCCGTCCCGGGATCTGTTGTCCTCCGATGCTCGACTCGCTCACTTACCATATGGTAGACAGATCCGGTGACCGGCGTCCGTGACTCACTGAGCGGCAAGCAGTTCTTCATCACCGGCGCCACCGGGTTCCTGGGAACGGCCCTGGTGGAACGGCTGTTGCGCACCGTTCCCGACAGCCGGGTGGTGCTGCTCATCCGTCCGGGGCGCCGGATGACGCCACAGCAGCGGGCCACCCGCGAGATCCTGAAGAACGACTGTTTCGACCGCTTGCGGGCCGAGCACGGCGACCGGTTCGAAGCCGACGTGGCCTCCCGGGTGTCCTCGGTGGCCGGCGACGTGGCCACCGACGGCCTGGGCCTCGACGACCAAGGGATGCAGCTGCTCTCCGAGTGCGACGTCGTCGTACACTCGGCCGCCACCGTCAGCTTCGATTCGCCCCTCGACACCGCCGTCGAGGTCAATCTCCTGGGGCCGTCACGGGTGGCGGCGGCAGTGGCGGTGGCCCGGCAGCTGGCCCGCGACGAGGGCCGGCCGGGACCGGTCCACTTCCTGCCCGTCTCCACGGCCTACGTGGCAGGGACCCACCAGGGGGAGGCCAAAGAGGAGCTCATCGACGACAACCGGTTCAGCGTCGACGTGGACTGGCGGACCGAGGTCGATGCGGCCCGGCGCCAGCGCAGCGACTTCGACGCCCAGTCACGGAGCTCGGCCCGGCTGGCCGGGTTCGCCAAGCAGGCGCGCCGCGATCTGGGCGGCGCCGGGCTCCATCTGTTGGCCGAACGGGCCGAGCGTCTCCGCGAGGACTGGGTCAAGAAACAGATGGTCGCCTCGGGCCAGGCCCGGGCCCAGTCGCTCGGATGGCCCGACGCCTATCCCTACACGAAGGCGCTCGGCGAGCGTGCCCTGGTGTCCCAGTTCGGGGACAGCGTACCCATGACCATCATCCGGCCCTCGATCATCGAGTCGGCCCTGGCCGAGCCGCGGCCCGGATGGATACGCGGCTTCCGCATGGCCGAGCCGATCATCGTGTCCTACGCCCGCGGACTGCTCCGTGAGTTTCCCGGCGTGCCCGAGGGGGTGACCGACGTGATCCCGGTGGACCTGGTGGTGGCGGCCATCATCGTGGTCGCCGCCGAGGCGCTGGTGAGCCCGGTGGAGGAGTACCGGGGCCCGACCATCTACCATGTCGCCTCCGGGGTCCGGAACCCCTTCCGCTACGGGCGCCTGGTCGACCTGGTCCAGGGGTGGTTCACCGAGCACCCCCTCTACGACGCCCACGGTCAACCCATCGTCGTGCCCGCGTGGTCGTTCCCAGGCCGGGGACGGGTCCAACGCCAACTCACCCGGGCCAGCAAGGCCATGGACCTGGCCGAGAAGGTGGTCGGCTCGCTCCCCATCCGCGGCCGCCAGGCGGCGTGGGTGGCCGCCCTCGAGGAGAAGCACCTGCTGGCCGATCGTGCCCTCGGCTACGTCGAGCTCTACGGGGCGTACACCGAGACCGAGGCCCGCTACCGGGTCGACAACCTCATCGCCCTGTGGGACCGCATGGACGCGGACGACCGCCAGGCGTTCTGCCTCGACCCCGCCGCAGTGGACTGGGACTCCTACGTCCGGGACATCCACCTTCCCTCGGTCATCGAGCACGCTCGGGTGCGGACGGCACCGGGCCGGTCCAACCAGCCCAGCCGCACCGAGCGGGCCCGCCAGGCCATCCTCTCCCCCGACCGCCATTTGGCCGCCTTCGATCTCGAGAACACCCTCATCGCCTCGAACGTCGTCGACTCCTACGCCTGGCTGGCCTCCCGTCATCTTCCCGCCGCCGAACGGGCGGCCTTCGTCGCCGACCTGTTGCGCGAGGCGCCGTCCCTGCTCGTCCTCGACCGGCGGGACCGGGGAGATTTCCTGCGCACGTTCTACCGGCGTTACGAGGGCGCACCGGTCGACCGCCTCCGGGACGACGGGTGGGAGCTCTTCTCCGATCTGCTGCTGGCCAAGTCGTTCCCGGCCGGCATCGCCCGGGTCCGCCGGCACCGGGCCCTCGGCCACCGCACCATCCTGATCACCGGCGCCCTCGACCTGGTGGTCGAGCCCCTGCGGCCGCTGTTCGACGACATCGTCTGCGCCCGCCTGGGCCAGGCGGACGGCAAGTTCACCGGCCGGCTCGACGTGCTGCCCCCCATCGGAGAGGCGCGTGCCCTGGTGCTCGGTGACTACGCCGAGGCCGAGGGACTCCGGCTGGACGAGTCGATGGCCTATGCCGACTCGGCCAGCGACCTGCCCATGTTGGAGGCGGTGGGCTTTCCGGTGGCCGTCAATCCCGAGGCCAAGCTGGCCGCCATCGCCAGACGGCGGGGCTGGCATGTCGAGCACTGGACCAAGGCCGACGGTGGGGCGGAGCCGCCACTCCCCCTCGGGCCGCTCGACCGGCGCGGCTCGCGGCGTCGTGGGTACGCGAGCCAGGCGGCCCTGTCCGGGGCGAAGCGCCGGTCTACCGCGGAACACCGATGAAGGCCCTGGTCCTCGAGCGCAACCTGCCGCGCTTCGCCGCCTCGCGCGTGGCCTCGCTCTTCGGCTCGGGCCGGGGCGCCGGACTCGGGCCCCTGCAACTCCTCGATGCCGACGAGCCCGGGCTTCCGGCCGACGACTGGTTCCATCTCCGGCCCCTCCTCTCGGGGATCTGCGGCTCGGATCTGGCCACCCTGGACGGCCGCAGCTCCCGCTACTTCGAGGACATGGTCAGCTTCCCCTTCGTGCCCGGGCACGAGGTGGTGGGCGTGCTCGACGCCGGTGGGACCGATCATGCCGGACAGGTTCTGGACCCGGGCACGAGAGCCGTCATCGAGCCGGTACTCGGCTGCGCCCCCCGCCACATCCGCCCGCTCTGCCCCCAGTGCGCCGAGGGAAACACCGGGTTGTGCGGGAACGTGGCCTTCGGGGACATCGACCCCGGCCTCCAGACCGGGTTCTGCGCCGACACCGGCGGCGGCTGGTCCCAGGCCGGCCTGGCCGCCCACTCGTCGCAGCTCCACGCCGTCCCGGCCGGCTTCTCCGACGAGGACGGGGTCATGATCGAGCCCACCGCCTGCGCGGTCCACGCCGTCCTGTCGGCCGGCATCGCCGCCGGGGACACGGTCGCCGTCGTCGGTGCCGGGACGCTCGGACTGGCCGTGGTCGCGGCCCTCGACCACCTCGTCCGCCCGGCGTCGGAGTGCACGGTGATGGTCGGGGCCAAGCACCCGCACCAGCGGAGCACGGCCGAGCGGCTGGGCGCCGACACGGTGGTGGCTCACGAACAGCTGGCCCGGGCCGTGCGCCGCCGGTCAGGTTCGCTGGTGCTGGCCGGCCGCCTCACCAACGGCGCCGACGTGGTCTTCGACTGTGTCGGCAGTTCCGAGTCGCTGACCCACTCGCTGGCCATGGTCCGGCCCCGGGGCCGGGTCGTGCTCGTCGGCATGCCGGGCCGGGTCTCGATCGACCTGGCACCGCTGTGGCACCGCGAGCTGACCGTGGTCGGTGCCTACGCCTACGGCATCGAGGTCTCCCCCGCCGGCGCCGGGGCCGTCGCCGGGGCCGGCCGCACCTTCGACCTGGCCATCGACCTCGTGGCCTCCGCCCGGCTGGGTTCGCTGGTCAGCGCGGCGTACCCACTGGAACGGTACGAGGAGGCCATCGGGCATGCCGGCGCCGCCGGCCGACGGGGAGCGGTCAAGGTGGTCTTCGACCTACGCAAGCCGAAAGGAAGCACCCGATGAGCCCCAGGCCCGGATTCGTGCTCGATGTCGACCGTTCCACGCCCCCCACACTGTTCTGGCACGGCGAGCGGTTCAGCCTCGAGCGGCTGCCCGAGGGCAGCAGGGTCGTCTACGCACCTGAGCCCATCGATCCGTTGACCGACGCGCCGGCGGCCATCCGTTCGGCGCTCACCCACCCGGTGGGCGACCGGGACCCGCTGCCGGCGCTGTTGCGCCCGGGGATGAAACTGACCATCGCCTTCGACGACATCTCGCTGCCCCTGCCGCCCATGGAGCGGCCCGACATCCGCCAGATGGTCATCGAGGAGGTCCTCGACATGGCGGCCGATGCCGGCGTGGACGACGTGGCCCTCATCGTGGCCCTCGCCCTCCATCGACGAATGACCGAGGCCGAGCTCCGTCACGCCCTCGGGGATCGCATCTACGACGCGTTCGCACCCAACGGCCTGCTCACCCAACACGATGCCGAGGACCCTGATGCGCTGGTCCATCTGGGGCTGACCGACCAGGGCGAGGACGTGGAGATCAACAAGCGGGCCGCGGAGAGCGACCTCTTGGTCTACGTCAACATCAACCTGGTGGCCATGGACGGTGGGCACAAGAGCGTGGCCACCGGTCTGGCCAGCTACAAGAGCCTCCGCCACCACCACAACCCGCTGACCATGCAGAAGAGCCGGTCGTTCATGGACCAGCATCGCTCGGAGCTGCACTCCTCCAACTGGCGCATGGGCCGGCTGATCGCCGACAGCGGGGTCACCGTGTTCCAGATCGAGACGACCCTCAACAACGATGCCTTCCCTCCCCCGTTCGGCTTCCTGCAGAAGCGGGAGTGGGAGTGGGGGGCGAAGGACCGCCTCGGCTACCTGGCCTCGTCGAAGGCACTGGACCGGACCCCGGCCCGTCTCGCCCGCCAGATCTTCCAGTCGGTGAAGGCCCCCCATCGCATGACCTCGGTGCAGGCCGGTGAGGTCGAGGCCGTCCATGCCCTGACCACCGAGCGGGTCTGGGAGCAACAGGGGGTCCCGGTCGACGGCCAGTCGGACATCTTGACCATGGGCCTCCCCTACATCTCCCCCTACAACGTGAACTCGATCCTCAACCCGATCCTGGTGGCCTGCCTCGGGCTGGGATACTTCTTCAACCTCTACCGGGGGAAGCCGCTGGTCCGGGAAGGCGGCGTGCTCATCATGACCCATCCCACCCCGTGGGAGTTCAACCCGGTGCACCATCCGAGCTACATCGACTTCTTCGAGCAGGTCCTGACCGAGACCACCGATCCCATCGAGGTGGCCGACCGGTTCGAGGAGTCCTTCGCCACCGACCCGTGGTACATCCATCTCTACCGCACCGGCCACGCCTATCACGGCGTCCATCCCTTCTACATGTGGTACTGGTGTGCCCACGCCCTCCAGCACCTCGGTGCGGTCATCGTGGTCGGCGGTGACAGCGCCTCTGTCCACCGACTCGGGTTCCGGGCCGCGTCCACCCTGGCCGACGCCTTGGAGATGGCCCACGACGTGGTCGGCCGGTCACCCTCGCTCATCCACCTCCACGCCCCGCCGATCCTGATGGCCGACGTGCAGTGACCGCCAGGAAGGGATCGTCCAACTCCTTGCGTTCACGGCGGGCGGTCGCCGTCGACTCGGCCCTGGGCGGTGGCACGGGTCACGACCTGGCCGGCGGCGCTCTCGGGCGGCTGTCGCCGTCGTCACTGGCGACCCGGCTCGGGCGGGCCCGGTTCCCGGTCGCCCCCCCGAGCTGGCCCGAATCGGTACCCAGGCCGGCACCCGAGCCCGAGCTGGGTGTGCACTATGACACCGACTGGTCGCGCCGGTACCCGGTGCGCCTGGCCCGGGCCATGGTGGTCGACAACCTGGCCCGGCCTCTGACCCGGGCGCTGGCCTCCCCGCTCATCCGGGGCGACGAGGGGCTCACCGATCTCGAGGCCCCGGTGATCTTCGCCGCCAACCACGCCAGCCATGTCGACACCGCCCTGTTGCTGAGCTCCCTCCCCCAGCGGTTCCGCCACCACACGGTGGTGGCGGCCGCGGCCGACTACTTCTTCGACCGCCGGTGGAAGGCCGACGCCTTCTCGTTCCTGCTGGCCGCCATCCCCATCGAGCGCACCAAGGTCAACCGGCGGTCGGCCGAGCTGGCCGGTGGGTTGCTGACCGACGGCTGGAACCTGGTCATCTTCCCCGAGGGTGGCCGTTCCCCTGACGGATGGGCACAGGAGTTCACCGGCGGCGCCGCGTACCTGGCCTCCCGTACGGGAGCCGCGGTCGTGCCGGTGCACCTCGACGGAACCCGCCACATCCTGCCCAAGGGACGCAAGGGTCTCCGCCGGACCCGGACCACCATCACCTTCGGCACGCCCATGAGGCCCGGCGAGGGCGAGAACGCCCGCCGGTTCGCGGTGCGCATCGAGGCCGCGGTGGCCACCATGGCCAACGAAGCCGCCTCCGACTGGTGGACGGCCCGCAAGCAGGCCGCGGCCGGGGCCACTCCCCCCCTCCAGGGACCGGACGCCGCCGCCTGGCGGCGCTCGTGGATGCTGGCCCCCGACCCCGGTCGGCGGGACAGCGACGACGGTGTGGCGTGGCCGAGGCGGAACCGTTGACGGGAGCCGGTGGATGCCGGATCTCAGGCCCGGTGCCCGGTGAATCTCCGCCAGAAGGTGGTGCCCGCCCGTGCTTCGACGGCGCCCAGTCGCTCAGTGCGCAGGGCCGTCTCCTCCTCGTCGTCCAGCGGGTCGAGCTGTGCCGGACCCTCCGACGTCGACAGGGCCCAGCCCAGCAGCAGATCAGCCAGTGCCGCGTTGCGGGCCAGGACCGGTCCGTGGAGGTACGTGCCCAGCACGCGACCGGACCAGGCCCCTTCGGTCCGGTCCCCGCTGCCGTTCCCGACTCCCCTGACCACCTCGGCCACCGGTCGTGACCCGGGGCCCACGACGGTCACGGCGCTGTGGTTCTCGAAGCCGGTGAGCGTGGGCAGGCGCTGCCCGTCGGCCGGTCGTGGGGCGTCGCCGGCCGGGATGGCCACCACCTCCCCCACGGCCCGCGCGCCGGTGCCCTTGCGGGTGGTGACATCGAGCAGGCCGAGTCCCTCGTGCGGCTGGTCATGGCTGTCGGGAAAGGTCCGGCCGAGCAGCTGGTAGCCGGCGCACACCCCCAGCACCACGGCCCCGTCCCCGACCGCCCGGTGCACCGTGCCGTCGGTCCGCAGCGCTTCGGCCGACCGAACCTCGGGACCGTCCTCCCCTCCGCCGATGCAGTAGATGTCGGCCGACGGGAGGGGCCGCCCCGAGTGGGCCTGGATGAGCTCGGCGTCGATGCCGCGCCACACGGCCCGGCGGGCCAGGACCAGCCCGTTCCCGCCATCGCCGTAGGTTCCCAACAGGTCCGGGAACACGACGGCGATGGCCAGCGGGGAACGCCGACGGGAGGTCACAGCCGGCTCCGGAGCTCGGCGAACGCCGTGTAGTTGCCCAGGAAGTCGATCGGGACTCCGCCCGCAGGCTGCGCCCCGGGTCGGCCGCCGGCCCCGGACGGGCTGATGGCCATGGCCCGATCGAGGGCGGCCAGCGGATCCGCCACCACCGTGGAGGGCACCTCGGCATACCGGAGACGCACAGCCAGGTCGAGGCGGCGGTCCCCGGTGGCCACGACCGGGCGGCCGGCCAGGCGCTCGAAGGGCACGTCCCACAGCCAGCTGGTGTCGAGACCGTCGGCGATACGGGCGTTGATGGACAGCACCACGGGAGCGTCGCCCCGGCCGTCCTCGTCCAACAGGTCGAAGATGGCGGTCCAGCCGGCCGGGTTCTTGGCCAGGAGGAGCCGGACCGGATGGCCGTTCCTCGTCGTCCGGGCGAACCTGCCCTCCACCTGGTCGACCCCGGACAGGCGGGCCAGCGCCGTGGACTCGGTCAGCGGTGGACCGGCGGCTCCCGGGCTCCCGTCCCCGCCGGCCATGACCGGGGCGGCGACGGCCACCATCGCGGCATTGGCCCGGTTGAACCCGCCCGGGAGCTTGATGTCGACCGGGTAGTGACCGCCGTCGGCCGTCACCAGGTCCGTTCCATCGAGCCAGGCGACCCGTGGGGGCCGGGCGAAGTCGCACCGGTCGCAGGCCCACCCCCCCTGCTCGTCGAACTCGATCCCACCCCCGCAGGCGGGGCAACCGACCGCATCGTTTTGCCACACCTGGCCGGCCCCGACCCACCTCACGTCCGGAGCGGTGGCGGCGGCCCAGACCACCATCGGATCGTCGGCATTGGCCACGACCACCGTGCCTTCCCCGTCGGGAGCGGTCCTAGCAGGCAACCCGGCCATGGCCGCCCGCCACCGGTCGACCAGCATCCGGACCTCTGAGATCCGGTCCAGCTGATCCCGTGACAGATTGAGGAGGACCACCACCCGCGGGGACGTCTCGGCGATGAGCCGACCCAGGTACCCCTCGTCCACCTCCAGCACCGCGTCCGCCCCGGGTGAGGACCCGGCCAGGGCCGACACGTGCCCGGCGGGCATGTTGGCGCCGGTGTCGTTGGTGGCCACCGGGACATCCCGCTCTCCGGCCATGGCTGCGGCCAACATCCTGGTCGTCGTGGTCTTGCCGTTGGTCCCGCTGACCAGCGCCACCCTTCTTCCCCGGGCCAGCGTGGCCAGCAGTGTGGGATCGAGGGCCAGGCCGACCCGCCCGCCGGCCACCGTGCCGCGCCCCCGCCCGAGGGCCCTCGACAGCCGGTTCGAGAGCTTGAGGGCCTCGACGGCCAGCGCGGCCCGACCGGTGAGGACATCCGGTGCCGGGCGGGCTGAGACGTTCACGCCGGGGGTCGGGTGCGGTCCAGATCCTCCTGGGTGGGAACGTGCTCGATCCGGGCCTCCTCGGGCAGCAGGTCGGCGATGGCCCCCATGAGCACGGCCGTGTCGGCCACCGCGTCCTCGAGACCTAGCCGGACCGGTGGGCCCACGGTGACGGTCACGTGGGGCGGGTGTTGGAGGTTGGTGAAGTTCGGCACCCTCGAGGACCGGGGCCACACCCGCTCGGTGCCCCACAGACCGACGGGGATGACCGGTGCGCCGGTCTCCGCGGCCAGACGGGCGGCGCCGGTGTGCCCGACCAGCACCGGGTCGAAGAAGTGCTCGCCACGCGGAATGGTCCCCTGGGGCAGGACGATGACGACCTCCCCGGCTCGCAGTGCGGCCGACGCCCGGCGCATCGGGTCCGACGAACCGCTTCCGCGGTCCACCTGGATACCGCCCAGCATCCGGGCCAGGCGGCCCACGAGGGGGGCGTCGAACACCTCCTGCTTGGCCATGAACCGCACCGGCCGGTCCAGGCGGGCGGCCACGATCCCGAGAGCGGCCACGTCGAAGTAGCTCCGGTGGTTCGAGGCCAGCAGCACCGGGCCGGATCGGGGGAGGTTGTCCATGCCCTCGATCTCGAACCGGGCATAGGGAAACACCTCCGGGCGGAAGAAGGGCCGCGCCAGGTGGTAGGGCTCCAACCCGACGACCGACGGGATGCCCGGGGGCCGGTCCCAGTACTC
>JBEKIU010000113.1:0-13869 GCA_050011635.1 Acidimicrobiales bacterium
CATCGGCTTCTTCGTGTCTCGGAGCAGAGGATGATTGCGGACCAGCAGCGATTCAGGTGACTGCTGGAGCGTTGTCCTTCAATCAGTCCAACTTCCAGGTGCCCGCTGGCTACGTCGGCGTGACCTTTCAGCAGTACAGCGGAGCCGTCGTGCCTGAGACATCTATCAGCGGTGGACCACTTGGGCACTTTGTGTTCACAGACGCAAAAGGTGTTTCCCAGCTAGTGCAAGTTCCTGCGTATTGCTCACCGTTGCAGAAGCCGAGCCCGATTGAGGTTCATGGATCAGTCGCCAGGTTGTATCAATGCTCAGATCCCGGAACTAGTCCAGGCGAGTTTGAGCTAATACTGGGGCACGATCTGTTGGTGTGGGACGGCGGCGGGATCACCACAGAGGTGAGCTTTCACGGTCACAGCCACATGAATGTGGATCTGGACATGGCAGTCGCCGACTCCACCGAACTCGTCTCACCAATGAACTCCTGACTGCGGGCCTTGTGGTCTCCCGCGGGTGCCGGTCGGTGGGGCATATCCGGCGACCGGTGATAGTGCCACCCGGTTGATCGGTTGGAGAATGCGAATGTGACGGGTTGCGTGGCCTGTGAACTATCCCGTGGGGCCGTAGTCCGGACCGCAGGCGGGAGCCGCATTACACGGCTGAGGTCGAAGGTTCGAGTCCTCTAGGCTCACCAGAAAGTCCAGGTAAGATGCCATGTCCGGCCCTCGGACCCATGGCTTCTGGAGAATGATCCTCAAGGCGTAGCGTGCGGAGCATGGCGACGAAACCAGCGGCAGTCGCGTATCTTCTCGCTCTGCTCATACGTGTGGTCTTTGCCCGTCTTCATGCAACATCGCTAGCGCGACGTGAGCCGAACCCAGGCCGCTCAGTCGCTGTGGCAATATCGAGTCGTGCGCGCTCTCCTTTCGGATGGCTCATTGGGGACGTTCTAGTGAACCGAAAGAGTGCGGTTGAAACAACCTTCGACCAGGTTCCCCTTTGGATCGATGAGTTGTCCTTTCGGCCAGGACCGCCGTGGTTATCCATGGGAACGCGGGCTCTACGCGACGAACCATTGCTCATCGAAGATGATCTGCACTCGCTCTATCTGGCCGAAAAGGAATGGCTCTTCGCCAACGCACGCGAGGCTGTATCCGTGGGCTTGCCCGAAGCTGCCGAGGCGGCTGCCGAAGCGGCCGAACTGGTTTTGTCAGGGCTGAGCGGCCCGAACCCAATCAGCGACTTCCGCCCGATCGAGGTCGCCGCCCTTCAAGTTCAAGAGGATCTGATCGTATTGATTCGATCAGAAGACACCTGGCGGTTCGGTGCCGGTGTCGTCTGCTTTCCATCGCATTGGGTACCGGGTGAGAAGCTTGGACTACCTATCACCGATGTGCATGAACCCGTGCCTCATTACAAAGAGGAGTTGGCCCAGCGCGTCGATCGTTTTCTTGACCATCTTGCACCGGGAAAGAACGCGTGGCGTCGAAACTGGGTGATTCACGCCAGCCCACAACTGCACGTCCCACGCCCACCAGCTCTTGATGGCCCCGTTCAACCTCGAGATCTTTGGTTGCGAAGCGAAAGGCAGGTTCTGTGGGCGCTCCCAGCCACTGGCGGAATTCTTTTCACGATCCGCACTCAACAGTTTCCTTTGAGGGCCTTAGTGACGCGGCCTGACGTGGCTTCGTCGATGGCCTCGAGTCTGCGATCGGCCCCGGATTCGCTGCGCGCATATCGCAGACAGGATGCCTTCAGTCTGGGTGACGTCATCGATTTGCTCGAGACATGGGCTGAATAAACATGTTTCGTATCGGGGGCGGAGTCTTACGACCCAGACAAGCCCCGTCCTATTGTTCCAACCTCGACCGACCGCAGGGGTGTCGTAGGTCGAACTAGACACCTGGGTCAGTCCCGAAGCAACTGGCCGTCGACTGTCACCTCGGTACGGTCAGGGTAGAACGACAACATCCCTCTCACTTCGGCGGCCTGATCCGTCGGAGCCTCGTAGCTCCAAACGATGCCGTCATAGGTCTCTCCGTCGATGTCGAGAGACCAATACGACGCCTCACCCTTGAACGGACAATCGGTATGGAACGTCGTGGGCCTCAGGAGATCCATCTGCACGTCGTCAGGCGGCACGTAGTAGCGAGGGGGCAACCCGGTCTCATCGAGCTTCATGGCCCGGTCGGTGTCGGCGAGCAGCCGGCCACCAAGCCGGACTTCCACATGAGCAGCCGTTGGGACGATCCTGATCGTGTGGCCTCCCTTCATAACCAGTTCAACGGCTCCGGCGACATCGCTATTCCTTTCTTCGGTCGGCTTTGGCTTATGCCAGTCAAACCGGAAACAGTTCGCCGACCGGGACGGGGCCCACGGAGGTTTCCAAGGTCGTCGCTTACCTCCGCGTCGAGGCTGGACTGACGGCGACTCCGCGGAACGGCTGCTGGTCTATCACTCGCTGGCGGTGCCGGAGCATCCCCCCGAGCCGGGGTTCAGGGATAGGTGGCCACAAATCCGCCATACTGAGCACGTGACGGATTGCTCGATCTGCAGGGAGAACGAAACTTCCGAGAATGGGACCGATCCGTGGCTCGTCGCTCGGCTGCAGACCGGCTACGTGCGCCTCTCACCAAACCAGTATTTCAAAGGCAGCTTGTTCTTTGTCGCCAAGCAGTGCGTTAGAGAGGTGTTCGACTTGGAGATCTCCGTCCGTGACCTTCACCTTGCCGAAATGGCCGAGGTTGCCGCAGCGGTAAACGAGGTATTCACTCCACTGAAGATGAACATCGAGTCGCTCGGGAATGGGGTACCCCACCTGCATTGGTGGATCACCCCCAGGTATCAGACCGATCCGCGTCCAAAGGGACCGATATGGGAGGACCTCGACTTTCTGAGGACGCATTGGGCCGGCGGTGGTCGACCCACGTCCGAGGAGTGTGCAACGAGTCGGAGCTTGTTAGTCGATGCCCTCCGATCCAGAGACTTGGCAGTTGACTCAGCAACCTGACTGCCCGTGGGTTGGCGGGACATTGGCGCCCCAACTACCCGGCGTCTGGGTCACACCTCCAGAAGCCGGGCTTTCCCGGAACTGCATCGTGATAAACAAGGATCTCATGGAGGACGCGGGCCGATCGTCACGATTCAAGCAGTATCGGGCATGCTTACTCATTCTTGCTCCGCTGTTCTTGGCTTTCAGTGTTGTGGGCATAGCCGACGGCGATGTAGGTGAAGGAATCATCTGGGCGCTCGCAGACATATGCGCCATTTGCTGGCTGCTAAGCCATCGTTCCCCGAGACCTACCCATCACGCTCCGGTTGGTAGGCCGGTATCAGTCGACACGATTCAAGAGAACTGATCGCTGGGCGTTGGCGAGGCCTATCCGGTGTGGACCATACGTCGGCAGCCGCCATCACTGGCTGCCTAGGGTGCGTGCATGCGACGTACCTTCAGAGGCATCGGACCGTTCCTCCCGACGGGGACGACAATGTCGGACCAGGAGTATGCGGATTGGTACGAGGAACATGCCTGGGATCCTTCCCGTTACAACGACCTCAGGCTGGAAAGGGACCTCGCTCCGGCAGCCTGGTTAGAGCCTCTTTTGTCACCCCGCTCATTCGATGTATCGATGACCGCCCCACGGGGCTACGAGGCCTATGCCCGGCTGTTCTTTCCCTTCCTCCGTTCCGGCCTCGGTGCCAGTGGCGAGTGGAGTGAGAGGCGTGTTCGTTGGACGGAAATGGCAGAACAATCCGGGAAGGTGGTCCATGCTCTGATGGAGCAAGAGACCATCTCCACAGCGCCTGACGGGCAGGGCACCGCAGACCGGTGCACCGACCAACTGAGCCCTGAGCAGTTCCAAGCCCTGCTTCCAATACTCACCCGTCACACCGCCTCGACAGAGGGCTGGTTCCTGCTGTGGGACGGCTTCGGTGATCTCAACGAGAGGGTGTTCAACCCCGGCATACCGAAGGTCCACCATGCGATGCGGGATTTCTACCTGTTGAAGGGACATCTGAGCTCGTATGCAGAGTTCTCTGACGATCCCAGCTATTTGTGGCCCGACGATCGGGCCTGGTGCTTATGCACCGATACTGATTTTTCGTGGAGCTACCTGGCAGGAAGCCGTCGCTGCATCGCCGAGATCCTCGCCACGCCGATCCTCGACGCAGTAGAGACGTTGCTCGACAATCCGGCTCGCTCGGGCATGGACACCATCAATGACCCGGATGGCGAGATTCCTCGTCAGTCGTAGTGCTCCCCACGTTGACGACAACCAGAGCAGCGCCCGAGTGATCTGGATGCCTAGCCGAAGCGGTCTCGTCACCTGCCACCGACAAGCGCTGCCGAGCCGGCGATCGGGGATAGCCAGTAGGCAGTGCCGATGCCCCAAAAACAGGAGCACTGGCAATTCCGTCCATCGAGGAGACATTTACGATGATGCCTTGTTTCCGGCCGCGCATGGCCGGGAGAACAAGGCGCATTAGTTCCACCGGAGCAAAGAAATTCACCTCTAACGTTGCTCTATAAGCGGCTTCATCCTGCTCCTCGACTGCTCCTAAGAAATCGACCGCAGCATTGTTCACAAGAACGTCCACAGAGCCAAAGTGATCTTCGCAGCGCTGAACGGCGGATGCTCGTTGATCTGGCTTGGTCACGTCGAGCTCGACCGC
Source organism: Acidimicrobiales bacterium (assembly GCA_050011635.1). GTDB lineage: Bacteria > Actinomycetota > Acidimicrobiia > Acidimicrobiales > RAAP-2 > Bog-756. Next base: position 4,672 of record JBEKIU010000113.1, read on the forward strand.
GAGCCCTCGATCCGGGTACCGGCTGGCAAGCTCGTTCATCGGACCCACGGTTCTGGCCCCCATGACGACACGTTCGCCGTTCTGGAGGACGTGCTCAGCCAGTGCGTAGCCCAATCCGCTGGATGCCCCAGTGATGAGCCAAGTTGTCTCAGACACTGAGAAGCTCCCTTTGTTGTGACAACCCTTCCGCCGCACGATGGGTCCGCGGGCTCAATCGGCAGGGGTGCGAAAGTCGATCGGCTATTGCTCAGCAGGAAAATCGGCAGCCCCGCTGATGTCCGCCCACTGCTCGAGTTCGGCGGCCCGCACCGCAGCAGCTTCTCTGGCCATGACGACAGCTTGGGCCCCGAGGAGTAGTCGACGAGGCGGCTTAGGTGCGCTCACAACGTCGACGATGATGCGCGCACCTCGGGCTGGATCGCCGGGCTGGGTTCCGTTGGTCTTTTCGCGCATCCGGTTGACCTCACCGATGGTTTGGTCATAGTCAGGTCCAGCTGGGTGGAGTTGCATTGACGAGCCCTGCCAGTCCGTCCGGAATCCACCTGGTTCGACGATGACGACGTCGATACCAAAAGGCTTCACCTCATTCGCGAGCACCTCGGAGAAACCTTCCACCGCGAACTTCGCCGTCTGATAGGCGCCCATCCCGGGAGTGCCGCCGACACGGCCTCCGACAGAGGAGAACTGGACGAACGTGCCCGACCTCTGGACTCTGAGTACAGGGAGAGCGGCGCGGGTGACATTCACCACCCCGAACAGGTTGGCTTCTATCTGGGCCCTGAAATCTTCTGGATCCATCTCCTCGATAGAGGCGCTGTTGGCATAGCCGGCATTGTTGACCACGACATCGAGCCCCCCGAGATCGGCCTGGGCGAGGGCAACGGCCGCTTCAGCAGCATCGGTATCAGTGACATCAAGAGGTACCGTGCGGAAGCGCTCGAGGTACTCGTCCAACGGCTGCTTGATGTCTTCCGGATGGCGGGCCGTGGCCAGCACCGCGTCACCCCTCTCCAAGACGGCGGTCACGAGTGCGGCGCCGAAGCCACGCGATGACCCGGTGATCAACCAGACCTTCCGTCCCTCCTTCATCGCCGGCCTGTGTTCATTCGGTGTTCGCGGGGCAAATCCGCTCGGCCATCCGACGCCAAGACTGTTGGTTGTTCAGACCACGCCATAGCCATCCTCCATTCACTAAACCATCTAGTTGGATTGATGTGATTACCTAAGCATGGAGGAGATTCCTTGTCAAACCAACCAGTTGGTTGTACCGTTCTGGCATGCCTTGGGACTCGCAGGACACGAGGCGGCGCCTGCTGGAGGCCGCAATCACGGAGTTCAGCGCCTACGGCATCGCCGGCGCACGGGTAGATCGGATCGCTTCTGCGGCCAAGGCCAACAAGCAGGCCATCTACGCCTACTTCGGCAGCAAGGACGCCCTGTTCGCCGCGGCGTTCGAGGACCGAATCCGAGACTTCCACGCTTCAGTGCTTTTTGATGAGTACGACCTGGCCGAGTACGGCGGGAGAATGTTCGACAAGTTCGAAGACGCTCCCGAGACGCTGCGCCTGGTCCTTTGGTACCAGGTCGAGCGGGTAGCTGGACCACCGCTCGAAGTGATCCTGGACTCGACCACGGACAAGGTCGGACGAGTCGTGGCCGCCCAACAGGAGGGAAAGGTAACCAATGCGTACCCGGCGGTTGCACTGCTCTCTTTCGCCCGCTCAACCGCCCTCATGTGGCATACGCAGATACCCGAGCGCGCTGGACTGTTCCCATCTGATCGACGCGACCGGCGAGACATAGTCGTTCGCTTGATTCGAGAGATCCTTGAAGAATAGGAGTGGGGAGCGCGGTGGCAACGAGCCGCTGAAGGCCCCGCGACGCTCCCGTATTGCCGCTCTCGGCGCAGTTGCATTGATGGCGGTGTTGGTTTCCTCAGACTTCTACGCAAGTAAGTTCTGGCTCGGCCATCCCGTGACGGCGGCAATCCTCGCTTCTCTTGCCGTCGTCTTGGTCTCCGTCACGGTAATCGAGGTCGTCCTCAACCGGCGGTCTGAGCGCCGATGGCGGTTGCTCGCCCAGTACGCGCTCTTAGAGCTGGCCGAGGGCGCACGCGGAGCCTGGGGCGTGCTGCTTGGTGTCATCTACGAGGAAAACGACGGCAGCAACGATACGGCTGACCCCTCCCACGTCATCGAGGTTCTCGACTCGCCAGCACGGGCGCCGGCATTGAAGCACACGATTGACACGATCCTGACTGATCCAATCCGGCGGGACGAGCTCAGGGAATCGCTAGAACAAACCCTTGCCACCTCTCGCGGGCTGATCAGTCGATGGGGAGCCGTCTTGACCGACTCCACCAGTTACTCCGAACTTTTCGACAGCCACGTCGAAATGATCGGACGTATCCATGGACTGTGGTACTTCCTGGCTTACGGCAGACGCCGGGGAAGCCGATTTCGGTCCCCCGGGGGCACCCACCGTGACGACTGGTTCGTCGACAACCTTCTCTCCATGACTCGCATCGCCATCCGCCTCGAAGATGAGACCTGGGCCATTGCGCTACGGGTCGTGCCGCCGGAGTGGTGGGATGCGCGCACCGAGGAACTGGCCGCGCCAGCACACGGTACTAAGCCATGACGTCTTGAATCGGACTCCACCGGCCGACCAATTCAGAGTGCCCACTAAGGCACGGAAGACGTCACTTCCCCATCGTCATCTCAGCCGAGTTCGAGGGTCGGGCCTACCACCTGAAGCTGAAACCAGTAGCAAAATCCAGTAGCGGGAGTTCTACTGAACAAGAAACTCCCTGCGAAAAGTCACTCTGAACTGGTCCTTCCTGAGCAGTCCCAACGGGGTTCGAACCCGTGTCTCCACCTTGAGAGGGTGGTGTCCTAGGCCTCTAGACGATGGGACCCTGATGAGCCGATCCTGTCGGAGCGGCCCTCGATTTCTCTTCTCAAACCAGCCACACCGCCCCCGTGGGAGAGCAACGTGAGCGCTCGGGGGGGAGGGCTCGAACCTCCAACCTCATGAACCAGAATCATGCGCGCTGCCAGTTGCGCCACCCCCGAATGGGCGAACCGTCAATTTAGCCCACCCGGGCGGGGTGTGAGACCGGCGCTGACCTGCGCCCGCCACCGATCCGGTGGCCCCGGTCGGCCCCTGCCGACAGGGAATTACTACGATCGAGGTCAGATGAGCACGGAACGTGTGGTGATCGTGGGTGGTGGGGTCGTCGGGACCATGCATGCCCTGCAGGCATGCCAACGCGGCTGGGAGGTGACCCACCTCGAAGCCGACGCCGGGCCCCGCCGGGCCTCGGTCCGAAACTTCGGTCTCGTGTGGGTGAGCGGGCGGGCTCCCGGGCCCGAGCTGGACCTGGCCCTACGGGCACGTCGGCTGTGGGAGGACATCGCCGGGCGCGCACCCGGCATCGGATTCCGGGCCGATGGATCACTGACCGTGGCCGGCAACGACTCCGAGCTCGCCCTGATGGCCGAAGCTGCGCGACATCCGGACGCCTCGAGCCGCGGGTTCGAGCTCCTGGAGGCGACCGCCGTGCGCGATGTCAACCCGGCCATCAAGGGCGACGTCGTGGGTGGGCTCTTGTGCACCAGGGACGCCGTGGTCGAGCCCGGCTCGGTGTTGGGGGCGCTCCGTCAACTTCTCGAAGCAACCGGCCGTTACCGTTGGCTGCCGGGCCGGCAGGCCGTCGACGTGCAACCCGCCGGATCAGTCGACGGTCCCGGACCCACCGTCATCGATCAGTTGGGCGCCGGTCACGTGGGATCGCTGGTGATCCTCTGCATCGGTGACCGCCTGTCCGGGCTCGGGGGTCGCGTCGGTGCCGTCCTGGCCGCGGCACCCCTCCGCCGGTGCCGGCTCCAGATGATGCAGACCGCGCCCACCCCCGAACGGATCACCACGGCCATCGCCGACGCCGATTCGATGCGCTACTACCCCGCGTTCGATCTCCCCGGCCGGGCCTCGCTGGATGCACCGCGGCCGGAGACCGTCGAGTGGGCGATGCAGCTGCTGTTGGTACAGCGATCCGACGGGGGCCTCACCATCGGGGACACCCACGTCTACGAGGAGCCGTTCGACTTCGCGGTCGACGAATCCGCCTACGACTGCCTCCGCGGCCGGGCGGAATCGATCCTGGGCTGGGACCTTCCCCCGGTCCTCCGTCGTTGGGCCGGCGTCTACACCGCGGTCACGGATGACAGCCTCTGCTATCGCCGCTGCATCGAGCCCGCGCTGTGGGTGGTCACCGGGCCGGCCGGACGGGGAATGACCCTGTCCCCGGCGATCGCCGAGCAGACCTGGGACGAGGTGACCGCGTGAAACCCCCGATCCGATTGGTGGCCCTGGACATGGCCGGCACCACGGTGGCCGATGCCGGCGCCGTCGAGGAAGCCTTCCAGCACGCGCTCGACGCCGTGGGCCTGACCGCAGGTCGGCTCAGGGGGGACCCGCGGGAGTACATCCGCCGCACCATGGGCCAGTCCAAGATCACCGTGTTCACCGAGCTGCTCGATGGCGACAGGCACCGGGCCGAGCAGGCCAATTCGGCCTTCGAGGATGCCTTCGACGGCGCCGTCGACCGGGGCGAGGTGTGGGCCATCCCCGGGGCCGAGTCCTGCCTGACCACCCTCCGGGATGCAGGCATGCGACTCTGCCTGACCACCGGCTTCTCCCCGGCCACCCGCGACCGGATCGTCGCCGCGCTGGGATGGGAGGGGCTGGTTGACCTCGTGCTGTCCCCGGCGGACGCGGGCCGCGGGCGACCGTGGCCCGACATGGTCCTCACCGCCGTGCTGCGGCTGCGAATCGACGACGTGGCCGAAGTGGCCGTCGTCGGGGACACCTCGAGCGACCTGCTGGCCGGGGCTCGCGCCGGTGCCTCGATGGTCATCGGCGTTCTCAGTGGGGCCCACTCGAGGTCCGAGCTGGCCCGAGCGCCCCATACCCACCTCATCGACTCGGTGGCCGACCTTCCCGACCTGCTGCTCGACCAGGCCCCACCGGCACGCCAGCACCCCGCCTGAGGCGCCGCCGGCTACCGGGGTGCGGTCAACGCCACTCGTCCCTGGCCACCACGACCCCGTCCGTTGGCGTGAGCAGGGTGCCGGTGAGCGCTCGGTCGTCGTGACGCATCCGCCACTGGATGAGGTGCTGGGCGGCCCGCCACCCCCGCTCGGCGGCACCTTCCGCCGATGCCAGGTCGTGCAGCTGGCCCGGGTCGGCCGTCAGGTCGAACAGGAGCGGGGGTAGGACGGCGGCGTCCGCGGCGAACTGCACGTATTTCACATCGGAGCTGCGGACCACGTCGAGGGCGCAGTGGGCCATGGGCAGTGCGAAGAAGCGCTCGGCCGCGCGGGTGGCCGGGTTGGAGAAGTTCCAACTCCAGTGGGCTTCGGTGCGCCAGTGCTGCGGCGTCCACCGCCCGGCGCTGTCCCCGGCCCCGTCCCCGGCGCTGTCCCCGACGCCACCGCTTCCGTCCCCCCTGATGAAAGGCTGCAGGGCGAAGCCGTCCGCCTGCACGGGCACGTCGATGCCCAGCCAACGGCAGAGTGTGGGCAGCACGTCCACCGACTCCGTGAACGCATGCACCACCCGGCCCCGACCCGGCGACGATGCGGGGTCGGGATCACGAACGATCAACGGCACGTGGAAGGACTCGTCCCAGTAGCCGAGCTTCTCGAACAACCAGTGATCGCCGCCCATCTCGCCGTGGTCGCTGGTGAGGACCACCAGCGTGGAATCGGCCAGACCGGAGGCGTCCAAATAGTCGAACAGCCGGGCCAGCTGATCGTCGACCTCTTTTTGGGCCCCGTGGTAGGTGGCCCGCATCTGGCGGCGTTCGACCTCGTCCTCGGGTGCCCCGGCCAAGGGAAGGTACATGAGGGCCTGGTTGATCGGGTGCGCGGCCGCCTCCTCCGCCTTGGTCGGTGCGGCGGTGAAGGCCGGCATGGCAGCGGCGTCGTAGAGGTCGTGGTAGCCGGCAGGATTGCGTCGCGGCGGATGGGGCCGGATGAACGAGGTATGGACGAAGAACGGATCGGCCCCGTTCTGGTCCAACCAGTCGGTCAGCGCCCCGACCATGAAGGCCGTCTCCGACTGGTCGGCCCGGAACCGGGCCGGTGCCCACGTCGAACCGTGGCTGTCGGCCCCGGGAAAGCCAGGGATCGGTTGGTAGAGGTCGTGAGGATTGGCCGGGACGTCGACGCCCTGGGATGCCAGCCACCGGCCCCACTGCTGGCTTCCCGCTTCCCACGGGTCGTGGACCACCGCCCGGAAGCCGGGCAGCACCTCTTCGTACGAGCGGAGGCGGGGGTCGCCCCCGGGGAGTGTCCGGGGGTCGAGGCTGGTGTCGGTGTAGCCGAACAGCACCGGGTCGTAACCGGCCTCCCGGGCCAGCAGGGCGATGTTGGTGAAGCGGGAATCGAGCGGGGTTCCGTTGGTCACCGACCGGTTGTGGTGCAGGTAGGTGCCCGTGTAGAGGCACGCCCGCGACGGTCCGCACGGTGCCGCGTTGGCCCAGTGGTTGGCGAACAGCGTGCCCTGAGCGGCCAGGCGGTCGAGGGCCGGGGTGGTCAGCACCGGGTGGCCGAGGGCCGACAGGCTGTCACCGCGCCACTGGTCCACGGTGATGAACAGCACGTTCCTGTTCATCGGTCGGCCCCGGCGCAGGTCGGGTGCGAGTCGATCACGACGAACGTGGCACGGTCGTCGCTCCCGGCCGCGGTCACCCGAGTGAGGTGTGGAGCGAGCTCAGCCGGTCGAACCCGATGATCCGGCCGAGCGCCATCCCGACCGTCTCCTTGGCGAAGTACGGAATGGTCGAGAAGCCCTTGATCGGCGAGGTCCGGGTGGGCGTCGGGTACGCGGTCAGACCCAGTGAGGATGCAATGGCCAGGCACCGCGCCTCGTGAAAGGGGTCGCTGGCGATCAGGACGGTCCGGTCGCCCCGAGCCAGGAGGGACGGAGCCGCCTCGGACAGGCTCTCCCATGTGTTGCTCCCTCCAGCCTCGAGGATGTCCCGGCCGGGAATTCCGGCGGCCACGAGGTAGTGCTCCGATGCCTGCGCCTCGGTGAAGCGGTCGCCGGGCTCCTTCCATCCTGTGACCATGATGGTCGAGGAGAGGTGCTGGCGCCACAGGATCTCCGCTTCGTCCAGCCGGGAGGCAAGATCGGGAGACGGGACCCCGTCGTACTGGGCCGCGCCCATCACGACGATGGCTCCGGCCGACCTCGGTTCGTAGCGTCGGCTCGTCATCCAGACCTGCACCGCGGTCACCACCAGGTAGATGAGGATGAGCGTCACCACGAAGGCGACCAGTCGGAGGATGAACCGGAGCAGTCGCAGTCCGGTCAGCGTGGCCAGGATCCCCACGCGGGTCAGCGCACCAGGCTCTGTGGCCGACGAGCGGGGCGTCTCACGACTGGGGGGCGGGCCGGGCCCGGCCGATAGCCGCCCTGAGCCGGTCCAAGGTCCGCTCGGACCCGAGTGCCTCGAGGGCCTCGAACAGCGGCGGACCCACCCGGCGGCCGGTGACCGCGACCCGGATGGGAGCCTGGGCCTTGCCCAGTTTCCGGCCCACACCCTCGCCGACGGCCAGCGTGGCGGCATGGAGGGCGTCGTGGGTCCAGCTGTCGACGAGCTCCTCGTAGGCCTCGACGGCCCCCGACAGGATGGTGACGGCCACGTCGTCGCCGGCGATGGCCTTGGCCCATGCCTCGTCGTCGATGGGCGGGGCGTCGAGGAACATGAAGTCGACCATGGCCGGAACCTCGCTGAGGACGGCCACCCGCTCTTGGACAACGGGGGCCAGGGCTGCGAACACCGCCTCGTCGAAGCTCGAGTCGGGCCAGGGCACATGTTCACCGGTCAGCCAGGGCCGGCAGGCCTCGATGAACGCCTCGGTCGGCATGGCCCGGATGTACTCACCGTTGATATGGGTGAGCTTGACCACGTCGAAGAAGGCCGGGGAGTGGTTCACGTCCTCGAGGCGGAACCATTCGAGCATCTGGCCGACGTCGAAGATCTCCTGGCCCTCCGGTGGGCTCCACCCGAGCAGGCCCAGATAGTTCACGAAGGCGTCGGCCAGGTACCCCTGGTCCCGGTACGATTCGACAGCCACCGGGTCCCGGCGCTTGGACAGCTTCTTGCGCTGCGCGTTGACCAGCATGGGCAGATGGGCGAAGACCGGCAGCGGGGGTGCGGGCCGCGGCCCGGTGCCGGTCGATCCGTCGGTCATCCAGCCGATCGAGATCAACGCCTCCCACACCAACACCCCTTTGGGCGTGGTCGGAAGCAGGTCTTCGCCCCGGATGACATGGGTGATGGACATATCGATGTCGTCGACCACGTTGGCCAGGACGAACAGGGGGGCGCCGTTGGCCTTCACGGTCACGAAATCGTCCATGGCCGCACAGGGGAACTCGACCACACCCCGGATCACGTCGCGCACCATCGTCGTCCCCTCGTCGGGAGTGCGGAACCTCAGGGCCGTGCCGTCTCCACGCGCCAGCTTGCGGTGGCGGCAGAAGCCGTCGTAGCCGGGAGTCAGGATCCCGTTCTCCTCGTTGCGGGCTTCGATCTCTGTGCGTGTGCAGTCGCACGCATAGAGGTACCCGGCCTCCCAGAGCGCGTCGACGGCCTGGCCGTAGCGATCGGTGCGCAACGACTGGCGGAACGGGCCTTCGTCGGGATCCATCCCGAGCCAGTGCATGGCCGAGATGATGCCGCCCACCCACTCCTCGCGGCCCCGCTCCGCATCGGTGTCCTCGATACGCAGCACGAACGTGCCACCTGACTGACGGGCCACCAACCAGTTGAACCACGCCGTGCGGGCACTGCCGACGTGGAAATAGCCCGTGGGCGACGGGGCGAACCGGACCCTCGGGGTCTCTTCCGACACCCCTCGGTTACTCGTCCTCGACGATGGTGATGGCACCGGTGGGGCAACCATTGGCTGCCTGGCGGACCTTCTCGCGCAACTCCTCACCCGGGTTCTCGTTCAACACGTACAGAAATCCGTCGTCGCGCACCTCGAATACCTCGGGTGCGATCCCCATGCAGACCGCGTTGCTGGCACACTCGTCGTAATCGACAACAATCTTCACGTGATGCCTCCGGAAGCTCGGTGAACCAGCCCGAGTGTACCGGTCCGCCGGCCGGCGGCCGGGACG
>JBEKIU010000114.1:0-13813 GCA_050011635.1 Acidimicrobiales bacterium
CCAGTTCGCCGCCCTCGCTGACCCGGGGGAGGGCCACCCTCGGAACGCGTGTGCCGGAGAGGGAGGTCCGCCACCGCGCCGGACGCCCGGTCTCGTCGACCGGGTCGGTCGGGCCGTCGGCATCCTGACCGTCGAAGGCCAGCGCGGCACGGAGGCCGTCCCACTCCTCGAGGAGGAGCCGACCTTCGGGGTCCCGTTCGCTCTCCACCACGGCGGCCAGTCCTCCCAAGTCGCCCGTGTCCATACCGCGCCGGTCGGCCTCGGCCACTACGGCGATCACCTGCTCGGCCCGGCGGGTCTCGGCGACGAGCCGGTCCGTGGTGGCGTGATAGTCGGTCACCGTCTCGGCGATCTCGGCCAGGTACCGGCGCCGGTGGGCGGGGACGATCGGCGACGCCTGGGTCGACCGACGGCCGGCCGCCGGGGGCAGCAACCCATCGGTGGCCACCAGCCCCTTGGCCGACAGTTCAGCTTTGAGACGGTGGAACAGCGCGGTGACACCGTCGTCGTTGAACCGGGAGGCGATGGTGCCGAACACCGGCTCCGGACCTCCGTCGCCGGTCCGGACTCGGTGGTCCCGCTCCCACTGCCGGCAGACCTGGCGGAAGGCGTCGTCGGCCCCGCGTCGATCGAATTTGTTGATGGCCACCACGTCGGCCAGCTCCAGCATGTCGATCTTCTCGAGCTGGGAGGCGGCGCCGTACTCCGGGGTCATCACGTAGAGCGAGACATCGGCGATGTCGGTGACGGCGGCATCGCCCTGGCCGATGCCGGGCGTCTCCACCACGACCAGTCGGAATCCCGCCGCGGCACAGGCCATCACGACCAGAGGGAACCGGTCCGGAAGCTCGGAGGCGGCCCCCCGGGTGGCCAGCGAGCGGAAGAAGACGTTGGGGGCGTCGATGGCGTTCATCCGGATGCGGTCACCGAGCAAGGCGCCCCCGCCGCGACGCCGGGTGGGATCGACGGCCAGGACGGCGATGGGCAGCTTGTCCTCCTGGTCGAGCCGGAACCGCCGGATGATCTCGTCGGTCAGCGACGACTTCCCCGAGCCCCCGGTACCGGTGATGCCCAGCACCGGCGCGGGGCGCCGGCCGGCAAGGGCTCGGAGGCCATCGATACCGGCCGGATCGACGGCGCCGGCCTCGATGCAGGTGATCCAGCGGGCCAGGGCACGCTGATCGCCGGCTTCCAATTCCTCCAGCGGGGGCGGAGGATCGCCGGCCAGGTCGCGATCGCACTCCTCGATAAGGAGGTTGATCATGTGGTCGAGGCCGAGTCGTTGCCCGTCGGAGGGTGAGAAGATCCGGCGCACACCGTAGGCCTCGAGCTCTTCGATTTCGGAGGGGACGATCACACCGCCACCGCCGCCGTAGACCGAGATGTCGCCCCTGCCCTCGGCCCGCAACCGGTCGACCAGGTACCGGAAGTACTCCATGTGGCCGCCCTGGTAGGAGCTCACGGCCACGCCCTGCACGTCCTCGGCCACGGCGGCCCTGGTCACTTCATCCACCGACCGGTTGTGGCCCAGATGGATGACCTCGGCTCCTTGGGATTGCAGGAGCCGGCGCATGATGTTGATGGCCGCGTCGTGCCCGTCGAACAGGCTGGCGGCCGTCACGAACCGGACCGGGTGGTTCGGCTGATGGAGCTGCGTCACGATCCCGCCTTGCCCACGCGCCCTGGCGATGGTGTCACCGGGCTACCCATGGCCAAAGATTACTACAACGTCCTACTAAATGCGAGAGCGGGAGAACTCCGGGACCGTGCTGATTGGCTCTTATGGCGACGCGGTGTGGTACTGCTGGATCCCGTCTCGGAATGCATCGAGCGACTGTGCCGAACTGGCAATGGGCCAGTTCGTCTCCTTGTCCCAGTCGAACCAGGTGAACCCCTTTATCTCGGGCCAGTGGGCAAGCGTGGCGAACATGTCACTGATCCATCGTGCCTTGTTGCCACCAGTTTCGGTGCTCGAGACTTCACCCAGGTACAAGGGCAGGTCCGTCAGAGAGGTAATGGCCCGGATCGAGGGCAGAAAGATCTCGGACAACGACTGCCAACCGGTCTCCGGATGGACGGCCCCCCAGTTGTACCCGTCAAGGGCAACTTCGTTGACGTAGGAACTCCCCGGCCAGAGGGCCGAAAAGGCGGTGGAGCCCCGATACTCGACATTGGGGGACCACACCCAGATGACCTTGGTGGCGCCCGCCTTCTTGAACAGGTCATGGATATGCCTCCAGGCCGCAACGTACGATCCCGGTCCGTTCCCGTTCACACCCTGATCCCACGGATACCAATTTCCGTTCATTTCGTGAGCGAAACGGAGCTTGAGCACCCCTCCCCATGCCTTTATCTCGTCCGCCCAGGAGAGCAAGTAGGCGTCGTGGCGTCCTGATGCGATCGACGCCAGCGAGTATCCCGGCTGGTGCAGTCCGCCCGTCGGACTCCACGGTTCCCACGTGATCTCGGGGGTGATACCCAGTGAGGTCAGAGCGGACGCTTCTGCGGCGGGAAATGGAGCGGCCGAGCTCCACTGCTCGTACCACATGGCTACCCCGGGGGTGACACCCAAGGTGGAGCTCAGATTCTGGAGCCCATTCAAGGCAGACGGAAGGCCCTCCATCGTCACGCCGAATCCGGCGCTCGTCGGGCGTGCAGTGCCGCTCGGCGACGTCGCGGCTTGGGCGTGCATCATCGGCATGCAAATTGTCGCACAGATCGTGGCCAGCACGGCCAGCACGGCTGGCCGGCGGCAAAATCGGCGGCCAGGACGAACTGGAGCTCCATGGCTCACCCAGCATTGATCGGCGCGGACCTGGCCCGTCCTTGAGCATGAGGCAGATCCGGTGGGTGCCAACCTCGTCCGAGTCACCCGACAAGTGATACACGCGGTCGAGCGCGGCCGCCCGACCTGACCCCTTGTCCTGGCGGCGCCGCAGCTCCCCGCCCGGCAGAGCCAGGGATCCAAACATTGTGTATGTTGGATACATTACGAATGGACCCCACACCAGGGCCGCCGACCGGGGCGCCCGGGCCCTCGGCCTCCGGGCCGCCCATGTGCAGGACACCCGGCGGGCTCTGCTCGACGCGGCGCGCGAGGTCTTTGCCACCAACGGCTTCCAGGCCACCCGCACCGAGGAGATCGTGCAACGGGCGGGGCTGACCAGAGGGGCGCTCTACCACCACTTCCGGGACAAGGAGGATCTGTTCCGGGCGGTGTACGAGGAGGTGGCCGACGAGGTGGGCCGCCTCCTACGGCGACGCTCGGGTGACCACCCGCCCGACGCCTGGTCACTCTTCCGGGCCAACAGCGAGATCTACCTCGATGCCGCCTCCTCCAATCCGGCCTACCGGCAGATCGTCCTGATCGACGGCCCGGCCGTCCTCGGCTGGGACCACCTGTCGGAGCGGAGTGACGGACCGACCAGAAAGATCATGGAGTACGTGGCCGACGCCATCGACCAGGGCACCCTCGATCCGCAGCCGGTGAAGCCGTTGGCCCATCTTCTCTCCGCCCTCGGCGTGGGGTCGGCCATGTACGTGGCGCACGCCGAAGACCCGGCCGCTGCCCGCGGCGAGATCAGCCGGTGCAACGAGCGTTTCTTCGCCGGGCTGGAGGTCGGCCGGTCCGGTGCCGGCGACCCGACCGGCTCCATCCCGGCGGGCCGCCGCTTCTGATCGCCCGCACTGATCGCCACTAGAAAGGACCCCGCCATGGCTTGGGATTTCTCCACCGAACCGGAATTTCAACTGAAGCTCGACTGGGCGCGCCAGTTCGTCGAGGACAAGGTCGAGCCCCTCGACATCCTCTACCCCCACCGGCAGTTCCACCCCTTGGACGACGAGCTGCGACCGATCGTGGACCCCATGAAGCAAGAGGTCCGGGATCACGAGCTGTGGGCCGCCCACCTCGGCCCCGAACTGGGTGGCAAGGGCTACGGCCAGGTCAAGCTGGCCCTGCTCAACGAGATACTCGGGGTGTCGAGCTGGGCCCCCATCATCTTCGGCACCCAGGCCCCCGACACCGGCAACGCCGAGATCATCGCCCATTACGGAACCGAGGAACAGAAGGAGAAGTACCTCCAGCCGTTGCTGAACGGCGAGTGTTTCTCGTGCTACTCGATGACCGAGCCCCAGGCCGGATCCGATCCCCAGCAGTTCACCACGCGGGCCGTCAAGGACGGGGACGAGTGGGTGATCAACGGATGGAAGTTCTTCTCTTCCAATGCGCGGACCGCCTCGTTCCTGATCGTGATGGCCATCACCGATCCCGACGTGAGCATCTATCAGGGTGCTTCGATGTTCCTCGTCCCGACGGACACCCCCGGGGTCATCATGGAGCGACATGTCGGTCTGGCCGGGGAGTCCGAGGACCAGGCCATGCACGCCCTCATCCACTACGAGGACGTGCGGGTGCCGGCCGACAACCTCCTGGGTGGCGAGGGGCAGGCCTTCGTCATCGCCCAGACCCGGCTCGGCGGGGGACGGGTCCACCATGCCATGCGGACGGTGGCCACCTGCCAGCGGGCCCTGGATCTGCTCTGCGAGCGGGTGCTGAGCCGCGAGACCCAGGGGAGCCTCCTGGCCCGCAAGCAGTTCATCCAGGGCGACATCGCCGACTCCTACGCGGAGCTGGCCCAGTTCCGCCTCCTCGTGCTCTACACGGCATGGGAGATCGATCAGCTGGGCGACTACCGCCGCACCCGCAAGAACATCGCCGCCATCAAGGCGCTGACCCCGAAGGTGGTCCACGACGCCGTCTGGCGCTCGATGCACGCCCACGGTGCGCTGGGCGTGTCCAACGAGATGCCCTTCGGCGGCATGTGGATGATGGCCCCCATCATGAGTGTGGTCGACGGGCCCACCGAAGTGCACAAGGTCACCGTGGCCCGCGAGGTCCTGAAGGGGTACGAGCCGTCCACGGGACTGTGGCCCACCGCCCACCTGCCGGCCAAGCGGGCCGAGGCGCGCCAGAAGCTGGCGGCCATGATCGAGCACGTCGTGGGCAACACCTGAGGCCGATCGGTGCGCGCGGCCAGATGTCTCCGTTACGGTCCGCCGTCCTCGGTGGTGGTCGAGGAGGTCGACGATCCGGTCCCGGCCGAGGGACAGGTCGTGGTGGACGTGGCTGCGGCCGCCGTCAACTTCCCCGATGTGTTGGTGGTGGCCGACCGCTACCAGATCACCATCCCGCTTCCGTTCACGGTCGGAAGCGAGGTCGCCGGCACCGTGCGCGCCGTCGGGGCCGGGGTCGACGGCTGGTCCGTGGGCGACCGGGCGATGGGTTCGGCGCTGTTCGGGGCCTTCGCCGAGCAGATCGCGGTGGCCGCCGCGTCGCTCCGGCGGGTTGACCCCGCCGTCGATCTGGCCACCGCGGCGGCCTCGGGGGTGGCCCATCAGACCGCCTACCACGCGCTGCGGAGCGTGGCCCGGGTCCAGCCGGGGGAGTGGGCCGTCGTGCTGGGGGCCGCCGGGGGGGTGGGGCTGGCCGCCATCGAGCTGGGGGCGGTGCTCGGGGCCCGGATGCTGGCCGCAGCATCGTCGGCCGACAAGCTGGCCCTGTGTCTCGAGCTCGGGGCCGAGGTCGGCGTCGACTACGCCACCGAGGACCTGAAGGCCAGGATCAAGGAGATCACCGGCGGCGGCGCCAACGTGGTGGTGGACCCGGTGGGCGGTCCCAACGCCGAGCTCGCCCTCCGGGCCATGCGGTGGGGCGGTCGTTTCGTCACCGTCGGGTTCGCGTCGGGCGAGATCCCGAGCATCCCGCTCAACCTGGTGCTGCTGAAGGGCGTGATGGTGACCGGGTTCACCATGGAGGGCTTCGCCCGCAACCAGGCCGAGGATCGTCGTCGCGACCTGGCCGAACTGGACGAGCTGGCCGGCTCCGGCCGGGCCGCCCCCCACATCTCGGCCGTCTACCCACTCGACGGCGTGGGCCGGGCGCTGTCCGATCTGGCCGAGCGCCGGGCCATGGGCAAGGTGCTCGTGGCCCCCACCCGATGAGCGCACCGCCGGCCCGCCGCACAAGGCAGGCCTGGCTACGCTTGGCCGTCGTACGCCCCACCGAGACAGGAAGCCGAGCACGTGCCCATCGATCCCCCCGCAGTCCTGGCCCGCCCGCGAACGCGGGACCGCCGACCAACGCGGGACCACGAGTGAACACGGTGCGCCAGTGAGCGTCGACCTCACAGAGGCCGGCGGGTACCTCGTGGCCACCGTCGACGACGGAAAGGTGAACGTCCTCTCCTTCGAGCTGATCGACCGGATGAGGGAGGCCATCGCCGCCGCCTCCGGCCAGGGTCAACCTCTGGTCATCACCGGGAGGGACGGCTGCTTCTCGGCCGGTTTCGACCTGGGCGTCATGAACAGCGGGGACAAGGACCTCGGCGCAGCGCTGTTCTCCGCCGGCGCCGTTCTCTACCGGGAGCTGGTCGAGGCACCCGTGCCCATTGTGGCGGCATGCACGGGGCACGCCCTGGCCGGGGGAGCGCTTCTCCTGCTGAGCGCGGACTACCGCATCGGGCGGGTCGGGCCGTACCGGTTGGGCCTCAACGAGGTCGCCATCGGGATGGCACTGCCCTCGTTCGCCATCGCCATGGCCACCTACCGACTCGAGCGCAGGTTCCTCACCCCGGCCACCATGTTCGCAGAGGTCGCATCGCCGGAGCGTGCCGTGGACATGGGGTTCCTCGACGAACTGGCCGACGATCCGCTGACCAGAGCCCGCTCGCTGGCCACGACACTGGCCGCACTGCCGAGGGGTGCGTTCGCCACCACCAAGCGCCGGGTCTGGCGCGGGTTGCGACAGGAGCTGGCCGCACTCGAGCGTCAACCCTGACCTGACCTGACCGGCCCCGGCGTCGATCGGCGGCACGCAACGGTGGGCCGGCGAGGGAGTGCCTGATCGCCGAGAACTGCCAGCTCAGGACTTCCCGGCTTCATACGTCTCAGTGAAGATGTCTCCCTGCGCAGCACCCGAACCCGACTTGCCGCCGCCAGGGCCTCGTAGAACGAAGGCGATGACGACTGCGAGCACGGCCCCGGCGATGGGACCCGCGATGTAGACCCAGTAGCCCGTAAAGGTGCGGCCCACCAGATCGGGTCCGAAGGTGCGGGCCGGGTTCATCGAGGCGCCTGAGATGGGGCTACCCCACAAACCCGCCAGGGCGATGTAGCCCCCGACCCCCAAGGCACCGAACAGGCCGATGTTCTGTGCTCCCGAGGCTGTGCCCAAGATCACGCTGACCAGCCCCATCGTCAGGATCAGTTCCATCCAGAACGCAGCCATGTCCGAGTAGCCGTGTGCGGGATAGTTGGACCCGTACATGGCCGAGACGTGGACCACCGAGCGCAGGAAGAGGGCGGCGAGCGAGGCCCCGATCAGTTGCACGACGATGTAGCCGGGCACCCGATGCCAGGGGAAGTCCCGGCGGAGGGCGAAGGCGATGCTGACCGCCGGATTCAGGTGGGCACCGGATACCTTGCCCATGAACAAGATGATGGCCAACACTGTCAGAGCCGGTGCCACAACGGCAGCCGTGCGACTGATCGTTCCGGGGAATGCGTGCCCCATCATGCCCCCACCGGCGGCCGCCAGGACGAGGAAGAACGTGCCCAGCAGCTCGGAGAAGAGGCGTCGCCACTCCTGGCGGGGATCGTTGAAGTCGCTGATCCGCTCGATGATGTTCTGCTCATACCGGGCGATCGGGCCGAGGGTGGGTAGGTCCTGCGTTGCAGCCATCCGGATCACACCTTCCAGGAGTCAAAGGGTCGTGCGGGCATGGGCGTGGTCACCCTCGGCCCGGCCCCCGCAGCTACCAGTTTGGATCGCCAGGATGGCGACCGCATCACCCTCTGGGGATGATGACCTGCATGGGGCCAACTGGAACAGTGATGGACGGGGGGATGAGAAGAGAGGATGCCCCATGCCCGAGGACCGAAGCCATGCCATGGACCACATCGTGGTGGTCCTGTTCGAGAACCGCTCGCTGGACAACGTACTGGGCCACCTCTACGGGAGGGAGGACGGCAAGACCTTCGACGGGGTGATCGGCAAGGACCTCTCCAACCCGATCCCCGAGTGGGCCGAGGACGGTGCCGACCGCAAGGTGGTCCCGTACACGGTGGCCACCGACATGGACAGCCCCAATCCGGATTCGGGGGAGGAGTACCCTCACACCAACACCCAACTCTTCAACATCCTGAGCGAGGAGAACCGCTTCAAGTTGGGTGAGGACATCACTGCTCCATTCAATGCCCCCAAGCCCGGTCAGAAGCCGACCATGGATGGCTTCGTCACTGACTACGTCAGTTGCTTCACCGCGGAGATGGGCCGCCAGCCCACCTACGAGGAGTACAGCCAGATCATGACCGGGTTCACTCCCGAGCAGATTCCGGTGTTGAACGGGCTGGCCCGTGCCTTCGGGGTGTTCGACCACTGGTTCTGTGAGGTGCCGTCCCAGACGTTGCCCAACCGGTCGTTCTGGACGGCGGCGACCTCCTCGGGATTCTCGGTGAACAAACCGGTCACGAACTTCATCCAAAAGAACACGGCGGAGACGATCTTCAACCGCTTGGAGGACTACGGCAAGACGTGGAAGATCTACGTCGGCGAACCGATGCAGGTCTCCGGCACCGCCCTGGCCCACTTCCAGCGGCTGAAGGACCGGCTGGCCACCAACATCGTGCCCTTCGCCCAGTTCGAGGCCGACGCTGCCAACGGGGACCTGCCCGACTTCTCGTTCATCGAACCCTGCCTGGCGTTGGGACACAACGATTACCACCCGGCCTGTGGACGGGCCATGGGGCACGGCGTGGTGATTCCCAGCATCGACCCACCGTCGTCGATCCTCGGGGGAGAGGCGTTCCTCTCACGGATCTACGCCGCCTACAAGGGGATGCAGGGCTCGACCGGATCGAACGTCTGGAACACCGCTCTCCTCATCGGCTGGGACGAGCCGGGCGGTACCTACGACCATGTTCCGCCGCCGTCCGTGCCATCGCCCGACCCTTCTGCTCCGGCCGGACAGCATGGCTTCACGTTCGACCGCTCTGGCTACCGGGTGCCGGCCATCATCGTCTCACCGTGGGTGGCCGAAGGCGATGTGTTCAACCAGGAACACCGACATACGTCGTTGATCGCCACGCTCCGGGAGCAGTGGGATCTGGGCGACCCGTTCACGGGGCGAGATGCCGCCGCCCGCACCTTCTCCCACGTCTTCACCCTCGACACCCCTCGGGACCCGAACTCGTGGCCTGTTCCACAGGCTCGACCGGTTCCTCCGTTCATGGAGGACGCAACGGCCCTCGGTCAGGCCCTGGGGCCGTTGGGCAAGGATCTGTTCAATGGAATCCGGGCCTACGCCGAGCAAGCCAACATAACGATCGAAGGCATGCCAGAGGACCCCAAGGTTGACGTACCTCCGGAAGAAGTGATGACGGTGTTGCGGAGCTTCTTTGCCAACTTCTTCCCAACGCTGGTTCCGGCCACGAAGGGCTAGAAATTCCCCTGGGGTGTCGGCACCGGATCGTGCCTCTGCCCGGCGTCGAGGCTCGCCCCGGACCGGCGCGCTACTGTGCCCCTGGGTCCGGCCACGTCGTGGCGTCAGTTGGCACCCTCGAGGAAGGCTGGGAACGTACCGTGAATCACCGCACCGCGAGCGCCACTGGCAAATTGAGTGCGGTCCTCGTGATCGTTGCCGGAGCCCTGGCCGCATGCGGAAGCGGGGCCACATCCTCCCCAACGACGACAGCGGCGGAGCCGACCGGTTGGCGGGCGCCGGCGGTGTTCAGCACCCCTCCGGACACCGGACACATCATCGAGCCCGAGTCCGCCAATCCCACTGGTCTGGCCGCCCACGGCTACGTGGAGCAGGAGTACTTCGCATCGGGCACCGCCTACTCCTTCACCACCCGGTCCATGCCCTCCGACGGGAAGTGGACCATCGCCGTCTCGGGATCGGCGCCCTACCGGACGCGCATCATCGTGCGACGCCCGAGCGACCCGGCGAAGTTCGACGGGAACGTCGTTGTGGAGTGGATGAACGTGTCGGCCGGTGAGTCCGCCCCCGACTGGGACTACCTCGATCCGGCCCTCATGGACTCGGGTGCCGCCTATGTTGGGGTGTCCGCGCAGGCGCTCGCCGTCAACGGGGGGAAGGCGCTCCTTGGTTCGGGGACGACCCCCGGGCTTTCGCAAAAGGAGCCGGCCCGGTACGGGAGCCTGCACCACCCGGGCGACCAGTACTCCCTCGACATGTTTGCCCAGATCGGTCAGGCGCTGCGGGCTCCCGCACCGTCGGTCCTCGGAGGACTACGACCGTCACACGTGCTGGCCATCGGCGAGTCCCAGTCGGCGTTCTACCTGACCACCTACGCCGACGCCATCCAGCCTCTCGACCACGCCTACCAGGGCATCTTCATCCACTCCCGCGGCGGCGGGGCCGCCCCCCTCGGCACCCTGAACGTCTCCTCGGCGACCACCGGCCATGTGCGCATCCGGACCGACCTCGGCGTCCCCGTCTTCATGTTCGAGACCCAGACGGACCTGATCCAGCTCGGCTACGCGGCGGCACAGCAGCCCAACACGTCCAGGATCCGGACGTGGGAAGTGGCCGGGACATCCCATGCCGATGCCTACGAAGTGGGAGCGGCCGCTTCCTTCCTCGGCTGCAGCACCGCGGTCAACTCGGGGCCCCAGCATCAGGTGGCCCAGGCCGCCTTCGTCGCCTTCCTGCACTGGGTGGATGACGGGACGCAGCCACCCTCACCGAAGCCGTTCACCCTCTCCTCCACTGACCCTCCCAAGCTGGCACTGGACGCCCACGGGAACGTCGTGGGTGGTGTCCGCACCCCCGCGGTGGACGTGCCGGTGTCGACGTTGAGCGGTGCGCCACCGCAAGGCAGCAGTGAGCTCTGCGGCCTGTTCGGGTCGACGGTCCCGTTCAGTCCACAGACATTGGTGGCGCTCTACGGGACCAAGGCCGGCTACGTCGCTGCCTACACCACCGACCTCGACCGGGCCATAGCCTCCGGGTACATCCTTGCCGCGGATCGACCTTCGCTCCTGGCGGACGCGGCGCAAGTGTCGTTCCCCACTTGAGCGAGCGCACCGACGCCGATCGTCGATTCCGTACGCGACCCCGCCGCGGCTTCACCTGCTGAGTCAGATCTGATCCCGACCACCATCAGGGGCGTGATCAATCTGACGGGTGTCGTCGGGCCGCCGGTCTCGTCCGACCGGCGGCCCGACGTTCACCGCTAGACGCGCTTGCCCGGCATCACCACGCCGCACACCGGATCCGATCCGGAGATGAGGTTGAAGGTCTGGCCCTTGAGCTTGGTGATCCAGAAGCACTCCTTCGGCCCCTGGGGCCGGACGCTCCAGTTGACCGTCTGGTGGCCGCCCCACAGGCCCTCTGCGTCGTAATCCGTGATGTGGGACAGGGACTTGATCGTCGAGGCCTGCGTCGGGTTGGCTCCCGCGCCCTTGATCCCCTGCAGGAGGCCGAGCACCGACAGATAGCCGATGTACTCGGCGAAGGTCGGATCGGTGTGCACGTTCGCGTACTTGGCCAGTGCGTTCTGCAGTGCCTCGGTCGCCGCGGTGTGCATCTCCGGTGGCTCGAAGTCGGACAGGAAGTCATCCCCCTGCGCAGCCTGGATGGCTGCCGGTCCCGAGGCGAACAGGTCGCCGCCGCCACCGGTGGCCAGGAGGGTCGCCTTGAGCTTCACGCCCTGTTGGTCGAGGGCGCCGGCCAGGGCGAACACCGTGCTCGGCTCGGTGTCGGCGACGAGGGCGTTGATCCCGGCGCTCTTCATGGCCAAGGCGGCCGGTGCCACGTTGGTGCTGCCGAACGGGAAGCTGTCGTTGAGGTATCCGGTCTTGATGCCCTGCGCCCCGGCCGAGACCGACGCGGCTCTGGCCGCCGCCGCTGAGCTCGGGGACACCGAGTAGCCGATGGATCCGAGGTTGGTGACCCCTTGGCTCTTCAGGAACAGGCCGGTCGTCGTGTACACCTTGGTGAAGTCCTGATTGCCGATGACCGAGAACATGTTGTAGCTCTTGGGCAGCAACCACTCGGACGAGTCGAAGGCACCCCCGACGACCGGGATGCCGTTGGTGGTGAGGAAGGGGGCGGCCTCAAAGAGGAGGGCGGAGACCCCGATCACGGCGAAGACATGGTCCTGCTCCACCAGCTGCTGGGCCCCGGACAGCGCCTGCGAAGGGCTCGTCGCCGTGTCGGCCACGATGTACTTGATCTTGTACCCCTCGCTGGCGGCCACCCCGACTGCGGCTTTGACGCCCTGGACCGACGTGGCCGCTTCGGAGGCCGCAGGCCCGGTTGCGTCGGTGAGCAGGCCGATGGTGAACGTCTTGGTTCCACTGCCGGAGCCCGTGGTCGTGGTCGTCCCCGAACTGCTGTTGCTGCTGCACCCAGCCGCTATCAGCAGGACAACGCACGTCAGTCCGGCTGCGAGGAACTTCTTGTTTCGTTGGGGCATGATCTCTCTTCCTGATCGTGGATTGACTGGCACTGTTGCTTGACGAACCTGCTTCCGGACCGCGCTGCCGGCAGGTGCCGGAGGGATCCGCGGGACCCGGCTCACCCGGGCGACTGCACCTCCACTCCTTTCACGGAACCGCCGTCATCGATTCCCCTAGATAGTGTCTGAGTAGGTCCTCTCCCATCCCGACGGCCTCGCCCTGCCAGGCCACCGCGCCGCGTTGCAGGACGAGGCACTCGTCGGCGAACTGCAGGGCCCGGTGGACGTACTGCTCGATGATGAGCACCGTCACCCCTGCCTCCCGGGCCCGGCCGAGGCCTTCGAACACCGAGTCGACGAGGAGGGGAGCGAGACCGAGGGAGAGCTCATCGGCGATCAATACGGTGGGAGAGGTGATGAGCGCACGGGCCAGCGAGAGCATCTGCTGCTCGCCTCCCGACAGGCTTCCCGAGATCTGTCGGCGTCGCGCGGCAAGGCTGGGAAAGAACTCGAACGCCCGCTCGATGGCCTCGCCCCGGGCCTGCCGCCCGTGCAGTGTCACCGTCGCCATCTGCAGGTTCTCGATGACCGAGAGCCTCCGGAAGATCCCCCGGCCCTCGGGCAGATGGATCACACCGGCGGCCCGGCGGATGCGGTACGGCGCGTCGGACGAGATGTCCTCGCCGTTGAGCTTCACGCGCCCCGACGAGCACGGGACCAGCCCCGAGATGGCCCGGGCCAAGCTGGACTTGCCGGCACCGTTGGGACCGAGGATGGCCAGTGCATGTCCGGGTCGGATCTGGAAGGAGGCCTGTGACACGGCAACGGCCTGCCCGTAGTTGACGCAGAGGTTCTCGACCTCGAGCGCAGCCGGCGATTCCTGTCCGGTCTGCACCGGTCGTGCCGATGCGACCGTCGGGTCCGGAGGTCGTGCCCCGTCGGCGGCCCCGTCGGTGCCGGCTTCGGCACCGACGTCGGTACTGTCCGTCACCGTCTCCTCACCGAGGTACGCAGCCCGAACCTGAGGGTCGCTCCGAATCTCCTCGGGAGTCCCGCCGGCGATGACGACCCCGAAGTCCAGGACGTAGATCGTCCGGCACAGCCGCATGACCAGCTCGACGTCGTGCTCGACGATCAACACCGACACCCCGTGGTCGCCGGCGATACGTCGCAGCGTGCTCTCGAACTCGGCGGTCTCGGTCGAGTCGAGCCCGGACGAGGGCTCGTCGAGCAGGAGGACCGTCGGCGACGTGGCCAGGGCTCGACCGAGCTCGACCAGTCGGGAGACCCCGAGGGGCAGGCCGACGGCGAGCCGGTTGGCGATCGG
>JBEKIU010000115.1:0-13678 GCA_050011635.1 Acidimicrobiales bacterium
GGGGTTTCGAAGAGGTAGATGAGGGCTCCGCCATCGCCTCGGTCGCTGTGACCTGACGCGGCGGTGAGCAGATGCTCGATCGCCACGTCGTCGAGTGAGGTGGTCAAGTGGGCCACCAGTTCCTTCATGCGCAAGGCTTGCTCCTGCCAGGTGACTCCGAGGTCGCCGAGGCAGACGTCGCCGGCGCCGACGTCGTGGGTGCCGGTCCACAGGCAGGAGTGCAGGCTCGGGTAGACGGACACGAACACTCCCGCGCCCAGATCGATCCGCTCCCCACCCGCGACACAGAGCATGCGGTCGAGAGGGACGCCGGCCTGCTCGAGGAGGCGCACCGTCTCGTAGCTGCCGATCAGCTGCGCCCCGGTGCGGGCGATGATGCGTTCTGCACCCCAGAGGTGGTCGAAGTGGGAGTGCCCGATGACAATCCAGTCACACTCGTCGATGTCGTCGGCCGTCAGCCCGGGACCCTCCGCGTTCGGGGCTCGGTCGATGTAGGCGTCGAGGAACACGGTGATGCCTGCGGTCCGGAGGCGGAATGTCGCGCATCCATACCAGTCGAGGGTTGTCGTCATCCGGTGCCTCCAGTCAGGATGTTTCGCTCTCGCCTGTTTCGCGCCGTTGCCGGGCCTCAACGGGGCGGGCCGCGGGCTCCGCCATCTCACGCGGGCCAGAACAGGGGGCTACCAGCCACAGCCGTGACCGGTAGCCCCTCAGTGTCTCCGATGTCCTGACACACCGCACGAGCGGAGGGAGTGGGATTCGAACCCACGGTGCCTTGCGACACAACGGTTTTCGAGACCGTCCGATTCGTCCGCTCTCGCATCCCTCCAACTGGACGTTCGTGTTGCCTGGTTCCCTCCATTCCTGTTCTTCCCCATCTTTGTGCCGGGACACGAGGGACGGGGTGGGTCATGGCATACGGTAGCGGAACCGAGAAGCAGACGGCACCAGGCTCGAGGCGTCTGGC
Source organism: Acidimicrobiales bacterium (assembly GCA_050011635.1). GTDB lineage: Bacteria > Actinomycetota > Acidimicrobiia > Acidimicrobiales > RAAP-2 > Bog-756. The sequence goes on from JBEKIU010000115.1 coordinate 968, forward strand.
GGGTCGCGTTCCGGCCGGGTGGCCCGGGTGGCCCGGTGGGCCGGCGTCATCGTCCGAGCGCCGGGTCCGAGGTTGGCGGGAGCCGAAGGCCCGCCCTAGACGAGGATGCGCTTCAGCTCGTCGAGGGTCGTCTCTCCCTCTTGCACCTTGACGAATGCGTCCATCTGCAGCGTCTGCATCCCGCCGGCGACCGCGGCCCGGGCCACGGCTTCGGCCGGGGCCCGCTGCAGCACGAGGGTACGGAGCTCGTCGTCCATGACCATGACCTCATGGATGGCCAGCCTTCCCCGGTAACCCGTACGCCGGCACTGCTCGCAGCCGACGGCCCGGAACATGGGCGTCTGGGCGTCGTGGTCGTCGATGAGCGACATCGCCTCCAGCTCCAACAGCTCCTCGGAGGTCGCGGTGTCGGCCGACTTGCAGCGACGGCAGAGGCGTCGGACCAGGCGCTGGGCGACCACGCATCCCAGCGCGGAGGTCACCAGGTACGGCCCGAGCCCCATGTCGATCAGGCGGGTCGTGCTCGATGCGGCATCGTTGGCGTGGAGGGTCGACAGGACCAGATGCCCGGTCAGGGCAGCTTCGGTGGCGATGTGGGCAGTTTCGAGGTCCCGGATCTCCCCGACGAGGACGATGTCGGGATCGGCCCGCAGCGCGGCGCGTAATCCGGTGGCAAAGGTGTACCCCGACTTGGCGTTCACCTGCGTCTGCTTGATACCGGCAACCCGGTACTCGATCGGGTCCTCGACGGTGATCGTGTTCCGGCTCGGCACGTTCAGCTCGTTGATCGCCGCATACAGGGTGGTCGACTTGCCGGAGCCGGTCGGCCCGGTGACCAGTACCATTCCCCACGCCTTCCGGAATGAATCCCTGAACAGGCGCAGCGACTCGGGGAGGAAGCCGAGCGCATCTATGTCGAGCAGGCCGGCGTCCCGGATCAGGATGCGGAGAACGAGCGCCTCCCCGTTGATGGTGGGAATGCTTGCCGCCCTGATGTCGACAGCCAGGCCCCGGATGGTCATCGAGGTCCGGCCGTCCTGAGGACGACGGTGATCAGAGATATCCATGTCCATCATGACCTTGATCCTGCTGACGACCCCGAGCCGGAACGAAGGGGGCGCGCTCATGGCGTCGTGGAGCATGCCGTCGACACGGAACCGGATCCGCAGACCGTCTCTGGTCGGCTCGATGTGCACATCGGATGCCCGTTCGCCCACCGCCCGTATCAGGACCTGGTTCACGAAGTCGATGACCGGTCCCTGGTTCGGATCGATGGTGGGAGGGCTGGACGGATCGGCGTTGGAAAGGTCCTCATCGGCGGGGACGTCGGACTCGTGTTCCTCCGAAGGCTGGACACCGTCGAGCAGCCGGCTCGAATAGCCGGACTCGATGGCCTTGCGCAGCTCACCGCGTGCGGCCACCACCGAAACGAACGGCACCTCCGCCAGTGTGCGGAGGTCGTCGAACGTCTGGATATCGCGTGGATCCGAGATGGCGACGACAAGGGTTCCGTTGCTGACCTCCATAGGGAGTACGCCGCGGCGCCGGCAGAAGGCTTCGGGGAGGTAGCTCAGGACCCGGGGGTCGGGTGGGTCGAGGCCCAGGTCCCGGTAGGGCATGCCGAAAATTTCGGCCAGCGTCCGGGCCAGGTCGTCCTCGAACAGGGCATCGTCGGCCACCAGGATCTCGCCGAGCCGCATTCCGGATCTGCGTTGCTCGTCCAGAGCCACCTCCACCTGCTGGTCCGTCACCAGACCGGCCGCGATGAGATGGGCCCCGAGCGAGGCGCGGCGGGGGTCCGGCCCCTGCTCGCCACCCCGGCCCTCATCGGGCAGCCCGGCCACCACGGTCATCCCGGTCCCCGGGTGCGCGTGATGCAGAAGCCGGTCATGGCGTCGGAGCCAACGCTGCCGACGTGTCGGCTGCTTCTTCCAGGAATCGGGACATGGCCTGCGCATCCAGCGGCTTGGCGAACAGGTATCCCTGGCCGCTGTCCACGCCCTCGGCCCACAGCCATGTCCGCTGGGTGTCGGTTTCGATGCCTTCTGCAGTGGTGGCTATGCCGAGGATCTTCCCCAGCTGGATCAGCGTGTGGACGAGCGCCCCGGACTCGGTCGAGTCGCTGATACGGGACACGAATGATCCGTCGATCTTCAAGACGTCGATGGGGAACTCCTGCAGATAGGCCATCGACGAGTACCCGGTCCCGAAGTCGTCGATGGCAATCTGAATCCCGATCGACTTCAGGACCTTGAGTCGGGCAGTGGTGGCAAGGACATTGCGCATCAGGGTCGTCTCGGTCAGCTCCAATGTCAGCTGCCTGGGATCGAGTTCGCTGAGTGCGAGCGCGCCACGCACGTCGTCGACGAACCGGTCCCGTTCGAGCTGAGCGGCGGCAACATTGACCGAGATCATCAGGTGATGGCCCTCACGTTCCCACGCCGCGCCTTGTCGGCACGCCTCCAGCAGTCCCCACTTCCCGACCGGGACGATGAGCCCACTCGCCTCGAGTGCGGGAATGAAGTCGTCCGGGCCGATGACTCCTTTGTCCGGATGGTGCCAGCGCAAGAGGGCCTCCACGCCCGTGATGGCTCCCGATGAGAGCTCGACGATTGGTTGGTAGACGAGGAACAGCTCGCCGGCGTCGAGCGCACGATGGAGGTCGACATCAAGGAACCGGTGCTCGTCGACTGCTGTCTTCATGGAAGGAGTGAACACGACGGCGCCGTTCTTCCCGGTGCTCTTGGCCCGGTAGAGGGCGATGTCGGCATCTCTGAGCAGTTCTTCGGGGGTCCCCTGGGCACCCGTGGCGATGCCGATGCTGGCTTGGATGGTCAACGGGGCACCACCCGGCATGGCGAACGGAGCCTTCAGGGCGTCGAGGATCCGATCCGCCACCGCCTCGGCACCGGCCGCCAGAGAGGCTCCTTCCACCAGCACCACGAACTCGTCACCGCCCAGCCGTCCGACGGTATCCGCCTCACGGAGGATCCCTGTCAGCCGGGTCGCCACACCGGCCAGTAACTGATCACCGGCCTCGTGGCCGAGCGTGTCGTTGATGTCCTTGAAATCGTCGATGTCGAGGAACATCGTCGCCACCGGGACCTCGTCCCGGCGGGCCCGGGCCAGCATCGACCCCATTCGGTCGAGGATCAGTGCCCGGTTGGGGAGCCCGGTGAGTGAGTCGTGGAAGGCCTGAAAGCGAAGTTGTCGGGTGCGCTCGTCGACCAGGAGGAGGGCCCGGGCCCGGCTGGTGCCCAGCAAGAGGAGGACTGCCGCCAGCAGCAGGGAGATGGCGATGCCACCGAGGAGGACGGCGGCGCCGGTCCCGTTGGCGAACCGACCACTGATACCGGCCGGGCCGAAGACCACCACGGTCCAACCGTTGTGGAGCTCGACGGTGGTCGACTGGGCTCCGGGCGGGGCGGTGCCTGCGTTGAAGGTGACCTGGGAGTTCCCACTCCCGTAGTGGAAGGCCACCGCGGTCGTGGGATGGTCCCGCAGGGCGGTGGTCAGGATCAGTTTGGGATTGATCGAGGTGCCCGTCCACCCGAGGAAGGCGGCACGCCGGGCCTGAACCGTGCCCGGTGTGGTGCCGCCGACGTATAGGGGTGTGCCGAGCACGAGTTCCTCGCCGCTACCGGTGCCGTAGGGAAGGTAGGCGGTCTGGCCCGAGTCGCGGGCGCTCAGCAGCGGGCCCCCCAGGCCGGTGGCGCAGAAGTCGAGGCCCGCCGGTGTCGTCGAGGCCCCGCTCCGTCCCTCGGACACGGTGGCCAGGCAGTAGTAAGGGCGGTTCCCGGACGGAGTGACCTGGAAGGTCCCACCGGCGGCGAGCGGCCCGGCCGGATCCAGTACGGCCCGCGCCCCAAAGGTGCTCAATTGCGAGGCCGGGACCATCACCAGCACAGCGATTCCCTGTACTTCGGGGTACCGCTCGAAGGCACGAACCTCGCTGGTCCACTTCACGAAGGCCGGTTGGGACATGTCCGGGCTGTCAACGATGGCCGCCCCGGTGGCCACGACGAGATCCTGCTCGTGCTGGATGGTCAGCTCGAGGGTGGATGCGATCCCCATCGACGACGTCACGAATGCCTGGCGCGAACGCTGGCTCTCACTCCGGTCCACCGCCTGCGCCCCGAAGACCGAACCGATCGTGCCCAACACGACCAGTGACGCGGCCACAACGAGCCAGACGTGGTTTCGCGGGCTCACCCGCGGTTCCCGACCTCTGCCCATGATCTGCCCCTTCTGTGCGAGAGCTCGGCGGCGTTTCTCTCGGACGCCTTCAGGTCAACAAGCGCTCGAACCAGGTGGTCGTCGAGCTGAACTGCTCGCCTCACTGCCCCTCATAGCCTTATTGTCGACAGAAGTGGCCCGTCGCAGTAGGGCCAAAGGTCACAGGCCGCCGATTCGACGCCCTCAGGCTCGGATCCGATCCCCTTCTTCAGGGGTTTCGACCTACCTCCGGTGGAGGTTGGCGGCGCCGGGCGAAGAACTCGGACAGCTGTTGGGATGCCTCGTGGGCACGGACGCCGGCCGTGACGGCGACCTCGTGGTTCAGCCTGGGGTCGCTGCACAGGTTGTAGAGCGACCCGCAGGCACCGGCCTTGAAATCGGACGCACCGAAGACCAGGCGGCCCACCCGGGCGGCGATCAGGCCTCCGGCGCACATGGGGCACGGCTCGAGCGTCACCACCAGCGTCACCTGTGGCAACCGCCAGGTGCCGAGTGCGGTGGCTGCGTCCGACAGCGTCAGCAACTCGGCGTGGGCGGTGGGATCACCTCGCAGCTCCCTCTCATTGTGCCGCGCCGCGATGACCCGACCACCGACCACGGCCACGGCTCCCACCGGGACGTCGCCGTGACGCACCGCAGACGCCGCCTCGGCCAGGGCGATCCCCATGGCGCTGTTGTCGTCCAGCGTTGGCCCGTCAGCGCCCGACCCGTGGGGCGCAGCAGGCTGGGAGTCGGTCGCGTCGATGCTCATGCGGCGGAGGCGGTGGGATTTGAACCCACGGTGAGTTTCCCCACACACGATTTCCAGTCGTGCCGATTCGGCCGCTCTCGCACGCCTCCCGATGCTCAGGACCCCCGGACTTCTCCAGGGGTGCCGACAGCTCCGACAGGCTACTCCGCTCCCTCGGGCCATCCCGTCGACCGGCCCGTGCGCGCGAGCAGTAGCATCTCAGTGCCCCGGCGTTGGGTGCGGCGGCTGGGTCCTGCGCAACGTCCTCCCGTGAATCGAGTCAGGGTCGGAAGGCAGCAGCTCTCAGCGGGTCAGGCCGTGTGCCGCAGCCAACCTGGCCGTCGCACCGAACGCCGGGGCGCAGCGGCGGCAATCCGCGCTCCGGTGCCCGATAGGCTCAGCGGACGTGGCCGAGACACCCGACGAGACGCACTACCAGTCGCTGTACCGGCGATTTCGGCCATCCACGTTCGGCGAGGTGCGCGGCCAGGACCATGTCGTCCTCGCCCTCCGCAACGCGGTCCGTGACCGGCGGGTGGCCCATGCGTACCTCTTCAGCGGACCTCGGGGAACGGGCAAGACGTCGACGGCCCGAATCCTGGCCAAGGCACTCAACTGCACCGACCTCCATGAAGGCGAACCGTGCGGCGTCTGCACCTCCTGTGTGGAGATCGCCAAGGGCACCTCGCTGGACGTCCACGAGCTGGATGCAGCCTCCAACAACGGCGTGGAGGCGATGCGCGATCTGGTGGCCCGTGCCGCCCTCGGGACCCCTGGTCGCCAGAAGGTCTATATCGTCGACGAGGTCCACATGCTCTCGACGCCGGCGTCGAACGCCCTGCTCAAAACGCTGGAGGAGCCCCCTGCCCACGTGGTCTTCGTGCTGGCCACCACCGACCCCCAAAAGGTGCTCCCCACCATCCGCAGTCGCACCCAGCATTTCGAGTTCCGCCTCCTCGGCCCCGAGACGCTCGGGGACCTGCTCGAGCAGGTTCGGCGGGAAGCCCACCTCGACGTGCCCGACGAGGCGCTGGACCTGGCGGTGCGGCGCGGCCGTGGTTCGGCTCGCGATGCCCTGTCCGTGCTCGACCAGGTGGTCGCCTCCGAGTCGGTCGACGATGATCTGCCCGAGCTCGACGAGGTCGTCGAGGCCCTCGCCGAACGGGATGTCAGCCGGGCCCTGGTGGCCGTGGCCCACCTGACCTCAGCCGGGTTCAGCCCCCAACAGCTGGCCGGCGATCTGGTCGACTACCTCCGCCAGGGCTTCTTGACCCTGGTCGCCCCTGAGCTGGCGGGTGTCCCGGGTACGGAACAGGATGCGCTGTCGTCGCAGGCGGAGCGGGTGGGACTGGCTGCGGTGGTCCGGGCCATGGAGGTCCTCGGGCGGGCCCAGGTCTCGATGCGGGACGCACCCGATCCGCGGGTCGACCTCGAGGTGGCGCTGGTGCGGTTGGCCCATCCCGAGGCCGACACCTCGCCCGAGGCATTGCTGGCCCGTATCGAGCGCCTCGAAGCCGCCGGGCGGGTCACCGCGCCCCACCCCGGTGTGCCGGGTCCTCCTTTGGTGACCGATCCGGCTTCAGGGGTCCATCCAGCCGCCGCCCCGAGCGGGGAGCCTGCCGCCCCCCGTCCGTCCGGCAAGACGCTCGGAGCGGTTCGCAGCCAGCGGGACCCCGGGCAGTCACCGGTCGAGACGGCTCCTGCCGACCCGGTCCCGGCGGCTGCCCCCGAGCCGGCCCGGCCTGCACCGGAGCCTTCGGCACCGGTCCCGATGCCCACCCGCGATCAGCTGGTGCAGGCCTGGGGTGACCACATCATCGGGCGGCTGCGGCCCAAGGCCAAGGCGCTCTTCCAGGCGGGCCGGTTCGTCGGGATGGAAGACGACAGGGCCGTCTTCGGTCTGCCCAACGAGATCCACCGGTCCCGCTGCGAAGAGGTGCGGGGCGAGATCGAGTCCGCCCTCGCCGATCACTTCGGCCGTGAGGTCGGGCTCGTCCTGGTGGTCGATGCCGGAGCCGGTGGCGGCGTCGGACCCGGCGGCGGCGAGACGGCCGCCGACCCAACCCGCTCGTACCCGCCAGAGCCCGGCCCGGGCAGCGATCCGTCGGCGGCCACCCCACCGGCGGGCGGTGTCCCCGCTCCGGCCGCAGAAGGGTCGGCCGCGGGGGGTCCCGATGACCTCGAGGACCTGTCGGCGTTCGACGAGGCCCAGCTCGGGGAGGTCGCGGATTTCGACAACTCGGTGGAGTCACGGGTCTTGAAGGCCTTCCCGGGCGCCGAGGAGGTCGGGTAGATGGCCATCTTCTCCGGCCCCCTGCAATCGCTCATCGACGAGCTGGGCCGCCTGCCCGGCGTGGGCCCCAAATCGGCGCAGCGGATCACCTTCCACCTCCTCAAAGTGGCCCCCGAGGATGCGCTCCGCCTGGCCGAGGCCATCATCGCCGTCAAGGAGCGCATCACCTTGTGCACCCGCTGTTTCAATGTGGCCGAAGGCGGACTGTGCGCCATCTGTGTGGACGACCGGCGCGACGCCACCTCGGTCTGCGTCGTGGAAGACCCCCGCGACATCGTGTCCGTGGAGAAGACCGGGGAGTTCGCCGGGCGCTACCACGTCCTCCAGGGTGCGCTCAATCCGATCGAGGGGATCGGTCCCGAACAGCTCCGTGTCCGCGAGCTGCTCATGAGAGTCGAGGCAGAAGGCGTCACCGAGGTGATCCTGTGCACCAACCCCAATCTCGAAGGTGAGGCCACCGCCATGTACCTGGCCCGCCTGCTGAAGCCGATGGGGCTCAAGGTGACCCGGATCGCCAGTGGGCTCCCGGTGGGCGGGGACCTCGAGTACGCCGACGAGCTGACCCTGGGTCGGGCGCTGGAGGGCCGGCGCGAGGTGGATGCCTGACCGGGCGGGCACCGGTCATCGCACTTGGGGCACGATGAGAGGATGCCGAAGCCGACGCGTGGGCCCGTCCGGCACCTGTGGCTGCTACGGCACGGGAAGGCGGCGTCGGATGCCCCGTGGGGCGGCAGCGACAAGGAACGGCCCCTGACCGGGCGGGGCCGGCGCGACGCCACGGCCCTCGGACGTCGGCTGGCCGACGACGACCCGGTGCTCGGCCTCGACGGCGTCCCCATACCGGAGCTGGTCATCTGCTCGGCCGCGGTTCGGACCCGTCAGACCGCCGACCTGATCGTCGAGGCCATGGGTGGCCACCTCCCGATCGATTCGTACCACTCCCTGTACGGGGCGGACACCGACCTCGTCCTCCGGTACCTGCACGAGATCGACGAGGGCGTGGCCAGCGCACTCGTGGTCGGTCACAACCCGACGGTGTACGAGCTCGTCTGGGAGCTGCTGGCCGTTGGCGACGACGACCGGCCGGGGAGCGATCGGTCCGTGCTGGACGCCCACGGCTTCCCGACGTGCGCGCTGGCCGTTCTGGCCCTCGATGCCGCGGCGTGGAAGGACCTCACCCGCGGCTGTGGGCGGCTGGCCGGCCTCTTCAAGCCGCCGTACTGAGGCTTCTCGCACCTTGCGCTGGCCGCACGCCCCTCGCCTCGCCGCTCGGCGAATGCGGCCGGGCGGGGTCAGAGTGAGCGGAGGACGGCCGCGTCTCCCTGGCCGCCGCCGCCGCACAGGCTCACCGCTGCCGTGCCACCGCCACGACGCTTGAGCTCGAACAGGGCGGTGAGCGCCAGCCGGGTGCCGGACATGCCCACCGGGTGGCCGAGAGCGATGGCACCGCCGTTCACATTGACGATGTCCCCACTGACGCCGAGGGCCTCGGTCGATGCGCACCCGACAGCGGCGAAGGCCTCGTTGATCTCGAAGAGATCGACGTCCTTCACGGTCAGGCCGGCGTTGGCCAGCGCCGCGTCGGTGGCGTTGGAGGGCTGATGGAGCAGCGAGGGGTCGGGTCCGGCGACCTGTCCGTAGCCGATCAGCTCACCCAGGGGGGAGACGCCGAGCTCTTCGGCCTTGGCCTTCGACATCACGATGACGGCGGCGGCACCGTCGGAGATCTGCGACGCGTTGCCGGCGGTGATGGTCCCGCTCCTGTCGAAGGCGGGACGCAGCTTGCCCAGCGACTCGGCCGTCGTCTCGGGCCGCACGCCCTCGTCGGTGTCCACCACCAGCGGGTCCCCCTTCCGCTGGGGCACGCTGACCGGGACGATCTCGTCGGCGAACTTGCCGTCCTTGATGGCGGCCGCGGCTCGTTCGTGGGAGAGGGCGCTGAAGGCGTCCTGGCGGTCGCGGGACACACCGTCGGCGCCGTTGTAGCGTTCGGTCGCCAGTCCCATGGCGCACTCGTCGAAGGCGCAGAACAGACCGTCGTACATCATCGAGTCGACGAGGGTGCCGTCCCCGATCCGGTACCCGGCCCGGGCCCCCGGGAGCAGGTACGGGGCCTGGGTCATCGACTCCATCCCCCCGGCCACCACGATGTCGGCGTCGCCGGCATTGATCATCAGGTCGGCCAGGTAGATGGCGTTCAGGCCCGACAGGCAGACCTTGTTGACGGTGGTAGCCGGCACGCTCATCGGGACCCCGGCGTTGACCGCGGCCTGACGGGCGGTGATCTGGCCGGCCCCGGCCTGGATCACCTGACCCATGAACACGTAGTCGACCTGCTCGGGCTTCACCCCGGCCCGCTCGAGGGCCGCGGCGATGGCGAAACCTCCGAGCTCGGTGGCCGCGAAGCCACCGAGGACGCCTGCGAGCTTGCCGATCGGGGTCCGGGCCCCTGTGACGATGACGGTTCCGGGCATGACGTCCTCCGCGGCCTGTTGGCCAGTTCAGGCGGCGCTCCCCAGGGGCTCGCCACGACAACCGCACCATGTTACGGCTTCGTCCGCCCGCGGGACCACAGCACTCACGACCCGCTCCCGTCGGGCACCTTGCCCCCAGGACCCGCCCGCCCCGGGCAAGCTATCCTCGCATCCCATGCAGGAGTTCCTCTCAGCCATCCAATCAGGCGCCTCGGGCGACGAGCTGGAGGCCATCCCGCTGCCCGAGACGTACCGGGCCGCATTTGTGCTCCGCGACGAGGTCGGGATGTTCGACGGCCTCGACTCCGAGGACAAGGACCCCAGGAAGTCGCTCCACGTGGGCGAGGTCGCCGTGCCCGAGCTGGCCCCGGACGAGGCCTACGTGGCCGTCATGGCCAGCTCGATCAACTTCAACACCGTGTGGACCTCGATCTTCGAGCCGCTGCCCACGTTCGGGTTCCTCGACCGCCTGGGCAAGGAGAGCAGGTGGGGCAAGCGTCACGCCCTCGATTACCACGTGGTCGGATCGGACGCTTCCGGCGTGGTCCTGCGCACGGGGTCGGCTGTGCGTCTGTGGAAGCCGGGGGACAAGGTCACCGTCCACTGCAACTACGTCGACGACCAGAGCCCGAGCGCGCACGACGACTCGATCCTGGCCGACAACGAGCGGATCTGGGGGTTCGAGACCAACTTCGGGGGTCTGGCCGACCTGGCCGTGGTCAAGGCCAACCAGCTGATGCCCAAGGCCACCCACCTGACCTGGGAGGAGGCCGCAGTCAACGCGCTCTGCAACTCCACGTCCTACCGGATGCTGGTGTCGAAGAACGGCGCTCACATGGAGCAGGGCGACAAGGTCCTGGTGTGGGGGGCGTCGGGCGGGCTCGGGGCCTATGCCGTGCAGTACGTGCTCAACGGGGGAGGGACCCCGGTCGGTGTGGTGTCGTCCCCGGCCAAGGTCGAGCTCCTCCACGACCTCGGTGTGGAGGCGGTGATCGACCGGAAGGTGGCCAACTACCGGTTCTGGAAGGACGAGCACACCCAGGACGAGTCGGAATGGCGCCGGCTGGGCAAGGACATCCGCGGACTGGTCGGCGAGGATGTCGACATCGTCTTCGAGCATCCGGGGCGACAGACGATGGGGGCGTCGGTGTTCGCCGCCAAACGGGGTGGGACCATCGTGACCTGCGCGGCCACGTCGGGGTACATGATCGAGTACGACAACCGGCACCTGTGGATGAAGCTCAAGACCATCAAGGGCTCGCATTTCGCCAACTACCGCGAGGCGTGGGACGCCAATCAGCTCGTCTGCGAAGGGAAGATCCTCCCGCCCCTGTCGGCGGTCCATGCCCTGGAGCACGTCGGTGATGCCGCGTACCAGGTCCACCACAACCTCCACGAGGGAAAGATCGGAGTGCTCTGTCTGGCTCCGGAGGGCGGGCAGGGCATCGACGATCCCGAGCTCCGGGCCCGGGTCGGTGAGGACAGGATCACCCTGTTCAGGAGGCACGAGGGATGAGCAGGTCCGGCGGATGACGGCGCCCATGCTCACCGAGATCGACCATGTGGCCATCGCCGTCAACGACCTCGAGGCGGCCATCGCCTACTACTCGGAGACCTTCGGGGCCACGGTGGACCACCGCGAACGGGTCGACTCCGACGGCGTCGAAGAGGCGCTGTTGAAGGTGGCCGACAGCTACATCCAGCTCCTCACCCCCACCCGGGAGGACTCGCCGGTGGCCCTGTACCTGAAGAAGCGGGGCGAGGGTCTCCACCACGTCGGCTACCGGGTGTCCGACTGCGCCGAGGCCCTTCGATCGGTCACGGAACACGGGGGTCGGGCCATCGACCAGGTGCCGCGGCCCGGATCCCGCGGGACCACCGTGGCCTTCGTCCATCCCAAAGGTGCATTCGGCACGCTCATCGAGCTCGTGCAGGAGTAGACGATCCCGTCGATGGACACAGCCACGGCGCCGTCCGGACCTCCCGACCCGCCCCCGGTCGCCGACGTGCCAGCCATCGGCGTGGCCAGCATCCCCGTTCCGACCGACCGGGCCCGTCCACCCGCCACCGTCCCGTCCGCGTCCCCCTCGCCCGAACCGGACGGATCGGTGTCAGGCCAGGCGCCGCCGGTGGGCACCGACGGTGGTGACCGATCCGGAGCTTCGATCCATGATGACGCCGCCCCCGGGTTCTCCCCGGGGGTCTCGGCCCGGCTGCGGTCCTACGTCTATCTGCTGATCGACCCGAGGACCGGACGGCCGTTCTATGTGGGGAGGGGCCGCAACGACCGCTGCTTCCGGCACCTCATGGCCGCCCGGACCGGCCTGGACGAGCAGGCCAAGTACCCGATGCTCGAGCGCATCCGTCAGATCGAGTCCGGCGACCGCACGGTTCGCATCGACATCCTCCGGCACGGGTTGAGCCCGGACGAGGCCCTGTTGGTCGAGGCAGCCGCCCACGAAACCCTCGGGCTCCCCGGTCGTCCGGAGTTGGGCCCTCAGCGTCGGAGCGCCGTCGAGGTGGCATCCCTCCTGGCCAAGCGGGCCAAGATCAAACGTGGCCACCAGCTGGTGCTTCTGCGGGTGGGGGCCGCCGGCGCCGACACCTCCTACGACCGGGTCCGCCACGAGTGGCGGATCGGGCGGCGATGGACCGACCCCGACTCCCTCCGTGCCCCTCGGTGGGCGGCCATCGTGGCCGGCGACGTGATCGCGGCCGTCTACCGGATCGAGCGGTGGGAGGCCAGCTGGGTGCCCGGCCACGGTGGGGATCGGCCCGCGGACCGGTTCTCCTTCGTCGGGTCGCCCGATCCGGAGCTCGAGAAGCGGTACGGAGGCCGGAGTGTGGCCGCCTACGGGGCCGTCGGGTCCCGGAGCCCGGTCTCCTACGTGTGGTGCGGGCCCCACTGGATCAACACGCCGGGCTGAGCCGGACCCGTCGATCGAGCCCCCGGTGCCGTTCCGGTAGCCTCACTGTCC
>JBEKIU010000116.1:0-13450 GCA_050011635.1 Acidimicrobiales bacterium
GCCATCGACGCCGATGACCCCGACGCCAAGCGGCGGCTGGTCGAGCAGGAGTCGGTGCGCATCCTGCGTCGCCGCGGCGATCTGCTGATCACCGAGACGCGCCACGGGTTCATCTGTGCCAACGCCGGTGTGGATCTGTCCAACGTCGACGCCGGGACCGCAGCCCTCCTGCCGGTCGATCCGGACCGGTCGGCGCGCAGGATCCGGGAGGTCTTCCTGCACCGGTATCAGGTGTCGGTGGGGGTACTCGTGTCGGACACCTTCGGTCGCACCTGGCGGCGGGGCGTCACCGACGTGGCCATCGGCATCGCCGGCGTCGCCGGCATCGTGGACCTGCGCGGTACCGCCGACGCCAACGGCCGGATGCTCGATGCCACCGAGGTGTGTGTGGCCGACGAGTTGGCCGGTGCGGCAGAGATCGTGATGGGCAAGGACCGCGGCATCCCGGCCGCCGTGCTGCGCGGGGTGGATCCGGCGTGGCTCAGGCCGGCGTCGGTGGCCACCGAGATCGTACGGCCGCCGGGCGAAGATCTCTTCCGCTGAGCGGCAGCGCCGCCGGCCGGGTGGCGGCCCCTCAACCGGCGTCGTACAGGTCGACCACGAACACCAGTGTCTCGTCGGGGCCGATGACCCCGCCCGCACCGCTAGCGCCGTACCCCAGGTGGGGCGGGATGGTGAGACGGCGGCGACCACCCACCCTCATCCCGGCCACGCCCTGGTCCCAGCCGCTGATGACATGGCCGGCGCCCAGGGGGAACGAGAACAGCTCACGACGGCTCCACGACGAGTCGAATTCCTGACCCGTTGACCACGAGACACCCACGTAGTGGACGTTGACCGGCCGGCCGGCGACGGCTTCGGCCCCGTCCCCGATCTCGATGTCCTCGATGACGAGCTCGCCGGGGGGCGGACCGTCGGGAATGGTGACAAGTGGTTTGGAGTCGGGTGCCATTGGCGACGACTGTAGATCATCACCCTCACGGGCCGGGGCCGGTCCGACGGGAGGCCGGTTCCGGTCAGCGACCCCGGCCGGAACCGCCCGTACTCCGCTTCGTCCCCACCGGGCCTCCGCCACGCCGGCCTCCGGATCCCCCCGGTCGGCCGCCGCCGGAGACCCCGCTCCCTGCGTGACCGTTGGCCACGTGACCGTTGGCCCCACGCCCGCGATGTGACGCGGCCACTGCCGGCTTCCCGGGGCGGCCCGGCTTCCCGCGCGTGGCGGGCTTGGCCCCTCGCCCCGGCTTCCCCGACGCCGACGTCTCGGCCCGGTTGTCCCAGCCGCCGGTGCCCGGGCGCTTCTTCTTGTGGCCGTTCCCGCCGGCATGGCCGTTCCCGCCGGCGGCTTGCGGTCCGCCGGCGCCCCCCGACGACCCGTTGGACCGGGTGCCCCCCGCCGACGACCCGTTGCCCTGCGACCCGTTCCGAGCCCCCGCCGGCCGGGCCTTCCAGGGCCCGGTGGCGCGGCGTGACCGATCGGGGCGGCCCTGGGCCCGCCCGTTGGTGCCGGCGGCGGGGCGGCGGGGGTCACTGGGCCGGCGCTTCGGCGGCTCGCCGATGACGGCCCTCACCGCGTCGATGTCGGGGACGGTCGTCCCGGCGGGCATACCCAGGTCCCGCTGGATCTTCCGCACCGCACCCACCTTGTCCGGCGAGACGAGGCTCACCACCACCCCGGTGGCGCCCGCCCGTGCCGTCCGTCCCGAGCGGTGGACGTAGTCCTTTGCGTCCGTCGGCGGATCGAAGTGGACCACCGCGTTCACACCGTCGACATGGATCCCCCGGGCAGCGACGTCGGTGGCCACCAGGGCATCGACCGCACCCCGGATGAACGAGTCGAGCGCCCGCTCCCGCTGCTTTTGGCTGCGGTCGCCGTGAATGGCCGCGGCGCGCACCCCGTGCTGCTCCAGCTGGCGCGCGATCCGATCGGTGCTGTGCTTGGTCCGGCAGAACACGATGGTCGGTCCCGATGCCGAGGTGACCTCCGCGGCCCTGGCCACCCGGTCGCCCGATGCCACCTTCCAGAAGAGGTGTACCGCCGCGCTGGTGTCGTCATCGTCGGCCTCGAGCTCGTGCCGGGACGGATCGTGCTGGTAGCGGCGGACCAGCACGTCGATGTCACCGTCGAGCGTGGCCGAGAACAGCAGCGTCTGACGGTCCGGCGGGGTCAGGTCGAGGATCCGGCGGACATCGGGGAGGAAGCCCATGTCGGCCATGCGGTCTGCCTCGTCGATGACGACGATCTCGACGGCGTCGAGGCGGATGCTCCCCCGCTCGATGAGGTCTCCGAGCCGGCCCGGGCAGGCCACGGCGACGTCCACGCCGCGGGAGAGGGCCTTCAACTGCGGACCGTACCCGACCCCACCGTAGAACGAGTCCACTCGCAGGTTCCTCGGCGTGGCCAGCGCCCGCAACTCGGTGGCCACCTGAGCCGCCAGTTCACGGGTCGGGGTGAGCACCAGCACCCTCGGGTGCTTGGGGCGGGACGGCTTGCCGGTGAGGCGGCCGACGGCGCCGATCCCGAAGGCCAGCGTCTTGCCCGAGCCGGTGGGTGCCTTGCCGCACACGTCCCGACCGGCGAGGGCGTCGGGGATGGTGGCCGACTGGATCGGGAACGGCTCCGTGATCGACTTCCTGTTGAGGGCGGCGACGATGTCGGAGGGCACGCCGAGGGAGGCGAATGAGGGCTGCAAGGGGGGCATGGGGCGCTTTCGTGCGACAGGGCAAGGCACCGGGATGTGCCTCGGGGAGTGGCCTGCCGCCAAACATCAGTGCACCAGGACCTCCCCAGGCTAGTGCCTCGACGCCCCGAACCGGCGCAGGCCCCCGGAACGGCTGTTCCTCGCCTGTCCCCCGGATGCACCCGGCCGCCGCCGACCGGGCTGCCGACCGGCCCGGCTCGGGGGCGGGACGGACCCGGTGCCGGTCAGCTCTCGGGTCCGCCGGCGCGGCCCGTCCGCACGGACGCCAGGACCGCGGCGGTGCCGGGGCCCAGTTCGGTCCAGGGCTTCCAGCCGAGCTGGATCCCGGCCCGGGTGGGATCGACGGCGTTTCGCAGGACCTCCCCGGCACGGGGAGGCAGGTGCTCGGCCTTGGTCTTCACGCCGGCCTGGTGGGCCATCTCGCGGTAGAGCTCATTGACCGACGTCTCCTGGCCGGTGCCGATGTTGCACAGCAGCCCGCCCCCTTTGGTGGCGGCCCGCACGAAGGCATCGACCACGTCGTCGACGTAGACGAAGTCGCGGGTCTGGTCGCCGTCACCGAAGATGGTCACCTGCTCGCCCCGCAGGAGACGCTGGGCGAAGATCGCCACCACGCCCGCCTCGCCGTGGGGATCCTGGCGCGGGCCGTAGACGTTGGCCAGGGCCAGGGCCGAGAACTCGAGCGCGTACATCTCGCGGTAGGCGATCAGGTAGTCGATGGCCGCCTTCTTCGAGACCCCGTAGGGGGACAGGGGCCGGTGGGGCAGAGACTCCTTCAGCGGGAGCTCCGACGCATCAGGTTCGCCGTACAAGGTCCCACCACTGGCCGCGAAGACCACCCGCTGCACCTCGGCCAGCCGCGCCCCCTCGAGTAACCGGAGGGTCCCGATCACGTTCACATCGGCGTCGAACACCGGATCGGCGACCGAGACGCGGACATCGGCCTGGGCGGCCAGATGGAAGACCACTTCGGGAAGGCGACGGCCCAGCAGCGCCACGACCTCAGGAGAACGCACGTCCATCTGATGGACGGTGAGCTGGTGTCCGGCCGAGGCGCGGGCGTCGGACAGATTGGCCAGGGATCCGGAGGAGAGGTCGTCGACCACGTCCACCGTGTGCCCCTCGGCCAAGAGCCGGTCCACCAGGGTCGAACCGATGAACCCCGCCCCGCCGGTGACCAGCGCGCGCAACGTCTCAGACCCCCGCCACGATACGTTCGCCGTCGATGACGGTTCCCGACGCCGTAATGGCGCCGGCACCAATCACCGACAGGCCGTGGATCACACATCGTTGACCGACGATCGCACCCGGACCGATCACGGATCCCTCCACCGTGGCCGTCGAGGCGACCCGCGCCCCGGCCAGGAGCACCGATCCCACGACCGAGGCACCGTCCTCGACCACCGCACCGGCACCGATCACCGACTCCTCGACCACGGCGCCGGTGCCCACCGACGCCCCACGGCCCAGGACCGACCGGGTGACGGCAGCCTCGGATACCTCGACGTCCCCGATCCGCCACACCCCGGGCCCGATCGCCGGGTCGAGCTCCGCCCCGGGGGCCGGGGGCCCGGCCCTCCGACCGAGGATGAGGTCGCGATGGGCACGGAGGTAGGCGTCGGGAGTGCCGGTGTCCAGCCAGTAGGCGTCGGAGCCCTGCGCGAACAGGGTGCCGTCCTCGACCATGGCCGGGAACGTCTCACGCTCGACGGACACCCGGACGTCGGGGGGGATTCGGTCCAGCACCGACGGCTCGACGATGTAGGTGCCGGCGTTGATGTAGTTGGTCGGGGCCTCGTCGCGTGGTGGCTTCTCGATGAAGGCCATCACCCGCCCTTCCGGGTCGGTGGGGACGACACCGAACGCACTCGGGTCCTCCATCGGGGTCAGGGCGATGGTGGCCTCCGCACCGCGGAGCCGGTGGAAATCGATCAGCGCCGAAAGGTCCGAGTCGGTGAGCACATCCCCGTTGACGACCACGAACGTCTCGTCGACCGAGCAGTGCCGGGCTGCGAACCGGATGGCTCCGGCGGTGTCGCGGGGCTCGGGTTCGACGGCGTAGGCCAGATGGACCCCGGCGATGGTGTCATCGGGGTAGGCGTTCATGAAGGCGTCGGGCCGGTAGCCGAGGGAGAGGACGGCCTCTTCGATGCCGTGGTCGGCCAGATGGCCGATCACCCGCTCGATCATGGGCTGCTCGACGATCGGGAGCATCTGTTTGGGGACCGTGTAGGTCAAGGGTCGCAGGCGCGTGCCCTCGCCGCCCACCAGGACGACCGCTCTCACTTGGTGCTTCCGCCGGACTTCGCTGTCGTGGGTGTCGTCGAACCGGCCGTGGACGCGGTGGTCGGCGTCGTCGTAGAACCGGCCGTGGTCGGTGTGGTCGGAATGGCCGTGGAAGGCGTGGTCGCCGGGGCGGTCGTGGTGGTGGTGGCGCCCTGGGACAGGGAGGTCAACAGACCGGTGATGGCCGAGGCAGGAGGCTTGGGAACCGAGGCGGTCGCCGGCACGAACGCCATGGTAATGAGCTGGCCGTTGGCGAACAGCAGATCCTCGGGGGGGCCACTCGTCTCGGTCCCCTTGCCCTTCGATTCGAAGTTGTTCCAGCTGTCCACGATGACCACACCGGGCTTGCCGGAGTCGGGCGTCCCCTTGGGGCAGACGTCACCGTTGCTGTAGGCCTGCTTGCCCGGGTACTGCAGGGTGGACGACGACAGTTGGAGGCCCTTGTACCCCGAGACGAACTTGCCCAGGGTGGCGTTGGCGCCCGACTCCGTGCTGTTCAACGGGGCGATGGTGAGGACGCCGTTGCCTTGGGCGGTCAGACCGGTCTCTTTGGTATTGGTGCTGGCGGGAAGGGCCGGCTCCATGGTCCCGCAGACGTCGATGCCCAGTGCCGCGTGCCACACCTGGCTGGTCGTGGGGGGCCCGGACGACGAGGCCGTCTTGTGGGTGCGCTGGTAGCGGCTGAACCCGATCAGCAGGAGGCCCACGATGCAGATCAGGACCAGGCTGGCATACCAATTGACCGGCATCTGGCCGCGGTAGGTCCGGCCCCCGCCCGTGGTGGCGGCGCGTTCGACCCATTTGCCGGTCGAGTTCTTGCCCGTCGAATTACTGGCCATGATCGGACGACACCCTACAACCTACGATCGGGCGTCCCGGTCGCAGCTCAGGTGCGGATGACCCGGGCCAGGCAGGCCAGGCAGGCTCGAAACCCGATCCCGACGGCCACCAGGGGCAGGAGCGCCCGGCGCCAACCCGTACAGGACCGGCCGGCGAAGCGCAGGAGCGAGCGGTGGTGTTCGAAGATCATCCGGAACGGGTGGCGGCCGGTCGACACCCCGTGGAGATGGGTCACCTCGGCCGAGGGGAGGTAGACCACGAGCCACCCGGCCCGGCCGAGCCGCCAGCACAGGTCGACGTCTTCGGCGTACATGAAGTACGCCTCGTCGAATCCGCCCACCTGCTCGAATGCCGACCTCCTGATCAGGAAACACGCCCCCGACACCCAGTCGACGACCTCCGGGTCTCGAGCGGCGGCGCCCAGGTCTGCCTGTTGGTAGGAGCGGGTGAAGCGATTGTCCGGGGCGAAGATCCCGAGCACCGCATGCCCGGCCGCATCGACCAGGCCGGGGAACCTGCGGGCCGACGGGTACCGCTGGCCGTCCGGGTCCCGGACGAGGGGCCCGACCAGCGCGCACCGGGGGTCGCCGGCCAGGACGGCAGCCATGCCGGCGACCGCTCCGGGGGTGACCTCGAGGTCGGCGTTGCAGACCAGGACCGACGGAGCCGTGGTGGCGGCGACGCCGCGGTTGACGGCGGACCCGTACCCGAGGTTGCGTCCCGGCACCAGCACCGCCACGTCGGGGAATCGATCGAGCAGCTCGCGTCGCGATCCGTCGGTGGACCCGTTGTCCACCACCACCAGCTCCGCCGGGCCTTCGGACCGGAGCCCTTCGACGCACCGGGCCAGCGCCGGGCCCGATTCGTAATTGACGACCACCGCGGCGACACCCTCCATCCGGCCCGGCCCCGCCCCGTCGCGCCCGTCGGGGCGCCGGGTCACTTGTCGAGCCGGGTGAACCGGAACTTGACCAGCGCCTTCAAGGCCCCGAATCCGTCGCGCCACGTGATCTTCTTGCCCTCGTCGGCCTCCCGGCCGGCATAGGAGATCGGGACCTCGTAGATCCGGTAGCCGCGGCGGAGCATTTTGGCGGTGATCTCCGGTTCGAAGTCGAACTTGTCCGATTCGATGGTGATCCCCTCGAGAGCCTGTCGGTCGAAGAGCTTGTAACAGGTCTCCATGTCCGAGAGGGTGGACGAGTACAGGAGGTTCGTGACCAGGGAGAGGAACCGGTTTCCGATCCAGTGGAGCGGCATCATGTTCTTGCGCTCGCCGGTGAACCGGCTGCCGTAGACGACCTTGGACTTTCCCCGCAGGATCGGTTCGAGCAATTTGGCCCAGTCGGCCGGGTCGTACTCGAGATCGGCATCTTGGATCAGGACCAGGTCGCCGCGGATGGACCCGAGCCCAGTGCGGATGGCGGCGCCCTTGCCCATGTTCCGAGGATGATTGATCACCCGGACGGTCGAGTCGCCCATGGCCGCCAGCACCTTGTCGGTCCCGTCCGAGGACCCGTCGTCGACCACCACCACCTCCACGTCCATCGGAAGGTCGACGGCCCTGATCCGCCGGATCACCTCGCCCACCGTGGTGCGCTCGTTGAACACGGGCACGATCACCGACAGCAGCGAGTACTTGATGGGGTCGACGGCGTCGTCTGCCGCCCGTCCCCGTGCGCCCGTGCCAGTCATGGAATCGTCTCCTCGTCCCTCGCCGCTCTGGGTGCTCTCACCCTCCATCATTGTCGCCCTTCGTCGACCCGGTGACGGGTGCGGGAACCGGAGCGGCCACGCCGGCGTCCTCGGCCAGCGCGGCCGCGGTGCGGAGCAGCCCGTCGCGGAGCCCGACGGTCGGCTCCCAGCCCAGTGCGGCCTTGGCCAGGGAGATGTCCGGTCGCCGTCGGCAGGGGTCGTCCACCGGTAGCGGCCGATGCACGATCGGGGACGAGGACCCGAGCAGCTCCACCACGGAGAAGGCCAGCTCGAGGACGGTGTACTCGTCGGGGTTCCCGATGTTGACCGGTCCGGTGATGTCTGCGTCGAACAGGGCCACCAGACCGCGCACCTCGTCCTCGACGTAGCACAGGCTCCTGGTCTGGCTCCCGTCGCCATAGACGGTGAGCGGTTCTCCCTGCATGGCCTGGAGGAGGAAATTGGAGACCACCCGCCCGTCGCCCGGCCGCAGGCGGGGGCCGTAGGTGTTGAAGATCCGGGCGATACCGACATCGGTCCCGACCGTGCGGTGGTGGGCCATGCACAGGGCCTCGGCATACCGCTTGGCCTCGTCGTACACGCTGCGCGGCCCCACCGGGTTCACGTTGCCCCAGTACTCCTCGTTCTGGGGATGCACCTCGGGGTCGCCGTAGACCTCGCTGGTCGACGCCATCAGGAACCGGGCTCCGTGCCGGTGCGCCAGCTGGAGCCCCCGCAGGGTGCCCTCGCTCCCCGCGGCCAGGGTCTCGAGCGGCCGGGCCAGGTAGTCGGGTGGCGAAGCCGGGCTGGCCAGATTGAACACGCCCGACACCGAACCCTCCACCGGTATCGACGCCGAGACGTCGGCCTCGACCAGCGTGAACCGGGGATGCCCGTCCAGATGGGCCACGTTCGAGCGGCGGCCGGTGGAGAAGTCGTCCACGCAGACGACCTCGTCCCCGCGCCCGACCAGATGGTCGCAGAGGTGCGACCCGAGGAATCCGGCGCCGCCGAGCACCACCTGGCGGCCGCTCATCGGCGCCCGATACCGGTGTACTCGAATCCGATTCGACGCAACTGGGCCGGATCGAGCAGATTGCGCGCATCCACCACCACCGGAGCCGTCATGGCCTCGCGCACCCTGGTGAAGTCGAGCCAACGGAACTCGTCCCACTCGGTCAGCACCACCGCGACCGCGGCTCCCTCGCAGGCGGCGTAGGCATCGGGGAAGGCCCGCACCAGCTTCTCGAGATCCAACTGCACGCCACCGGGGGCGAACTCCGCCAGGTGGCCGATCGGGGTCGACCGTTGGCCGGCGGGCACCGAGACCGTGGGGTCGAAGGCCTGTACGGTGGCTCCGCCCTCGACCAGGCGCCGCACCACCTCCACCGCCGGCGAGTTGCGCAGGTCGTCGGTCCCCGCCTTGAAGGTGAGCCCCCACACTGAGATCACCGAGCCCTCGAGCTTGTCGCCGACCGCCGTCCTGATCTTGTCCACCACCCGGGCGAACTGCTCCTCGTTGGTGGCGATGGCCCCCCGCAGGAAGGAGAAGTCGTACCCGGCCTCCTCGGCGATGCACACCAGGGCCCTGGTGTCCTTGGGCAGGCAGCTGCCACCCCAGCCGGGCCCCGGACGCAGGTACTCGAACCCGATCCGCTTGTCGTACCCGAGTCCCAAGATGACGTCGCGCACGTCCGCACCCACCGCTTCGCAGAGGCCGGCAACGGCGTTGACGAAACTCAACTTGGTGGCCAGAAAGGCGTTGGACGCATACTTGATCGTCTCGGCGGTGGCGGCGTCGGTGATCAACAGCGGGGCGTGGGTGCCGGCGAAGAGGTCTCCCACCTTGGCCGCAGCCGACTGGTCATCGGCGCCCACCACGATGCGTTCGGGGTGGAGACTGTCGGCGACAGCGGTCCCCTCCCGCAGGAACTCGGGATTGGAGACGACGGTGATGTCGTGGCGGTCGAGGACCCGCTCGACCACCAGTGTCGAACCCACCGGCACCGTGGACTTGTTGACGATGATCGTTCCGGGCACGAGCTTCGGGCCGATCTCCTCGGCCACGGCCTCGACGTACGAGAGGTCGGCGGAACCGTCGTCCCCCTGCGGGGTCGGGACGCAGAGGAAGACGAACTCGGCACCCTCGACCGCCTCCGAGGCACCGACCACGAACCGGAGGCGGCCGGCGGCCTGGCCCTCCCGGACCAGCTCCTCGAGATGGTCCTCCACGATGGGCACCTGGCCACGGGTCAGCATGGCCACCTTGGCCGGGTCGGTGTCGCCACAGGTCACCCGGTGGCCGAGGTGGGCCAGGGTGGCCGCGGTGGGAAGGCCCACATAGCCGACCCCGATGACGGCCACCGTCCGCCCGCGACCGTGGGGCAGCACCCGGACCGCGGCCCCGCCGTGACCGAAGTAGGCGCCGGGCGGCCCCTCGTCCGCGCCGGACGGGCCCTTGAGCACGGGCCCACCGGTGGACCCCCCGAACACCCATGGACTCCGCGTCATCGCTGATCAGCACCCGTCATCGTCTTGGTTCCATTCCGGGCCCGGGCGGGCCCTTCGCATCCTGGTCATTCTCACCCGTCCTGAAGCACATCGGTCCCACGCCCCACCCCACCCCGTGCTCGCCCCCGCCTAGCAGGCGCAGGACAGGAAATCGACCAGCCGGGCCAGCGAATCCGTCCAGTCGGGCAGCATGGGGAGCCCCGACAGCCGGAGGGCGGCGTTGTCGAGCCTCGAATTGGCCGGCCGGGGCGCGGGCCGGGGTGGATCGAGCTCGGAGGTGGCGATGGGCTCGACGCGCTCCGGATCGAGGCCGGCCGCGGCCAACGCCGCTCGTGCGAAGCCGAACCACGTGGTCTCACCCTGGTTGGTCACATGGAAGGTTCCCGGTCGGCGGTCGAGGGCCAACCGGACCACCGCCCGGGCCAGGTCGGCGGTGAAGGTCGGACAACCGTGCTGGTCATCGACGAAACGAAGGGTGCCGCGGGGGTTGTCCGCGGCCAGGCGGAGTACCGTCTTGACCATGTTGGCCCCATGGGCGCCGCTCACCCACCCGGTGCGGACGACCGTGGCGGACGGCCCCGCCGCGGCGTGGACCTCGAGCTCCCCGCCGAGCTTGCTGCGCCCGTAGACCGATCGCGGGTTCGGCTGGTCCCACTCGACATAGGGACGGTCGAGCGTTCCGTCGAACACGTAGTCGGTCGAGATGTACACCAGATGGGCCCCGACACCGACCGCGGCCTCGGCGACGTTGCGGGTGCCGATGGCGTTGACCGCGAACGCGGTATCCGGATCGGACTCGCAGGCGTCGACCTTGGTGTAGGCGCCGGCATGGAGCACGATGTCCGGCCGGAACGCATCGACCACCTCCCGCACCGCGGTCCGATCGACCACGTCCAGCTGGTCGGACCCCGGGCCCAGCACCTCCGCGACCCCCTTGGTCAGGGCCGGCAGTATGCCGGTACCGTCGGCGTCGGCACCGCCGTCGGCGACGGACCCGGCCAGCACGTCGTGCAGGTCCCGCCCCAGCTGCCCGTGCCCACCGGTGACCAGCACCCGCAAGGACCGGCTCATGAACCCGGCGGGGGCCCCGAAGGCAGTGGTCCTGACGCCGACCACGACCCTTCGACGACCGGTGCCCGGTCACGCAGCGGTTCCCACCAGCTCCGGTTGGCCGCGTACCAGGCGACGGTGTCGGCCAGGCCTCGGGCGAACGGCACGGTCGGCTCCCAACCCAGCTCCCGGCGGATCTTCGAGGAGTCGAGGAGGTACCGGCGGTCGTGACTCGGCCGGTCGGGAACGATCATCTTCAACGACTGCGGCCGACCGGTGGCGTCGAGGACGGCATCGGCGATCTCCTCGACGCTCGCCTCGACGCCGCTGCCCACGTTGTAGGTCTCCCCCACCTGTCCGTGCTGCAGCACCAGTTCGACCGCCCGGCAGTGGTCGTCGACGTGGAGCCACTCGCGGCGGTTCTGCGACGATGCGTACAAGGTCAGGGGCTGGTCGTCGAGGGCCTGGGAGGTGAACAGCGGGATCACCTTTTCGGGGAATTGATAGGGGCCGTAGTTGTTGCAGCAGTTGGTGATGGTGGCTTGCAGCCCGAACGTCTTCTGATAGGCCCTCACCGCATGGTCGGCTCCGGCCTTCGATGCGTTGTACGGGGTCTGGGGCCGGTACGGGGTCTCCTCGGAGAACACCTCGTCCGAATCGAGCGGGAGGTCGCCGTAGACCTCGCAGGTCGAGATGTGGTGGAAGCGCGACACCCCGTGCCGGCGTGCGGCCTCGGCCAGTGTCTGGGTACCGAGCACGTTGGTCCGGAAGAAGAGGCCCGGATCGAGGATGGCCAGGCTGTTGTGGGACTCGGCGGCGAAGTTCACGATCACGTCGATCTCGTGCATGGCGAGGGTCTTGGCCACGACCTCGAGGTCCCCGATGTCCCCGCGCACGAAGTCGATCCGGTCCTCGACATCGGCCAGGTTCGGCCGGTTGCCGGCATAGGTGAGCGCGTCGAAGGCCACCACGCAGTCGTCGGGATGGTGCTGCACCCAGAACCGGACGAAGTTCGAGCCGATGAAGCCGGCAGCACCGGTGACGAGTAGTCGCATGATCGGGGAATGTTACTCGTACCAGGTCGTACGACCGGGAGGCGCAGGGTCAGCCCGTGGTCCTCACGTGGACCACGTCCCCGGTGACCACGGTCCGTGTGGCGCCGCTCACCTCGACGACCAGGTGGCCCTCGGGAGTCAGGTCTGTGGCCAGACCCTCGAACCGTTCGTCGGCCAGCTCGACCCGCACCGGGGCTCCGAGCGTGGTGCACCGGGCCCGGAAATCCCCGGCCTGCCGGGCGCGGCCCGGCACCGATTCCAGGTCCGCGGCCCGTGGTCCGAGGGCGTCGAGCAGGGCATCGAAGAGCTCGGTGCGGTCCACGGGCCGTCCGGCCTGCTGGCGCAGCGACGTGGCCGACCCGACCAGCTCGGTGGGGAGATCACGATCGTGCCCGGGCCAGTTCACATTGATCCCGATCCCCACCACGATCGGAGCTCGGAGGGCGCTGCCGGCGGGCGAACCGACCACGTCGGTCTCCGCCAGCACGCCGGCCAGCTTGCGGCCGTCGGCTCCGAGCAGGTCGTTTGGCCATTTGATCGCCACGTCCAGGCCGGTCACCGAGGCCACCGCGTCGATGGCGGCCAACGCCACCACGCCACAGGCCAGCTGCCGCTGACCGGCGGGGAGATCCGGGCGTAGCAGCACCGACACCAGCAGGTTCGAGCCGGGCGGCGCCTCCCAACGACGACCGAGCCTCCCCCGGCCGGCCGACTGGTGGTCGGCCACCGCCACCACACCGTCGGCGGCACCTCGACGGGCTTCTTCGAGCAGGTAGCGGTTGGTCGAGTCGATCGATTCGAAGCGCCGGATGTCGGTGAACCTCGAGCCCGGCATGGCACATACCCTACGGGCCGTGACAGTGTTGTACCGCCTGGAGCCGGCATTCCCGCCGTCTCATGCCCGTCCGATTCGAAAGGCGCAGCGTGCTGAAGAAGGTTCTCATCGCCAACCGGGGAGAGATCGCCGTCCGGGTCATCCGGACGTGTCGCGAGTTGGGAGTCGCCACGGTGGCCGTGTACTCCGACCTCGACCGGGACGCCCTCCACGTCCGGCTGGCCGACGAGGCCTATGCCCTCGGGGGCCAGACCGCGGCGGAGAGCTACCTGAACACCGATGCCATCCTCCACGCCATCGAGTCCAGTGGCGCCGACGCCGTGCACCCGGGCTACGGATTCTTCTCGGAGAACACGGAGTTCGCGAGGGCGATCACGTCGCGTGGCGTGACGTTCATCGGCCCCCCGCCCGAGGCCATCGAGGTCATGGGTGACAAGATCTCGAGCCGTCTGGCCGCGGCGAAGGTGGGCGTCGAGGGCGTG
>JBEKIU010000117.1:0-13273 GCA_050011635.1 Acidimicrobiales bacterium
ACGCAACCTCAAACTCCTCACATTTCGGAGCCTTCGATTGATGCCGTCGTTCACGTTCGTGGGCCGCTCGAGAGCGCTCAGGACTCCGATCGAGATTTGGGGATTCAGGATGCTCTCAGTGGGTAGAACGGACCCATGGCACCTGCACCTGCACCGGCACCGGCACCGGCACCGGCACCGGCACCTACGCTGCACTCCCGAACACAACCATCGGATATCCACCCCGATGACCGATGCCTCACCGTCACCATGTCGTTCAACGGCTCTGAGTGCATGCTGGTCCTCGACGGCAGTCTTTCCGTTGACTCGGTTGTCGCGCTGGAGTCCCAGTTCGACCAGCTTGTGAGCAGCGAAGTTGATCATGTCGTCCTCGACATCGACGCTCTCCAAGCATTGGACGGCGCCGGGGTGGATGCGCTGGCCAGGCTGGGAGAGCTGATGGACGGGCGACATGCGGTCGTGTCACTCCGGTCGGAGCGGTGGGCACAAGACGCTTGCTCGCCGGTGTCGTGAAGACGGCTACGAGACACTGCCCATCGCGTGAAGACCATCGGCCACTGATCGTCAGCCGGACGGCGCAACTCCCGGCCACGAGCCGGGTGCTCTATCGGATCGAGCACTACAGCACCTACCCCACTGTCGGACTCGTTGTCATAGCATCCGCACTCGGCGGAATCGCTGCCGGGGCGGTCCTTGGTTTCCCCGCAGCGTGGGTAGCCGCGTTCGAAGTATCGGTCTCAGCCCTCACGTTGGCCATCGTCTTCGCCATTCAGCACACTCAAGAACGCGAGCAGGCTGCCACCCAGCGCAAACTCGACGAGCTGCTCCGCGCCCTGCCGGGCGCGGACGAGTCCCTCATGATGCTGGAGGAGGCCTCAAAGGAGGCTCTCCTCGACGTCGAGGAAGTGCAGCGTGGCGTCAGATCGTCTCTGGATTAGATCCACGACAGCTGAGCGGCTCGACCAGGATCATCCAAGGGGAGACGGTCACCGTGAACATCCAATTCCTGCATCTGATGTGCCCTCGGGGGTACGTCGTCACCGGAGTCCCTCAGACAGGTGACCTCGTCGTGGGGCTGATCGATGAGGCGTTGACTCCGGGCCGCGTCTCCTGAGCAGCGCCGCCCCGGACCCGATCGACGATGGCCGTGAGTTCCTCCCCGGAGATCGTCTCCTTCTCGAGGAGAGCAGCGACGGTGGCGTCCAGGGCGTCACGGTTGTCGGTGAGCAGCCCCCGGGCCCGGTCCTCGGCCTCGGTGAGCAGGCGGCTCACCTCCTGGTCGATGACCTGCTGGGTACCCTCCGAGTAGGGGCGTTCCTGGCCGAGCGGGGATCCGCTCAGATAGGAGGGCTGGTCGGATCCGTAGCCGATGGGTCCCAGACGGGTCGACAGGCCCCAGTCCCGGACCATCTTGATGGCCAGGTCGGTAGCCCCGGACAGGTCGTTGGCCGCCCCGGTCGACGCCTCCCCCAGGACAAGATTCTCAGAGGCGCGGCCGCCCAGCCGGATGGCCAGGGAGTCGAGGAGGTAGCTTTCGGCGTAGAGGTGGCGCTCGTCGATGGGGAGCTGCTCGGTGACCCCGAGGGCGCGCCCGGCGGGAAGGATGGTGATCTTGGCCACCGGGTCGGCGTGCTCCGAGAAGAAGGCCACCAGGGCGTGCCCGGCCTCATGGACCGCCACCGAATGCTTCTCCTCGGGAAGGAGGGCGTTGGAGGCGTCTCTCCTTCCGAGGATGACCCGGTCCCGGGCCTCGTCGATGTCCTTGGCGAAGATGACGTCCCGGTCGTCCCGAACGGCCACGATGGCCGCCTCGTTGATGAGGTTGGCCAGGTCGGCTCCCGAGAACCCGGGCGTGGCCCGGGCGACGGCCTTGAATTCGACGTCATCGGCCAGGTGCTTGCCCTCTGTGTGCACGGCCAGGATGGCGGCCCGTTCGGCCTGGTTGGGCAGGGGGATCTCCACCTCCCGGTCGAAGCGGCCCGGACGGAGGAGGGCCGGGTCGAGCACCTCGGGCCGGTTGGTAGCGGCCATGACCACCACCCCGGTACTCGGGTCGAAACCGTCCATCTCGGCCAGTAGCTGGTTGAGGGTCTGCTCCCGCTCGTCGTTGGAAACGATGGAGCCTCCCCGACGCTGGCCGATGGCATCAATTTCGTCGATGAAGATGATCGAGGGGGCGCGCTTACGGGCGTCGGCGAACAGGTCCCGCACCCGCGAGGCCCCCACCCCGACGAACAACTCGACGAAGCTCGACCCGGTAAGGGCGAGGAACGGGACCCCGGCTTCGCCGGCCACGGCCCGGGCCATGAGGGTCTTGCCCGTCCCCGGAGGGCCGACCATGAGTACTCCCCGGGGACCGATGGCCCCGGCCCGGGCGTAGCGCTCGGGATGGCTCAGGAAGTCGACCACCTCGGACACCTCGCGCTTGGCCCCCTCGTAGCCGGCGATGTCGGCGAAGCGGGTGGTGGGCTTCTCCTCGTCGTAGACCTTGGCCTTCGATCCCCCGATGCCCATGATCCCTCCGGCAAGCTGCTTTTGGCTCCTCCGTCCGATCCAGACGAAGAAGGCGATCAACAAGAGGAAGGGAACGAAGGCCAGAAGGTCCGAAAGGAGAGCCGAGCCCTGTCCCACCCCGGTGACATTCACATTGTGGGCTTTGAGGGTCGGGGCCAGCTGGTCGTCGTTGATGGCGGTCGGGATCTGGCTCGTGTAGTTGTCCCCGTTCTTGAGCGTTCCGGTGATGGCACCGCTCGGGTTGACCGAGGCCGTTCGGACGTCTCCGGCGGTGACCTGGGACACGAACTTCGAGTAGGTGTAGTTCTCAGTTGGGGTGCTTGATGTGTGATTGATGGAGAGCAGCACCAGCGTGATGAGGACTCCGGCCGGGAGAAGCCACATCCGCCACCGTGGCGGCGGAGGAGGTGCCGGCGCAGCAGGCCGGTCGTTGGGCTCGCCCTGTTTGGCCATTCCGGTGAAGTGACGAATCGTTCTATCCATTGCCGCTTCCTTTGTGTCCGATTCGTTGCGCCTGTGTCCGATTCGTTGCGCCGCCGTGGTTGCGCCGCCGTATGAGTCAATGCCTTCATGCTGGCGACGTCAAGCGCCGGCGCAGGTTGGGCAGCCAACGAGACCAGTCGTCCACGCTCCATGTTCGTTGTCAGACCCACGACAGCGAACGTCCGGGTCGATCGGCTCGAATGACGTTTCTACGAATCCTTCGAGCTGAGTCGGCAACGCTCAGCCGGTCACAGCTCACTGGTGATGCGGAACACTCCAGCTATGAGCGGGGGAGCACGGTGACCAGGGTCTCGGACCCGTCGGCTCCCACGATCTGGATCACGAGGGGAAGTTGAGGCGGCTTCGAGTCGGTCAGGATGGAGGTGGGGTGTTGGATCGAATGGCGGAATACCACCGGGTAGCGACCGTCGCGACCCCCCACAGCCACCGACGCTTCGTCGGCGTGTTCGTCGTACTCGACGTAGGCGAGTGGCATCTTCTCCGCCTCGAATTCATCGCCGAACTCAGCGTCGAGCAGCTCGATGGTGACATCATCGCCGGTTCGCACTTTGGTGAGCTCGTCGAGCAGTGGGTGCCACTCAGCCTTGGGCCGCTCGTGGATCAAGTCAGCGGATCTTTCCCTCGCACGCTTTACCATTTCGACAGTGTCGCGCCTCGCCCGACCGGGGACAAGAGGGCCCGGCAGCTGGGACGTTGCCACCGCGTCGCCATTCGCCATCGGGTTGAGGGTCGTTCCCGATGCACCGGGCCTCCTTGCTGGTTCCTGCCGTCACGCTCTTTTCGGCCAGGTCTCCGATCCTGAGCCTCGGTACTGCGTACCCACGCATGTGCGAATGGAGCGGGGACATCTCCTGACCAGGGACTTCGTTCGGACATCCTGGTCACACCGGTCGGCAATGGGCACCGAAGAGCACGCACGTGCGAAGGGCAGCAGTTGAATCCTGCTGAGTCCTGAGCCCCGGTACTCCAGTTGGTTTCGAACGGGACGTTTGGAAGTCGCCGTCGTACACGTGTAGCAATGGCCAGAACGCGCATGCGCCTGGGGACGGCACTTGGGTGGGAGAGCTAGGGGTAGATCCAACCAGTGAAGTGCGGATAGGGCGCAGCGAACTGCGTCACGCGCGCCTGGGCCTGGTAATACCGCCCGCCCTTCAGGCTCATGAGGGTGCCGCCATGCACGTCGATCATGAATCGAGCATTCTGTGGGAAGTCATAGCTCAAGGTAAACGGTGATAGAGGACGCGGGGTCGGATTGAAGCTGCTGCTCACAGGTCCGTAGTCCAGGTAATACACGCCGTTTCCAGTGATGTTCACGGGAAGCGATTGGTAGGCGAAGTCACCCTCTGGTGAGTGAACGTGGTTTGCTTTCATGCCTGCCGTGAGGCGGCTGCCTTCTGCGGGCCAGTTTGAAGGAGATTCTGTGGGCGCCGGGCTTGCTGACTCGGTGAGTTTCACCACCGATCCCACGTTGACTGCGAAGCCAGTCGGGGGGGACACGGAAACGATGTCGCCTGGCGGAAACGAGCTGCTGGGCCTCAATACCACCTGACTCGTCAAACCAGCCGCTCGCAGCACGGCGGTGGCCTCAGTGGCGCTCTCGCGAAGGACATTTGGAACTGCGACGCGTGCAGCCACCGTGGAGGGCGGCAGTTGCTGGTTGGAGCCGTTACCACCGGATGTGAATGCCCCCAATAGGCCAGCGGTCGTGACGCCGACCACCAATACAACGGCCAGCACCACCGCGATCAGCGATCCACCGGTGAGCCGGCTGGTCTGACGTTCGGCGGGTTCGTCACTCAGAGCCGCTGCCGCAATGTCTTCGGGTTCACCCAGCCGGTCCAAAATCTCTCGTACAGCGGCCTCCGATTCCCCTTGTGCTCTTGCACGACCTTGTTCGATGTGTGCGGCGATCTCGCTGACGAGTTGATCTCGTCGTGACTGCGGGAGTGGACGGAGTGCCATCTCCAGACGATGCAGATACTCCTCCACCAGCTCGTCCGTCTTGATCGCCGTCATGTCGGACCCCCAACGTCAATCAACTTGTCCACGCTGTCCCGGAAGACAACCCATTGCTGACGGAATGCCTCCACGGCTAGGCGTCCGCTCCTGGTGAGGCGGTAGTAACGGCGTGGTGGACCCTGCGTCGATTCCTGCCAGAAGGTGTCCACCAGGCCGTCTCGCCTGAGGCGGTTGAGAAGTGGATACACGGTCCCTTCGCTGGTGACCAATCCGTCTGCGTCCGACAGCGCACGGGTCAGCTCGAAGCCGTACGTGTCCTGGTCGCGCAGGAGGGCGAGCACGCAGTACTCGATGGCACCTCGCCGCATCTGGGTCATTAGCTTCTCTGTACTGCGGGGTACCATGCCACACATAGTACCGCACCCTGGTGATCCGCGCTTTGCTGACGGCGCTGGCCCTCAGCCATAGCTCAGGTTCGACGGCGCCCAGGGGGAGGGAGACGAGGGCGCCCGACCACCGGGAGCCGGGCGGATATCACCTGCCTCTCAACCGCACTTCACGTTTGCTGCTACGTGAGGAGCCACTCCGACACTCTCCACAGCCTCGCCGCCGGTGGTCCCGGTCCGGCTCGTCTTACTCAGGTTTGGGGACGTAGAGGATCCGTACCGGGCCAGCCGACGATCTGGCACGGTCAATCGCATCCGCTACCACTGATCCACGTAACGCCCGGATGTAGCCGTATCGTTCAGGGTGCCGTGAGGCCCCCGGGACCTCAGCCTGGCCAGCACATAGGTTTCGCTTCCAGCCCGATCCACATCGACGGTGATGTAGATGTTGCTCAGATGGTGACTGTGAGCCTCCATGGCGGGGTGTACTACGCCGATAAAGTCGGCGAACTCCTCTCCGCTGCCTATGAACATCGCTCCGTAGTCCAGATGAGCGTCTTCATGGAAAACCGACCGGATCAACTCGCGATCGATCCGATCAACCCCCCTCGCATAGTCAAGGAGTCGTTCAGTGATCGACTGCTTGTCCATGAGTCTCTGAAGGTCCAGATCACCCATGCCTTGACTCCTTGATCGGTCCGGTCCCTGACAGGTCTCGCCGCTTCCCCGGATGGCCATGGCCAACGTAGGAGAAATCATCTTCGGATATTTAGGGTGACCCACAACGCCGGGACAGATGCGGTGTTCAATCGGTCACGCAGTAGTGGAGGTGGACAACGCCGTTGGCAAATCGTCCTTCATCGAGCAGCTCAAGCCGTGTCCGGACCTCGCTCGGCAGAGCCCGCTTCCCACCTCCCACTACTATCGGATTGAGAAGGAGATGACACTCGTCGATCAACCCGACCCGAAACGCCAGCGATGCCAGCTCGGCACCAGCAACGGTCAGGTCACTTTTCGCTGACGATTTCATCTTCTGGATCATCTCGGGGTCGAACGTCCCCTCGATCCTGGTTCTTGCGCTCGATACCGCCTCCAAGGTTCTGGAGAACACGACCTTGTCCGCTGCACGCCAAATCTCGGCAAAGTCCGCCATGACGGGCTGTCGGTCCCGGATGAACTCATCGGTCTCCCATCCGGCCATCGTTTCGTACATACGGCGGCCATAAAGATAGGTTCCAATCGGCCGCTCGAGATCATTGACGAAGGCGAACACCTCTTCGTCTGGTGCTGCCCAATCGAAATTGCCGTCCTCGTCCTCTACGTAGCCATCTAAGGATGAGATCGCTGAATAGATGAGTTTGCCCACGGCGGGAGTCAGCTCCTCGGATCGGGTGTTTGGACTTCATCCTAGGTTTTGAGGACCACCGAGTGCCCCGAACCGATGGATCAGCCGGACGTTGTCGAGTGTGGCTGATCGGCACCCACAGGCCACCCCGGTCAGGAGGCCACCAGGTGCACAGGCAGTCCTTCATGACGACGGACCATGAGGCTGTTCGCCCATCTCGGCGGGCGCTGTGGATCGAGTGTGATGTCACTCGTTCGGGCCAGTAGAACCCTGAGCACGTTCCTGGCTTCAACCCGAGCGAGGGGTGCCCCAACGCAGTGGTGGATGCCCCTTCCGAATGCGACATGTCGTCGTGGAACCCGCCGGGTCAGGTCGATGGTCTCAGGATGATCAAAGATGGCGGGGTCGCGATTGGCTGAGCCCCAAAGAAGCAGGACGGTTGCTCCAGCCGGGATCTCCACACCGCCGAGTTCCGTGTCGTTTGGAACGGAGCGCATGTGGTAGCGGAAGGGTGGCTCCAACCTCAGAGCCTCCTCCACGAATATCGGGATCAACTCGGGATCTTCACGCAGCCGATCTTGAAGATCGCCATGTTCAGCCAACATGCGTACAGCATTCCCAATCAGGCTCGTGGTGGACTCACCACCGGCGCTGAGAAGCGTGTGGAGAACGCCGTAGGCCTGAACCTCGGAAAGTGCTCCACTCCTGACGCCCAGGGCGACGGCCCCGAGCAGGTCGTCCATCGGCTCACGCAAGGCGGCTGAGAGCTGAGAGGAAATCCACGCCCCGATTTCCCCGATCCGGGCGATGAGGTCGACTAACTCCTCGTAGGACAGTGTCGATCCCAGCATGGCGGTCGAGTCAAAAGCCGCCTCCAACAGCTGGTCGATGTCACTGTCACGAAATCCGATGAGACGGCTGATCATCGTGATGGGTACAACGTTGCCGACGGCTGTCATGAAATCCACGGACCCTTTGTTGAGCGCCCCAGCCACACAGCCCTCAGCAATCTCCACGATGTCCGGTTCCAGGGCCGCCATGCGATTGGCCACGAGTTCAGGGAACACTGTGTCCCGATGCACTGCATGCGTAGGAGGATCTGCTGTGGCCAGCGCCCGGACTCCGTCTTCGTTGAAGGGGAGCCGACAAGGCATGCCACGTTCATCTCGGTAGAGGAGGCAGTTGATGTTCGACGAGAAGTCCTCCACTCGGCCAGCAGCCTCGGCGAGGAGTTGGAATGTGGCCACGGTGAAGATCCCGGTGCCAGGCACTTCCCATACGGGCGCATCTTCCCGTAAGTTCGCGTAGAAGCTATAGGGCTCGTCGATGATGGCCGGATCGAGTAAGTGCCTTCCAGAGATGACTGGCGCCATGCCTAGCAGTCTGCCACCGCTGCCTTCGGGGTGCCCCTGATGATCGGAGGTCAGCGGTGGTTATCGACCGTGGCCGAGCGGCACTTCTGCGTAGGTCCACAGCAAGCTCTCAGGGCTTTCTCAGCGCATCGGACGAGTACCGTCTAATCCCTGAACATCCTAATGCCTGAACATCAATCGGGTTTCCGGCAGTCGGGCTCCGCTCGCCGTGAGCCTGGTAGTTATCATTGCCGTGGGAGTCGGCACGGGCTGCCTGTCCTCAAGCAGTTCTGCTGCATCTGCCTCGAGTGTCAGCGCCTCCAAGACAGTTCCCACGGCGGACGCCGCCAGGACGGTTTGGCTTTGTCGCCCCGGCATCAAAGACATTCCGTGCACGGGAAACCTGGACGCCACTTCGATCACCGGAACCAATAAGCGCACTGCCCAATCCGCATCCGCCACCGGCAGTAAGAAGTACGACTGTTTCTACATCTATCCCCGGCTAGCAACGAGACGACAGTCAACTCCAGCTGGTCGTCCAACCTGCGGAAGAACTCATCGCCATGGCCCAGGCCGCTCGGTCCTCCCAGCTCTGCGGCACGACCGAACGCCTGAACTGTTGACGAGCGGTTGACCTCGCCGTCGTTATAGGCTCGCTGCCGCAGTCTCGAGCATCGAGGTGGGAATAGCGATTTGTACAACGTATTGGTCTTCATCCACGTCGTGGGCGTGCTCGGATTCGTGCTAACGCACGGGGTTAGCGCGTGGATGACGCTCGCGGTTCGCAGAGAGCGCGAGCCCGAGCGGCTACGCACTCTGCTCGACCTCTCGGCATCCACGACCACGGCGTTCTACATCTTCACCTTCCTTTTGCTGCTCGGCGGAATCGGCGCTGGGTTTGACGGGCACTGGTGGGGCCAGGCCTGGATCAGCGTGGCGCTCGGCGTGTTTCTTGCCGAGATGGTCTTTATGTGGGCGCTGACCAGGCCATACTTTCGCCGGCTGCGCCGGGTGATGGTGATTGCGCAGGGCGGAGGGACGGCCGTTGGTCCGAGGGAAATCGAGCAGCTGGTCGACTCACGGGTGCCATTGCTGAGCCTATGGGTGGGGACGGCTGGGCTCTTGTTCATTGCCTACCTGATGGTCTGGCAGCCGGTCTGGTAGGACATCGGAACATGGACGACCTAGTCGTATTTCAAACTATCCTCCTCGGCACCGACGGTTCCGCGACTGCTCGGATCGCCGAGGACGCCGCGACGGCGCTCGCGCAAGCTACCGGCGGGCAGCTCGTTGTCGTCTCTGCATTCGAGGGGAGCGCGGGCTCGAAGCTGGCGGCCGGGGAGGCGGTCAAGGAATCTCGCGACCGGGTGAAGGCGACGGGCGTCGGTGCCTGGAGCGAGGTGGTGGAAGGAGAGCCGGCGGCAGCGCTGGTCGAGTTCGCCGAGCACATCAACGCCGAGCTGATTGTCATCGGCGACGTCGGCATGGGAGCGGGACGACGGCTGCGGCCTGGTGGAGTTCCGGACCGAATCTCGCATTCGGCACCGTGCAGCGTCCTCATCGTGCGCACCGGGAACCACGGGCGTGAAGCGAACGCCGTTGAGCGCCAGCCTGTTCGGTACCGCTCTGTCTTGATCGCAACCGATGGTTCGTCCACAGCCGACCATGCCGCTCACCTCGGCGCTGCGCTCGGCCGGGCCCTCGGCGCGACCATCACGCTTGCCCACGTCGGGGACGAGCTCATGGGCAGGATCGTGCTCAAAGACACGGCAGAGCGCCTGGGAGAGCCTGATCTACCGCAGCAGATCGCAAGCGGCGATCCAGGCAAGACAATCGCCCGGTTGGCCGATGAGGACGGAAGCGATCTTGTCATAGTGGGCAACAAGGGCCTCGCCGGCGCTCGACGCGTGCTCGGCTCGGTACCGAACACGGTCTCGCACCGCGCCGAATGCGACGTTCTGATCGTTCACACCGTCGGCCGCTCGCTCGCTGACCTGAAGCCGGGAGAGGGCGCGATCGTCGAGGAGAAAGGACGAAAGATCGCCGCCTACCGCGACGCCTCCGGCCAGGTCACCGTGCTCTCGAAGAAGTGTCCACATCTCGGCTGCTCGGTGCAATGGAACGTCACGCTCGAAACGTGGGATTGCCCCTGCCATGGCTCGCGCTTCAGCGCCGAGGGCGAGCTCGTCAACGGGCCGGCCCAGCGCGATCTCGAGAGGATCGAGCTCTAGCCACTCGCGCCGAGACCCGCACCGCGATCGAGTCAGACCGGGCGGAGTCGATACTGCCGGCTCGGCGGCGCATATTGGCCAGGGTGCGCTCGCTGTCAGCGAACTCCACTTCGTCTGACGGCGGCACCCTGAACCTTCTGCGACACTCCGTAACAAAACTGGCGGAAGCCGATCAGATCGCCGAGGAGAGGTGACCAACGCCCATGGCCCCGGTGCTTGCTGGTCGCCAACCACCCATGTAATCGCATCCTGGGGGCACCCCATGGGCCGCAATGCCACAGGCGTCGTGGGCCATCAGTCCAAGCGAATCCAGCTCGACCGCTGAGGAGCTATCGGGAGAGGAGGCCCGCCAGAGCGGCGGACCCCCTCTCTGCCGAACGGAGTTAAACGACGACGATGTTGTCGGGAATGTTGTGCGCCACGTCGCCTGCGGGGACGGGCGGCGAGAGCACGACGGTGGTGTAGATCCCGCCGCCAGAGGCGGCGGTGTTGAAGTTGACACTCACCGAGGGGGACAGACTCAACCTGCCGTTGTTGTAGATGCCGCCTCCATCTCTGGTCGCGGTGTTGTGGTTGACAGAGGTGTTATTGGCGCTGAACGCGCTGCCGCCATCGTTGTAGACACCGCCACCGTTTACGGCACTATTCCTGATGACGGCTGCATTGGGGAGGGTGACCGTGCCGCCCTCGTTGTCGAACCCACCACCGTTGCCACCAGAGGTGTTGCCGTTGATGCTCACCCCGCCTTTGTCGGTGGAGGGCTGGGTGACCGTGCCTAGGTTGTAAATGCCACCGCCGCCCTCGGTAGCGGTGTTCTTGTTGATGGATGAATTGATCAGCGTCAGCGTGCCGGGGGCTTGGTTGTAGTTGAAGATGCCTCCGCCGTTGGGGGCGCCGTTGTCCGAAACGAGGCTCCTCGTGACGGTCAACGCGCTGCTGTAGTTGTAAATGCCCCCGCCGTTGACGCTGGCGGTGTTACCCGACACGGTGCTGTTCGTGATGGCCGACGTGCCGCTGTAGCTGAGGATGCCGCCACCACCACCGCCAACGACGCTGGCGGTGTTGCCCGACACGGTGGAGTTCGTGACGGTCAGCGTGCCCTGGTTCCAGATGCCGCCGCCATAGATCGCAGTGTTGTCCGACACGGTGCTGTTCCTGAGTGTGAGCACGCCGCTGTTGAAGATCCCGCCGCCGACACTGCTGGTGTCGTTTCCGTTCTCAATCGTCAAGTTGTTCAAAAAGGCGGTTCCGCTGTTTATGGTCAGCACCGGCCCGTCGTGCCCGGTCCCGCTGAGGGTGCCGGATCCTTGCAGGGTGAGGCTCTCGGCGATGGTGAAGTTCCCTGTGCAGGTCCCGTGCACGATGAGCGTCGATCCTTCCGAGGCGGCGTTGATGGCTGTCTGCAGGTTGCCGCCCGCGTTGCATTTCACGATCGATGGGGCCGTCGCCGAGGCGGGCACCGCATCACCGATCACCCAGGCCATTACGACGCTCCCGAACACCAGCGAGCCAGCCAGCACGGCCCGCACACTTCTCAAACGACGAACACCCATTGATCCAATCACCTTCCGCTCCGAGGTGCCGATCAGGCACCTCGCTCGGAACTGATAACACGGATCGTCAGAGGCAACAACCATGGTTGCCGAGAGTGGCCGACTCAGCCCGGAGGGTGTTGGCGTTTCGGCCCAGGATGATGGGTTGGGGGCATCCCGGAACGCCGGTCGGGGTGGCACGCTGCCCCCGACTCGGAAGCCACGGAGGACGGTGCCTTTATCGGTAACCACCCCTGTTTACGTCCGAGCGTCTACGCGTCAATAGTCACCCCTGGTATGCAACCGTGAGATTGCGAATCGTCACCGCCTTGCTCGTGACCGTGACCGCGATCCCCTTCGAAGAGAGAGAAAGTGAATAAGAAGGGTACGCGGCATAGCCCGGATACAGCAGCCACGATCCTGGCGGCAGAGTCGTCAGGCTGTAGTCGGCTTCCAGAGGAGTGCCGGCTTCGGCACACATCGGACCGGGGGACGCCGGCGGCACGTAAGGGTCCGCCGCAGGGCAGGCCAGCACGATCGCATCTTCGATGTGAGTGCCCGATGGAATACCTGTCACGGTGACCAGGCCGATCAGGGCCCCCGGTGCGACATAGTGCACAAAAAGGTTCACCTTCGAGGTCACACCGGCCACGACCTTCACATTCACGTCTGGTCCCGTGAATGTCCCACCGTCGAAGTTGAGTTGGTAGTCACCCGTTATGCTCCATGTTCCTGCCGACAACAGAAGTTGGGAGGGATTCCCGACCTGGTATGACGAAGTTGGCATTGGGCAATCCGGCGCGGCCGTACCTTTGCAGGCGATAGCTCCCGTGTACCCATTGAAGCCGGGGGGCGCGCCGGTAACGGTGACTGTTCCATCGACCAGGCCTTCGGTGGGCTTCTGGTAGGCGAAGGTCAGATCCTTGGTGACTGACTTGCCCGAGACCACGGTTACTGGGAGACCGGACTTCGAGGTGATCGAACCGTAGATCGTCGAGTAGCCCGGGTAGAGCAGCCAAGGTCCGGGGGGCAATGTCGTGAGCGAGTAGTTGGCCGTGCCCCCGGTGACGCAAACGATGGGCACAGTTCCTCCGGTGTCAGGGTCATTTGCCGGGCATGCGACCACCGTCTGACTTTCCACAGTAACCCCCTTCGGGACGCCGGTGATCGTCACGGTGCCTCTGACGGTGCCCGGCGCCTTGTAGGCCACGGAGTAGTTCTGGTGGGTGACCTTGCCCGCGGTCACAGTCACTGTGGAGTTGGCTCCAATGAACTGGCCACCGAAGCCTGCCAGCTCATAGAAGCCTGCGGTACCCCACTTCCCAGCGGACAGCGTGAGGCTGTACGCCCCGCCCGCCCCTGCCAGCGTGTACTGCGGATTTGGGCAGATCGTCTGGGGCGGAGTCGAAGCGGGACACCCCCCCACCCCGACGATGGCCGAGAAATGGGC
>JBEKIU010000118.1:0-13173 GCA_050011635.1 Acidimicrobiales bacterium
CACTGGTACTGGGAGCTCCACTCGTTGTCGGAGATGAAGTTGTCGTCCACGTCCTGGCCGAAGTAGTTGCGGTAGAGGCCGAGGTGGGTGTCCTCGGTGACCCAGTTGATGAGCCCGGGGGCGAGCAGTTCCCACTGGAGCTGGTTGGCGTTGTAGTCGAAGTCAAGCTCGAGCTCGGACACGTTGGCCTGGAGATCGCTCGCGGGGTGCTGGTAGACGCCGGCGAGGACCTGGCCCGTGGAGTTGTCGAGCCAGGGGGTGAAGGGGGCACCAGCATTGACCGAGGCCGGATAGCCGTAGGTGCCGGTGTCAAAGGGGATCGTTCCGACCAGTTCGGGCAGGGCGGTGAGACCGGCCGCGGTGAGGGTCCCGGAGGTGCCGTCGAGAGCCCCGCCCGACGCGTCGGTAATCCCGAGGTAGGGGTAGGTGTAGCCGTCGATCTGGCGGAGCCCGTCGGTGGCCTCATAGGTGTCGAGAGTGCTCAGCTGCCCCGAAGCGAAGGCCGCGGGCGAGTCGGCGATCACCACCCCGTTGAAGTTGCCCACCGAGCCCGTCGTGAGAGCAGGGAGGGTGACCGTCTCGGAACCGTAGCTGCCGGTAGAGGTGACCTCTGTATACGGCACGCCCTCATTGGTCAGCGCCGACGCCCACGCAGTGGTGGTCGGGTCGGTCGACCCGCTGCCGACCAGCAGCACCTTGAGGTCGAGGGTGGGCGTGGCGGTGGCCGAGGCAGAAGTGACGGAAGTAGCCTCCACTCCCGCGAGCATTCCGGCAGAAAGTGTGATGGCCAGGATGAGCCTAAGGGGACGGGACGTGATCTTCATGGTTGCTCTATTGGGACGAACTGCTGGACGTTCGGTGGCGCTTCAGGGCGCCTCGGTCACGGGGATGGCTACTCACCTAAATGAACCGGGCCGACGCAGGTATTCCCCAAATGCCCCTTTCGGTACTTTGGCACTGAGGGCAACGTTGCGCGACTGCTCGAACGAGCGGGTCGCAGCGCTCCCTCACTCCGCCGACCTGGTGGCGGAAGTGCCTTCAGCGTTGATGCCTGTACCTGTCCTGTTGCAAGGCATGTTATGAAATAACGCCTGCAAGCGGCACCCCTGACTTTGCAGGCGCCGGCCCGCATATTGCGTATGCCCCAGTTGGCCGCCACCCGCAGCTTTGGCACTTCGGACCCTTGCCTTTCCACGCAACGGCGGACTCCGAAATTGGCCGACTAGTAGGGGCGGGCTGGACCTAGAGGCCGGGCCGGGGGGCGGAACCCGGCTCGACTGACGAGGTCCCCATATTCTGATCCAACCTGCTGTGAGCATCCTGACCCCAAAGTGGAGGATGACTTCAGCCATGAAGCGTCACCGACACAGCCCCGAACAGGCCCTGCGCAAGGTGAGCGGCTCCTGAACGAGGGCAGGACCTCACCGAAGATCCGGGGGGTTCGATCGATCCGAAGGGAATTGGGGCCATCCCGGGATGGTCGCCGACGTTCCGGTCGGAGTGGAGGTGGCGGTGGCGGTGGAATGCCCGGTCGGGCGCCAGCGTTTGCCAGGAGTAGTCACCGCAGAGGAACCTGTCCATGCCGCGCATTCGCATCAATCCCAAGGTCAGCGTGAGCGTCGTCTTCGTGGCGGCCATGTTCATGAACATCATGGACATCACCATCGTGAACGTGGCCCTCCCGTCCATCGGCCGACAGTTCCACGTGCCGGAGACGGCGCTGGATGCGGTGGCCGTGGGCTACCTGGTCAGCCTGGCCGTGTTCATCCCTGCGGCCGGCTGGCTCGGGGACCGCCTGGGATCGAAACGGGTGCTGCTCTTCGCCATCGCGGTGTTCACCTTGGCGTCGGCCCTCTGCGGCCTGGCCGACAGCCTTCCCCAATTGGTGTTCTTCCGGGTCATCCAAGGGGTGGGCGGGGGGATGCTGACCCCCGTCGGCATGGCCATGCTGTTCCGGACGTTTCCTCCCGAAGAACGGGTGCGGGCGTCCAGCATCCTGACCGTGCCCACCGCGGTGGCCCCGGCCCTGGGTCCGGTCCTCGGTGGGCTGCTGGTGACGGAGCTCTCATGGCGGTGGGTCTTCTTCGTCAACCTTCCCATCGGGATCCTCGCCTTCGCCTTCGGCCTGGTCTTCCTCGGAGAACAGCGCCAACCTCACCCGGGCCGGTTCGACCTCCCGGGGTTCCTGCTGTCCGGCATCGGCTTCGCCTCATTGATGTTCGGGGTCAGCGAGGGCCCCGACCGGGGCTGGGGCAGCCCCGAGATCATCACCAGTCTCGTGCTCGGGGCGGTCCTGCTGGCCTGCCTGGTCGCGGTGGAGCTGCGAACCAGCAAACCGCTGCTGAAATTGCGTCTCTACACCAACCGTCTCTTCCGCTCCACCAGCCTGGTGCTGATGATCGCCATGGCCGCGTTCCTCGGCGTGCTGTTCGCGGCCCCCCTGTTCTTCCAGATCGCTCTGGGGCTCAATGCCCTCGAGTCCGGGCTCAACACCTTCCCCGAGGCCATCGGGGTGATGGTCGGGGCCCAACTGGCCAGCCGGGTGTTCTATCCCCGGATCGGTCCCCGGCGCCTGGTGTCGGCCGGGCTCGTCGGCGTGGCGTGCTCAGCCGGCTCGATGTCGCTGATCGGATTCGACACCGACCTGTGGTGGATGCGCCTCCTCATGTTCACCATGGGCCTGTCGATGGCCCAGGTGATCGTCTCGTCGCAGGCTGCCTCGTTCGCCACCATCTCCAATGCCGACACCGGCTACGCCTCGTCACTCTTCAACAGCCAGCGACAGCTGGGAAGCGCGCTCGGCGTGTCGCTGGTCACGACGGTGCTGGCCGCGGTCGGGACCACCCGGCTGGTGGCCGGGCATTCGGTGGCCCACCTGGCCGCGTACCACGCCGCGTTCCTGGCCGCGGCCGGGGTGGCCCTGTTGGGGGCCGTGGTGGCCCTGACCATCAGTGATGCGGACGCAACCGCCACCATGGTTCGCCGGCACGCCCGATCGAAGGTGTCGGGCACCCGCGAACGGTCACCGACCCCGGAGCCGGCCTCACCGGCGTAGCCGGCCTCACCGGCGTAGCCGGCCGGCCGTCTGTTGCCGGTTCCTTCCAACGGGGACGGTGGGAACCCGCGATAGCATCGCCCATGGGCAACGCGGTCATGCTCGACATCGACGGAGTCCTGATCGTGTCGTGGGAACCGTTGCCCGGTGCGCTCGAGACCGTCGACTGGCTGCTCGGCCATGACGTCCCCTTCCGGCTCGTGACCAACACGTCGTCCCGGACCCGCAGCCAGATCGCCGCGCGGCTGTCGGAGGCCGGCTTCCGTGTCGGGGTCGATCACGTCCTCACCGCCGTCACCAGCGCGGCCACCTACCTGGCCGAGCACCACCCCGGTGCCCGCTGCCTGGTCGTGAACGAGGGCGACCTCAGTGAGGATCTGGAAGGGGTCGAGCTCGCCGAGGCCGACTCGGCCGATGTGGTGCTCCTCGGGGGCGCCGGTCCTGCGGTCGGCTACGCGGAGCTCGATGCCGCGTTCAAGCTGGCCCTCGACGGAGTACCGGTAGTGGCGCTGCACCGCAACACCCGCTTCCAGACGGCGGCCGGACCGGCCTTGGACATGGGGGCGTTCGTCGTCGGCCTGGAGGCGGCAGCCGG
Source organism: Acidimicrobiales bacterium (assembly GCA_050011635.1). Classification (GTDB taxonomy): domain Bacteria; phylum Actinomycetota; class Acidimicrobiia; order Acidimicrobiales; family RAAP-2; genus Bog-756. The sequence continues at coordinate 3,651 of JBEKIU010000118.1, forward strand.
CATCGAGATCACCGTGGTGGGCAAGCCGGCAGCTGCCTTCTTCGAGGGGGCGCTCGCCGACCTGGGCGTAGATGCTGAGGGCACCACCATGGTGGGCGACGACCTGGTGTCCGACGTCCTCGGTGCCCAGGCGGTCGGGATGACCGGGGTGCTGGTCAGGACGGGCAAATTCCGGCCCTCGGACCTCGACGAGGCACCGGGCCGCCCCGACCGGGTGATCGACGGCATCGGCCAATTTCCCGAGCTGGCCGAGCACCTGTTCAGAGCACGGTAAGCGAGTCCGACGAGCGTCCACCCTGGAGGGTGGTGGGGCGCCATCCTCGCCTACGATGCCCGCGCATGCCCATCGCATCATCGGACGGTGTCGACCTCTACTACGAAAGGCGTGGGGTCGGTCCCCGGCTTCTCTTCCTCAACGGATCGGGATCCACCATCGAGGGCTCGGGGCTGCTGCTCGGCGTCTTCGCCCGGCCGTTCGACCTCGTCGCCTGGGACTACCGGGGCATGGGGCGCAGCGGTCTTCCCGCCAGTCCCTACGACATGTCGCAGTGCGCCCGTGATGCGCTGGCAGTGTTGGACGCGGTCGGCTGGGACACGGCCCGGGTGTTGGGCATCAGCTTCGGAGGCATGGTCGCCCAGGAGCTCGCCGTCACTGCACCGCAGCGCATCGAACGGCTGGCGCTCTTGTGCACGTCGGCAGGGGGCGAAGGCGGATCTTCCTACCCATTGCACGAGTTGGAGCGCATGAGCGAAGACGAGCGGAAGCAGACACGCCGCCAGCTGATCGATACCCGGTTCGACCCGGAGTGGCTGGCCTCGCACCCGAAGGACCGGGACCTGGTCGACGCCATGGAGCGCCGGGCCCCTGGTCCCGAACCGGGGCGCGGACAGGGCAATCGCTTCCAGCTCGAGGCGCGTCGCCACCACGACGTCTGGGACCGGCTCCCGTCCATCTCCTGCCCCACCTACGTGGCATGTGGCCGCTTCGACGGGATCGCCCCCCCGGGCAACAGTGCCGCGCTGGCGTCACAGATCGCCGGATCCCAATTGCACACCTACGAGGGTGGCCACGCCTTTTTGGCCCAGGACCCCCGCAGCATCACCGATGTGATCGATTTCCTGGAACAGGACACCGAGCCCGGCGGGGCGGCTCCAACCGCGACGGGGGCATGACCGGGGGCGGAGCCGGTCAGGAGAACAGTGTCAGCGTGAAGTGCTGAGCGACCACGTCAGGCGACTTCTTGGTGCCGAAGTTGGCCTCGAAGACCAGCGGGTACCTCCCCGCGGCCAGCCGGCGGCTCGGGGTCCCCGACAGGGTGGCGGTTCCGTTCTTCAGGTTCTTGAACCGGAGGCCTGAGGGTGGCTTGGGAGAGACGGTGAACGTTCTCGGTACCCCGGTGGTCCGCACGGTGAAGGAGAAGGTCTCTCCGATCGTGGCCCTGGCGCTCGTGGCGCTGGTGATGGCCAGGTCGACCACCCACGAGAAGGCCACCGACGCACTGGCGCCGTCACCGTCACGGACCGTCACGAACGGGGCGAAGCGGCCCCGGACGCTCGGTGTCCCGGAGATCCGGCCGCTGGTTCGGTTGATGGCCACGCCATTCGGGAGCCCGACGGCCCGGTAGGTGAGCGTCTGGCCGGCGGTGGAATCGGTGGCCTCGATCTGAAGGCTCACGGCAGAGGCGACGTGGGTGCGCTGCCCTCCCGGATCGGTCACCGACACCGGGTCGACAGGTGCAGCCGCACACAGTTCGCCGGACAGCGACGAGACGTTGGGCGTGCCCAGACCGGTGGCCATGTCGTAACCCACGGTGGCCGGATACATCCCGTTCGATTTCCCGGTCAGATCGTTGTCGCCCACGGTGACATCGTTGAAGGCGGTGGGATCGGCCGCGGCGACCTGGTAGAGGATCGGATTGGCGAATCCGATGTCCTTCCCGCTGCAACTGGCCGACGCATCGGCCAGTGCGATGAGCGAGGCCCAGAGCGGGGCGGCCAGGCTGGTTCCACCCCAGCTCCCCCAACTCCCGCCGACGTAGTCGAGGTACGGATACGACCCGGACAGGGCAGAGACATCGGGCACCTCACGGCAGTACGCACCAGTGGCGGCATGACAGATCGTGCCCGAGGAATCGGGATTGATCACCCCGACGGCGCCGCTGTCGGCCTGGTAGGACGGCATGGCCCACAGCTCGGAGATGCCGCCGCCCCCGGCCCCCCAGCAACACGTCGGGCCATCGTTCCACGCCCGCTCGGTGGGCGGGGCCCCAGCCGCCGTCCACGACGTGCCTCCCGCGCCGGTGACAAAGGGCTGGCTGGCGGGATCGTCCACCGCCAGGGTGTCGTTCGTGACCTTTCCCTTCGCCTCGGCGACGCAGTCCTCGGATCCCTCGTCGCCCGCCGCGGCCACGACGGTCTGCCCCTGGACCGCCGCCTCCTCGAAGAGCGTGTTCTCGGACCGGGCCGTGGCACTCCCGAGCAATGTCTCGCACAGGCCCCACGACGTTGAGATCACCTTGGCCTCGTCCTGGGCGATGATCGAGTTGTAGGTGTCGTAGCCGCCGGCGCCGCTGTTGGGACCCTGGTAGACGAGGATGTGGACGTCCGGGGCCAGGCTCATCACCTGCTCGATGTCGACGTCGGCCTCGCCCACCCCCGAGCCGGCAGACGGCCCACCGTCGACGTTCACGGTCGTGACCGGCGTCGACGTCTTGAAACAGGTTCGGTAGGTGGCGATGTCGGCGGACCCGAAACCCTGCAGTTCGTAGAGCGCAACCGCCTGGCCCGAGCCCAGGTCGCCCTGCCCGTAGAAACTGGGGAACCCGTAGTCCGTCCCCACCTGGTCAGCGGTGTGCGAGCCCTGTTCTGCGGCATCGATCGATGCCGTCGTGCATGCCTTGGGTCCGCCGCCCGAGCTGGGCCTGGCATCGGCCGGGACGCCTCCGCTGCTCGACTGGCTACCGGCCGGTGCGGCCAGGTTCAGATCATCGAGTCCGACCACCGACTGGATGGACGAGGCCACCGATCCCGGTAGCTGGGGGGCGTCGGTGTTGGCATAGGCGATCCGTCCCCCGAGCACCCGATAGCGCCGGAACCCGGTGGCGAACGCGGTGGACAGCCGCGCCGCAGTGGCACGGATCGGGATGCTCAGGTCGTTGCTGCTCACCGCCCCGGGGTGCAGCCCGGACCCGATGAGGGCCCGCCTGACTGATTCGACCGTCCCTCGTGTCGGGCCGAAGCGGGCCACGAACTGCGCCTCGCTGAGATAGTGCCGGTACTGGCCCGACCCTGGCGTCGACACCGCTCGGGCATAGGAGGTGAGGGCGGCCGGATCCCGAGGCTGGAGGACCACATCGACGCGGAGGATGGCGGCGGAGGTGAGGGGCGACACCGCCGCAGCACCGGAGGGGATCTCGGGGGCAAACCCGAACCGGATCTTCGACGGGGCACCAGTGGCCCCCGCACTGCCTGTGACCACCGGTGAGAGAACCGCCATCACGACCAATCCGGCTGCGATCAGGGCGGCGGACCGCGGTGCCCGACGACGCCCGTCGGCGCCGTAGGAGCAGTTCCTGCGATTGCCCATCATCCCCCCGAGTTTCGGAACGCAGCCGCCGTCCCGGAAATCGGGAGACGCGTCAGCCGGCCGGCGTCAGAGCCAGCGGCGTCACCGGTCAAGATTAGACCAGTGGGCCCCATCCCGCCCCTGGATTCCGGACAATTCCGGCCGGTCGACCCTCGAAGTCCGATTGTCGCGGGATTCGGGCCGATCCGGGCATCGGGGCAGGCGGGAACCGGGCATCGGGCGGGTGGGGACCCGTCGCCCGGCCCACCCGCCGGAACCGGAAACGGGTGACGACCGGGACGCGGCACCGTGTGCGTCGGGCGCCGCCGTCGGCGATGATGCGGTGGTGACGCCACAGCCACCCGGTGCCGACGTCGTGGTGATCGGAGGCGGGCTGGTCGGAGCATCGCTCGCCTACGAGCTGGTGGTGGCCGGAGCCACCACCGTGCTGGTGGACCGGCGAGACCCGGGCCGGGCGACGGACGCCGGGGCGGGCATCCTGTCGCCCGAGACCAGCCAGGATCCCGACCCGGACACCTATGGCTTCGGGCTCGCCGCCGCCCACCACTACGAGTCGCTGATCGCCCGCCTCCGGGACGACGGTGTCGCCGACACCGGCTTCGCCGTCACCGGTTCACTCCTCATCGCCGAACGGCCCGGCGACGACGAGTTCATGGAACGTGCCGCCGGGCTCATCGGAGGCCGTTGTCCCGGCCTGGTGGTAGAGATCGAACCGGCCGAGGCCTCCCGCTACTTCCCGCCGCTCGGCCCGGTCCGACGTGCCCTGTTCAACCCGGCCGCACGACGAGTCGACGGCAGGGTCCTGAACGTGGCGCTCCGCCGGGCGGCCGTCTCCCGGGGGCTACGGATGCTCGACGGCGCAGCCACCGGACTCGAGGTCGACCGGAGGAACGGGACCGTCACTGCGGTGGTCACCAGCGAGGGGACCGTAGCCGCCGGCGCGGTCGCCCTCGCCGGCGGGGCCTGGACGGCCGAGCTGGCGCAGACGCTCGGTGTGGCTCTCCCCGTGGCTCCCCTCAAAGGTCAGATCGTCCATCTGTCCCTTCCGGCCACGGACACCAGCGCCTGGCCCATCGTCCAGCCGGTGCTCGGCTACTACCTGGTGCCGTGGCCCGACGGACGGGTGGCCTGCGGCGGGACCATGGAGGCCGAGGCCGGATTCGACCATCGGCCGACGGCGCACGGGGTCCACCAGCTCCTCCGGGAGTGCCTGCGCACGGCTCCGGGCCTGGCCCAGGCGACGGTGGTCGAGACCAGAGCAGGGTCGCGACCGGTGACACCTGACGGTCACGCCATCCTCGGCCGGATGCCCGGCTGGGTCAACGCCTTCGTGGCCACCGGCCATGGCGCGGAGGGGTTGCTGCTCGGCCCCTACAGTGCGCTGAACGTGGCGCGTACCATCCTCGGTCTCGAGACATCCGAGGACCCGATCGAGCGAGCGCTCACCGCACGTGCCCTGGACAGGTTCGTTCCCGAACGCTTCACTCCGGCGTGACCGGGCCCCGGCGGCGACAGGGGTCGACGCCTTCGATCACCAGCCGGTGGCCGCGATGATGGCGCCGTTCAGGTGATGACCGAGCATGCTTCCGTCGTTCGGGGCCTTGCCGAAGTTGTAGACGGCGCCGACCGCGGTCGAGATCCAGTAGCCGGCATCCCCCAGGGTGGGGAAGATGGCGCTGGCGATGTTGTAACCGCTCGCGTCACCGACGGGGAGCGATCCGTAGTTGGCGGCGTTGCCGAAGTGATAGACGACACCAATGCGGTTGAGGATCCAGTAGCCGTGTCCGTCGGAGGTGCGCACGGCGGAGGTGATCTGGACGTTCTGTGGTTGTGGCGGCGGCTCCCCGTAGTAGTGGGCGTCGCCGAAGGTCTGGACATGGCCCGCCGTGGTCACCAGCCAGTAGCCGTTGCCGCTGGCGTCGGGCACGACCGCTCTGCCCGGGCCCCCACATCCGCCGATACCGGGGCACGATCCTTCGAAACGGGCATCCCCGAAGGCGAAGACGCCGCCGTCGGACGCCACCATGAAGTAGCCGCGACCATCGACGGACGGGACGATCCCCACGACAGGCGCGTTCAGACTGGGCGAGGCGCCCGAGCCGGCGGGAGCGATACCGATCCCGGGGATCGAGCCGTAGAACCCGGCATCGCCGAAGGCGAAGATCCCCCCGTCGGCCGCCACCAGCCAGTAGCCACGGTCGTCCGGGGTGGGGGTGATGCCCACCACCGGGCGCTGGAGTTGAAGGTTCCCCGTCGAGCCGTAGAAGGGCGCCGATCCGAAGGAGAAGATTCCGCCGTCCCGCCCGACCAGCCAATAGCCGTGGCGCACCGGGGCGGGAACCGGCACATGGGAGACCGGGGCGGCCCCGGCAGGTCCGACGGCCACGGACGACACCAACACGCAGCTGACCGCGGCCAGCACCATCACGAGCGCCGACACGAGCGCGCCGTTGACGACCGGACCACCGGCCCTCAGTGACGGGCCGCCGTGCGAATCACTGCGGAGTCCAGCCGGCACTCTCAACTCCTGCCCCCGATCGGATTCACGGGCGCATCGGGCACACGTCGCGTGCCTCCATGGTGCCACATCGACGCTCATCGCCACCGCCGCCTGGGTACCGAGCCGGGATCTGCCCCCGGTTCGGTTCAGCCCGACGACGCTTGGCTGCGATTCGCCACCGTTCGATCGAGGATCCCGAGGGTGGCCCGCAGCGCCCCTTCGGACAGGATCGGAAAGATCCCCGCGTCCCGCCAGGTCTGATCGATCGAGGACCAGTCGTAGTAGGAGGTCACGAGGGTCCCGTCCTCGACAGGTTCGAGGGTGTACCCGTAGACGTGGCCGAGGGGTGGCCGTATCTCGCCGAGGACCGTCCAGGCGATCTCACGATCCGGTACCAGCTCGGTGATGCTGACGGTCACGTCATACCGGCCCAGCGGATAGTCGTTCAACGACTCGCGGTCCATGTGGACCACGAAACTGTCCCCGACAGCGGCGACCGGCTGTCCCGAAGCGTCCATGAGCATCCCCGAGCTGTCGATGGCCACATGCCCCTTCGGGTCGCACAGCAGACCGAAGATGGTGTGGGCATCCGCCGGGATGGTCCGTTTGACCTCAATCCTGTCGGCGGCCATCCGCCCATGCTGCCACAGCGTCCGGTGCGGTGGACCCCGGGCCCGGTCCACGTCCGGGCCCCGATCCACTTCCAAGCCCGCGTTTCATGCGCTCTCAGCTTCTTCTCAGGTTCATGGTCGACGATGGCTCCATGTCCCGAGCACGCAAGGAGAGGACCGTCTGGCTGGTCCGCCACGGCGAGACCACATGGAACGCCATGGGATGGGTCCAAGGCCAGATCGACGGAGCCAGGCTGACCCGCAGGGGGCGGCTCCAGGCCAGGCAGGTCGCCGACCTCATGGCCGCAGAACCGATCGGTGCGGTGTACTCGAGCGACCTCTACCGCGCCCGCCGGATGGCCGCGGTCATCGCCCGGCGATTGGGTGGCCAGGTCCGGACGGATCATCGGCTGCGGGAGAGGTGCTTCGGCATCGCCGAAGGGGTGCCTGCGGCGAGCATCTCGGTGGCGGTCACGGGGATCCACGATGGCCATGTGGTCGACGAGCACGCCAGGCCGCCCGGCGGCGAATCGCTCTACGACGTCCGGCAGCGCTGTTCGGGCTTCCTCCGCCAGTTGCTCGAACGGCACGAAGACGGTGACGCCCTGGTGGTGGCCCACGGTGGAAGCATCCGCATGCTTCGATCACTGGCCGCCGACGCCGAGCTCAGGGGCTTGCCCTGGGGCACCGTTCCCAATGCCAGTATCTTCCGCCTGGACCTTCCGCTGCCCGATCTGGCCGGTTCTTCGACCCGCTGACGGTCCTACGTCGGTTCAGGGAGGATCCCTGCCCCCCTCAGCATCCGCCGCAAATCGATGACCATCTGCTCGTCCACGTCGTGGCCGGCCGGTGCGTCCAGCGTCTCGGTCTCATCTCCCAACGTCACCTTGTACCGCCCGTCGTGCCGCTCGCTCACCTCGGCCACGCTCTGCAGGAGGGACAGCACATCGTGCCATTGAATATTGTGGCTGACCGGGTGCTGGAAGATCTTCTCGACCGTCACCCGATGATGCCCGTTGAGCTTGACGCCATCAGCCACGTTCATCTCCCATGCCTATCGTGCGGACCGATCCCGCCCGTCCGAGTGTAGACCTGCGCCGGGCCCCCGGCTGGAGGCTGCGAGGGAAGATGAAGGTCGAGGTCGTTCAAGTCCGGTACGGAATGAGCCGATGCTCTCCCTATGAGCACGCACCCACGAGACCTGGGTTGGACGCAGAGCAGCGAACCGCTCCGGGTGGATGCCGACGGCGTCACCGACTACACGTTCTTCAGCGACGAGCAGCTCTTTGCCGAACGCGAGCGGCAGCAAGCCCAACTGGATGAGCTCAAGTTGCACTCCGGTGACTCCCCTGCCGTCCGTCAGCTCCGCGCCGGCATCGATCGCGAGGTCACCCGAATGACGGACGAGCTCAGAAACCGGGCCCGATCGAGGCACCCGTCGTCGCGGACCCTGAGCGGCCGGATCCGGACGCTGCGGTCGCTGTCATGGCCGCCGCACGCCGATTGAGTCGACGCACGCCGATCAAGAGACGCCGGCTAAGAGGAACGCGCCTTGCGGATGCGGGCTGCCCAGGCCACCAGGGCCAGCCCGATCAGCAGCACGACCACACCGAGCAGGGTGTACTGCCCGTGCCCGCTCATCAGTTTTGAGTTGCTGATCACGTCCGTGCCCTGCCCGATCCAGACAAGGCCGGTGAGACAGAGCACGATTCCGACAATGCCTCGAGCCCACATGGTCGACTCCGATCCAAACCAAAGGTGCCATACGCTGTTGCAGGCAACGTAGCGCCGATCGGGCAGAACCGGGCATCGGAGAGGCAGGTACCGGCATGCGGGTTCTGAGGGCCACCGGGATGAGCCTGATGGCGGCGATCGTCGCGGTGCCCTTGTTGAGCGCATGTGGCGGTCCACCGGGTCTGATGGGCTCGGAGAGCTCGTTCACCTACTGCGACAATGGTGGCATTGCCGAGACCCTCAACGTCTACGAGCCGTCCCCGCCTCCCAGGTCGGCGCCGGCCGTGGTCGACATCCACGGCGGAGGATGGGTGAGCGGCGACGCCAACCTCCAACCCCAGACAGTGGACTGGGACGTGGAGCCGGCACTGGTCGGCAAGGGTTGGGTGTTCGTGTCCATCAACTATCGGCTGGCCCCCTCCAGTCCCTGGCCGGCGCAGCTCGAGGACGCCAAGTGCGCCATCCGCTTCCTCCGGGCCAACGCTCCTGCACTGCACATCGATCCGAGCCGCATCGGGGTCATCGGGGCCAGCGCCGGAGGCCAGCTGGCCAGCATGCTGGGCCTCACCGGCCAGCCATCCGAGGCGGGGCAATTCGAAGAGGGGAGGTATCTCAGCCAGTCGAGCGCGGTGGAAGCAGTGGTGGACGAGTACGGCCCCACCGATCTGACCTCACCCGACTGGTCGAGCTCTAGGTACCTCGAAATTCTGTCGAAGGAGACCTTCGGCGAGGAGGTAGGACAGCAGTCGCCGGCGCTGGTGGCGGCCAGCCCGGTGGCCTCTATCCATCCGGGTGCGCCTCCCTTCCTGGTCATCCAGGGCGCGGAAGACAAGATCGTTCCTCCGAGCCAGTCGACCGAGCTGGTCCGTCGGCTCGAGAAGGCCGGCGACGTGGCGACGTTGGTGACGGTGCAACACGCCGGGCACGGTCTGGTCCAGACCGGCCAGGGGCCGGTCACACCGGATGTGGCCAGCCTGGCATCCGAGGTGGTGGGGTTCCTGACCCGGCAGCTCTCCGGGCCGCGATGACCGCGGGCCTCAGGCGCTCAAAACCAGTGCAACCAGGGATGATTGTGTCTCCACACGACGACGG
>JBEKIU010000119.1:0-13153 GCA_050011635.1 Acidimicrobiales bacterium
CGACCCAGCGGCACGACTGGTAGGTGCGGTAGAAGCCGAGGATCTCGGCCGTGGCCTCGGCCACGTCGTCGGTGATCATGAACAGCGAACGGTCGTCGACCGAGACGAGGCCTCGGGGTTCCACCTCCGACTGCAGGAAGTCGTCCCATTCCCGCCAGTAGGTGCCACCCGGAACGTCGAGCATGACCACAGGGGCCGGCTCCGCCTTCCCCGTCTGCAGGAGGGTCAGCAGCTCGAACCCCTCATCGAGGGTTCCGAACCCCCCGGGCATGACGACGTACCCGTCGGACTCCTTGATGAGCATGAGCTTGCGGGTGAAGAAGAACCGCATCTCGACGAGCTTGGGATCCTGGGCGATGAAGGAATTGGCGCCCTGCTCGAACGGCAACCTGATGTTCACCCCGATCGACTTGTCCCGGCCCGCTCCCTCCATGCCCGCAGCCATGATGCCCGGCCCCGCTCCGGTGACTACCATCCAGTCGGCCTCGGCCATCGCTGCGGCCAGGTCGCGGGTGCACCGGTAGGCAGGGTGGTCCGGCTGGGTGCGGGCGGACCCGAAGATGGTCACCTTCATGCGCTTGCGGAAGGGCCGGAAGACCTGGAATGCCTCGGCCATCTCGGCCAGTGCGGTGTCGGCCACCTTCAGGTCGATCACATCGGTGTGCTCGGCGGCCAGGGTCGTGACCGTCTGCAGCATCGATCGGTACAGGCGGGCCTGGCTCGTCGACATGCCGTCCGTGGTCAGCTCCTCCAGCAGCCGTGCCGCGGCGGGTTCGACGGTGTCGTCGGGTTGCGGTGCGGGGCTCTCGGTGCCCGGGCTCATCTCGACTCGCTCAAGTGGCGGCTGCGAGTGCTGCGCTCTGGCTGCCCGGGCCCGGGACCCGCCCGTAGAGCGTCGTCCGCTGCACCAGGGTCCGACCCAATGGAGCCACGATGCCCCGGAACTGTTCGGCGTCCATCATCTGGCCGTGGCTGGCGCCCGCGGCCCGCGAGATGTTCTCATCCATGAGCGTCCCGCCGAGGTCGTTGACGCCGGCCCTGAGGATCTGGCGCACGCCATCCGCGCCCATCTTCACCCAACTGATCTGGATGTTGTCGATGGCGCCCCGGTAGGCGATCCGCCCGACGGCGTGCATGAGGAGCGTCTCTCGGAAGGTCGGCCCCCGGCGCGCCTTCCGGTTGAGGTAGATGGGGGTGGCCATGTGCACGAAGGGAAGCGGCACGAACTCGGTGAAGCCGCCGGTCTCCAACTGGAGATCGCGGGTCCGGACCAGGTGACGGGCCCACGAGCGCGGCTCCTCCACCGCACCGAACATGATGGTGACGTTGGAGCGCAACCCCACGGAGTGGGCGGTGCGGTGGGCGAACAGCCACTCCTCGGTGTTGATCTTGTCGGGGCACAGTACGGCGCGCACCGGATCGTCCAGGATCTCCGCGGCCGTACCGGGAAGCGTCTTGAGCCCGGCGTCGCGGAGCAGCGTGAGGTAGTCGGCCAATGGCATCTCCGAGCGACGGGCCCCTTCGGTCACCTCCAACGCGGTGAAGCCGTGGATGTGGATCGTGGCCGAAGCCTCGCGCACCGCCTTGATGACCTCGAGGTAGTACCCACCGTCGAATTTGGGATGGATCCCGCCCTGGAGGCACACCTCGGTGGCGCCGAGTGCCTCGGCCTCCCTGACCCGGTCCGATATCTCGCTCAGCTCGAGCAGGTAGGGGGTACCGCGGAGGTTGAGCGAGAGCGGGCCTTTCGAGAACGCGCAGAACTTGCACTTGAACGTGCAGACGTTTGTGTAGTTGATGTTCCGGTTGGCCACGTAGGTCACCTCGTCGCCGACCGCGTGGCTGCGGAGCTCGTCCGCCACCTGGGCCACTGACCGGACCTCGGGACCCCGGGCCGCGAACAGCGTGACGATCTCGTCCTCACCGACGGCCTGACCCAACGCCACGCCGGCCAGCACGTCACCCACCGCGCTGCGGGTGCTGGACACGGTGACCACCGGTGGAGCGACGACCGCCGGAGCACCACGGGCACCGGCCGCCCCTCCGTCACCGTCCGCTCCCGGCCCGAGCAGGAGCGGGGGAGGCAGCTCCCCACCCGAACACCAGGGGTGGTCGCGTCCGAGACCTTCGGCATCGGACGCGTCGAGAACGGGAAATCGCAGGCCCTCGGCCAGCCACCGCTCGGGACGCAGTGCGAATTCCGGATAGAGGGTGAGCCGGGGGGCCAACGTGAACCCGGCCGCTTCGGTGGCTTCGCGCAGCACCCGGAGGGCCGGCCAGGCCCGCTCGGGGTTGACGTGGTCGGCGGTGACCGGCGAGACGCCGCCCCAGTCGTCGATCCCCGAATCAACCAGCGGGATCAGGTCGTCGGAGAGATTGGGCGGCGCCTGCAGGTGGATCTCCGGCGGGAGCACCAACCGGGCCACGGCGATGGTCCACAGGAACTCGTCCGTCGGGCACGGTGGGGCACGGTGCATCGTCGTACCTTGCTTGGGCAGGAAGTTCTGGATGATCACCTCCTGGACGTGGCCGTGGCGCCGATGGCTGGATGCGATCGCCTCCAGAGCCTCCAGGCGGTCGGCGCGTGTCTCGCCGATACCGACCAGCAGGCCGGTGGTGAACGGGATCCGGGCCTCCCCGGCGGCTTCGAGGGTGCCGAGCCGCCGGTCCGGGGTCTTGTCGGGAGCGGAACGGTGGGCAGCCAGGTCCGGGTTGAGCGACTCGATCATCATCCCCTGGCTGGCCGAGACCTCGCGCAGCCGGGCCAGCGCCTCGCCGTCGAGGGCGCCGGCATTGGCATGGGGCAGGAGGCCGGTCTCCTCGAGGACCGCCCGGCAGGCGGCCGCCAGGTAGTCGACGGTCGACGTGTAGCCGCGGTGCTCGAGCCATCGGCGCGCCACCGGATACCGATCCTCGGGTCCCTCCCCGAGCGTGAAGAGTGCCTCGTGGCAACCGGCGGCCCGGCCGGCCCGGGCGATGTCCAGCACGTCCTCGATCGAAAGGTACGGGGAGTCCAACCGGGCCGGCGCCTTGGCGAAGGTGCAGTAGCCGCAGCGGTCGCGGCACAACATGGTGAGGGGGATGAACACCTTGGGCGAGAAGGTGATCCTGTTGCCGTGCGCGGCGTCACGAACCCCTCGGGCGAGGTCCTGGAGCATGGGCAACGGCGTGCCCAGCAGATCCAGCTCGGTCTGCTGTCCCGGTTGCGCGCCGGAGGTTGCCAGGGTGGAGCCGGGGTCGGCGGGCATCGGCGACACCTTACCGGAGGAGCCCGACGCGCTAGTCGGGGCGACCACCACCCCCGGCCGCATCGGCGTCGACCAGCCACAGCACCTGTCCGGCGGTGACCCGGGCCGCCGGCAGGTCGGCGCCGGCCACCAGACGGGCGAAGGCGCCCCGCTTCGACGGCCCGGACACCGTGAACACGACCAGTCGGGCCCGAGCGATGCCCGGCAGGGTGAGCGTGACCCGATCATGGGGATTGTTGGCATTCGGATCTCGATTGGCGACCACCTGCACGGCGGGATCATCGACGGCCAGCGCGTCCGAGTCGGGGAAGAGGGAGGCGCAGTGCCCGTCGGGCCCGAGCCCGAGGTGGACGAGGTCGAACCCGGTCAGTGCCTCGATCTCCCCTTGGTAGGCGGACGCCGCGTCCTCCGGTGATCCCGACCGGTACATGGGATGGTCCGACCGCACCGGACCGACGGTGTCGAGCAGCGCCTCGGTGATCATCTTGTGATTGGAGTCCGCGTCGTCGGGCGGGACGCAGCGTTCGTCACCCAGGTAGATGTCGACGGTCGTCCAGTCGACCCGCCGGTTGCCTGTGGTTCTGCTCCCGGCGGCGTCCCGATCCGGGGTGGTGAGCTCGGCCAGGCGCTGATAGCACGCCCTGGCGGTATGTCCGCCCGAGAGGAAGAGGGAGAACCCAGCGTCCCGGGGCGCGGCCAGCCGCTCGGCCACCAGGCCGGCGAAGGCGTCGGGGACCGACGTCACCTGCTGGATCGTGCCGTTCATGGCGGGGTCGTGCTCACTGGGGCAGCTCGGTCAGGCGGCCGCCGCTCAGCTCGAGGTCCACCTCAGGGTTGCGCCATTCGTCCCCCGACCTCTCCACCAGGAGATCGGCCATGTGCGGTCCCCAGGTCCCGGCCGCGTAGGTGTGGAGGGCACCGCCCGGCTGCGACCATGCCTGCAGGTAGGGATCGACGATCCTCCAGGCCTGCTGGACCTCGTCGGAACGGATGAAGAGGGTGGCGTCGCCCACCAGGGCATCGTGGATGAGGCGCTCGGACCCGTCGGCCGCGTCGGCGCCGGCGAAGGCCTCGGCGTAGGAGAAGTCCATGGCCACCGAACGGATGTGGAACTTCTCTCCGGGGACTTTGGCCCCGAACTCGAGGCTGATCCCCTCGTCGGGCTGGATCCGGAGGATCAGCGTGTTCGGGCGCAGGTCTCGGCTGGCCCGGTGGTCGAAGAGCAGGAACGGCACCTGGCGGAAGGTGAGGGCCACTTCGGTGACCCGGGCCGGGAGCCGTTTGCCGGTGCGCACATAGATGGGTACCCCGGCCCACCGCCAATTCTCCACCCGCAGCCGGAGGGCGAGGTAGGTCTCGGTCTGGCTCTCGGGGGAGACGTCCGCCTCCTGGCGGTAGCCGATCACCTTGTCGCCGTCGATGAAGCCCTCGGTGTACTGGGCCCGCACCGACTTGTCGACGGCCTCGTCCGGGGTCGGGATGTCGATGGCCTGGAGCAGCTTGACCTTCTCGTCGCGGATCCGGTCAGCGTCGGTGCTGGTGGGGGACTCCATCAAGGTGAGGGCGAGCACCTGCATCACGTGGTTCTGCACGATGTCGCGCAAGGCGCCGGCCGTCTCGTAGAACCCGCCGCGGTGCTCCACGCCGAGGCTCTCGGCCACGGTCACCTGTACCTGTTCCACGTAACGACGGTTCCAGATCGGCTCGAAGATGGCGTTGGCAAAGCGCAGGGCCAACACGTTCTGCACGGTCTCTTTCCCCATGTAGTGGTCGATCCGGTAGATCTGGGGTTCGTCGAACGCGGCATGCATCTGCTCGTCGAGGGCCAGGGCGCTGGCCAGGTCGCGGCCGTAGGGCTTCTCCACCACCACCCGGGCGAATGTCCCGCCATCGCCCGGCCGGGTGCAGGCGTGGGAGGCCAGCGCCCCGGCCACCAGTCCGAACACGCTCGGGATGGTGGCCAGATAGTAGAGGCGGTTGCCGGCGGTGCCATCGGTGCGGTCGGCATCGTCGAGGTGGTCCTTCAGGGTGGCGAAGGTGTCGGGGGAGTCATACTCGCCGGCGACGTACCGGAACCGCTCGGTGAGGGCCCGCCACTTGGGACCACCGTCAGGGGTGGCTTCGGCCACGTGGGCCCGGAATTCGTCATCGCTCCACTCGGTCCGGGCCACGCCGATCACGGTGAAGCCGTCGTCGAGGACACCCCGGTCGGCCAGCCGGGCCAGGGCGGGAAGGATCTTTCTGGCCGTGAGGTCCCCGGAGGCGCCGAAGATGACCATGGCCGCAGGGGGCGCCTTGGACAGGACCTGGGGGAGCGAACGCCGCTTTCCTTTGGTCTGAGCCGGTGCCTGGTCGGTCGGTTCGGCGCTCATTGGGGCGTGGAGGTCTCGCCGCCCTGGGTACCGGCAGCGGTGGTGAAGGCGTGGCCGCCGAATTGGTTGCGCAGGGCCGAGACCAGGCGGAGCCCGAAGGCGTCCTTCTTCTGCGACGCGAACCGGGCGAACAGGGCCGACGAGATCACCGGTGCCGATACGCCGCGGTCGATGGCTTCCTGCACCGTCCAGCGGCCCTCGCCGGAGTCGACGACCACCGCTTCGATCTGATCGAAGCCCGACTCGGGCCGCAGGGCCCGTTCGGCCAAGTCGAGGAGCCAGCTGCGCACCACTGAGCCGTACCGCCAGATGGAGGAGATCTGATGGAGGTCGAGGTCGAACTCGGGTGCTTCGGACATGATCTCGAACCCTTCGGCGTAGGCCTGCATGAGGCCGTACTCGATTCCGTTGTGGACCATCTTGACGAAGTGACCGGCCCCTGGCGGTCCGACGTGGGCGTACCCACCTTCGGGGGCGAGCGACGTGAACACCGGTTCGGCCACGGCCACCGCCTCCTTGGTCCCCCCCACCATGAGGCAGTATCCCTCCTTGAGGCCCCAGATTCCGCCCGAGGTCCCTGCGTCGACCAGCGCGATGCCCTGGGCGGCGAGCTGCTCCACCAGTGGGGCGGTCTCCTTGTAATTCGAATTGCCTCCGTCGATGATCACATCGCCCGACTCGAACAGACCGGCCAGGGTGGTGATGGTCGAGTTGGTGGCGTCACCGGCCGGAACCATCACCCAGGCCACCCGAGGGGCGGTCAGCTTGGCCGCCACCTCGTCGAGGGTCGCGGCCGGATCGGCGCCGAACGAGGCTGCCGCCTGGCGGGCCCCTTCCGACAGATCGAAGGCGACGACCTGGTGCCCGTGCTCGATGAGGCGCTGGGTCATGTTGGCCCCCATCTTGCCCAGGCCGATCATGGCGATCTTCATGTTGGTCTCCTCTGTGTGGGTGGCGGTGGCAGGGGTCTGGATGGCTTCGTCGTGGGTGTGCGGCTGCGGATCGGCTCCGTCCCTGGGCCGTGGCTGGATCCCCCGGTCGGAGGGCGGGCCCGGTCCGGCTGATGCCGGGCGGGACCGGTCCGGCTGACTACCCGCCGGTCAGGGCGTTGGCCTTGTCGGACAGTGTCTGCATGAGCTCGTCGAACGACTTGGCGAACGAGGCGACCCCCTCGTTCTCCAGTACCTGGGCCACCTCCTCCATATCGATTCCGGCCCCGGCCAGCTGGTTGATCACGTGCTCGGCACCGGTCGCATCGGTATCGACGGTGCGGGCCACCACGCCGTGGTCCAAGAAGTCCGCCACCGTGCCCTCGGGCATGGTGTTGACGGTGTCCGGGCCGATCAGCGTGTCCACATAGAGCAGGTCGGGGTAGTCGGGGTTCTTGGTCGAGGTCGAAGCCCACAGCGGGCGCTGGACCCGGGCCCCGCGTGCGGCCAGGGCCTCCCAGCGGGGTCCGGTGAAGTGCGCCTGGAACAGTTGGTAGGCCAGGCGCCCCTGGGCCACCGCCGCCTTTCCGCGCAGTTCGAGGAGCTCGTCGTCCCCGGTGTCGGAGCGGGCCGCCGACTCGAGTCGGCGGTCGACCTCGGTATCGACCCTGCTGATGAAGAACGAGGCCACGCTGGCCACGTGCGAGAGGTCCGCGGTCCCCGACGCCACCAGGGCCTCGAGCCCCGAGAGGTAGGCCTCGATGACCTCGCCGTACCTGGCGATGCTGAAGATGAGGGTCACGTTGATGCTGCGTCCCTCGCTGATCATCTGGCGGATGGAGGGGATGCACTCCTTGGTGGCGGGGATCTTGACCAGCGCGTTGGGCTGGTCGATGCGCTGGTGGAGGGAGCGCGCCGCCTTGATGGTCCCTTCCGTGTCGTGGGCCAGGGCCGGGGCCACCTCCACGGAGACGAATCCATCGGCCCCGCCGGACGAGTCGAAGACAGGGCGGAGGATGGCGAGGGCGGCGTCGACGTCATGGAGGACCAGGTCCCAATAGGCATCCTCGACGGACTTGGTCTTGATCAGGGTCCCGAACTGGGCGTCGTAGGTGTCCTGACCGTCGATGGCCTTGGCCAGGATGGTGGGGTTGGAGGTCACCCCACGTATACCTTCTCCCACCAGACCGGCCATGGTGCCGTTCTCCAGCCAGTCGCGGCGCAGGTTGTCGATCCAGGGGCTCTGCCCCTGCTGATCGTAGAGATCGTTCAGTGTCGTCACAGGTGTCCTTTCCGGTGGCACGGTCTGTTCCGGTTCGCCGGGCCGGGGAGCGAACGGCCGGGCACGATCACGTGACCGAGCCTGGGCCGAGGAGTGACGTGGCCCGCTCGACCACGTGCTCGGGGGTGAAGCCCAGCTCCTTCATGGCCACGTCGCCCGGCGCCGACGCCCCGAACCGGTCGATGCACAGCATGGCGTCCGCATAACGCTCCCACCCGAAGGAGGAAGCCGCCTCCACGGCCAGGCGCGGGATGTCGGTCGGGAACACCTCGCGGCGGTAGCCGTCCGGCTGCACGGCGAACAGGTCCCATGAGGGGAACGAGACCACCCGGGCGGTGATCCCGCCCGATGCCAGCAGATCGGCCGCGGCCAGGCAGAGCTGCACCTCGCTGCCGGTACCGATGAGAACGATCCGGGGCCGGCCGCCTTCCGGATCGCGCAGGACATAGGCGCCGCGGGCCACCCCCGCCGGGGCGAGCCGGGCCGTTTCGGCCAGGACGGGGAGCTCCTGGCGCGACAGCACGAGGGCCGTGGGACCGTCACCGTCCACGGCCACGCGCCAGGCCTGCGCCGTCTCGTTGGCGTCGGCGGGCCGGATCACCCGCAGATCGGGCATGGCCCTGAGGGCGGCCAGCTGCTCGATGGGCTGGTGGGTGGGCCCGTCCTGCCCCAGACCGATCGAGTCGTGGGTCCACGAGTACACGACGTGGACGTTGGACAGGGCGGCGATGCGGACCGCCCCCCTCATGTAGTCGCTGAAGACGAAGAAGGTACCGCCGACGGGGAGGATGCCCCCGTGGGCGGCCATCCCCGTCATCACCCCGCCCATGCCGTGCTCACGGATGCCGTAGTGGATGAGGTCGCCGCCGGGCTCCTCCACCGACTGTGCCACCGCGCCGTTCATGGCCATCCCGGTGTTGCCGGTCAGGTCGGCGGCACCGGGTACCAGCCCGGGGATCACCCCTCCGGTGGCGTCCAGGCAGGCCTTGACCGCCTTGCGGGTGGCCATGGGCCCGTCCTCGGGCCCGAACACCGGGAGCGCGGACTCCCAGCCCGGCATCCCGTGGCCGGTCTGGGCCGCCGCCCACCTGGCCTTGTCGCCCTGCCACGCGTCGAACCGCCCGGTCCACGCGGCCCGCGCCGCCTGACCCTTCGGGATGCATCTCCGGTAGAGGTCGAGCACATCGTCGGGCACCCAGAAGGTCTCGTCCGGGGGGAGGCCGAGCAGCTCCTTGCACACTCGGATCTCGTCGGGCGGGAACGGGTCACCGTGGGCCTTGGCCGTGTCCATGAGACGAGGGGACGGATAGCCGATGTGGCTGCGGAGGATGATCAGCGAGGGCCGTCCCTCCTCAGCCTTCGCCCGCAGCAGCGCGGCCTCGATGGCGTCGAGATCGTTGGCCACCTCGCCGATGTTCTCCACCGACCAGCCGTAGGCGGCGAACCGCTCGCCCACGTCGTCGTTGTAGGAGAGCTCGGTGGGCCCGTCGATGGTGATGTGGTTGTCGTCGTAGATGTAGACCAGCCGACCGAGTTGGAGGTGGCCGGCCAGCGACGCCGCCTCGTGGGAGATCCCCTCTTCGAAGCATCCGTCGCCGGCGATGACGAAGGTGTGGTGATCGCAGATCTCGGGGGAGAAGTTGGTCCGGAGCCAGCGCTCGGCGATGCCCATACCCACTCCGTTGGCCACACCCTGGCCGAGCGGGCCGGTGGTGACCTCGACCCCCGGGGTGTGGTTGAGCTCGGGGTGGCCGGGTGTGCGGCTGCCCCACTGCCGGAATGCACGCAGATCATCGAGGGTGAGCCCGTAGCCGGTGAGGTAGAGCATCGAATAGAGGAGGATCGACGCGTGCCCGTTGGAAAGGACGAACCGGTCGCGGTCGGGCCACCTCGGTTCCGACGGGTCGTGGTGCATCACCCGGGTGAACAGCACGTGGGCCAGGGGGGCCAGTGCCATCGCCGTTCCCGAATGACCGGAGTTGGCCGCCCGCGGCGCGTCCATGGCCAGGCCTCGGACGACATTGATACCGAGCTGGTCGAGATCGCCGTCATCGGACGGTTCGGCCAGTGTGACGGCGCGTTCAGTCATTGACGGTTACCCTACCGGGCGAGTGCGCCCAGGTCGATGGCCTGCCCCGGGGGACCCGGCCCGCTAGCGGTCGCGGAACAGGGCCATCGACGCAGTGAATGCATGGACGAAGTTTGACCCCCCGATGGGACCGATCTCACCGGCGGCGAAGAATCCGGTCACCGGCACGGGACCGAGTGACCTCTGCAGCAGCCCCGCATCGTGATGGAGGTCGTCGAAGAGCCGCGTCCCCCTGCCGTTGCAGATGAAGGCCAGGGCGGCCTCGGCGTGCCGACCCTCCAGGAGTTGGCGCAGCTCGCGGTGGGCTCCCGGTGCATCGCGCAGATGGAAGCGGATGGTGCTGCCGAGCGGTACCCGGTCCTCGACGGCCACGGCGCCGGTGGACCGGTCCACCCCGACCACGTTGCGGATGAGATAGTCGCCGGGCCCGGGATCCCCGACGTGCTCGTCGATGAGCCGGCCCATGAGCAGACCGTTCGACTCGATGCCGGCGATGTCGACCGGGTCGAGGCTGCTCTTGATCTGGTCGACCAGGCACTCCATGGCCGGGACCCCAGCGACCTCATAGATCACGTTCCTGTCCGAGCGGGTCACGGTGAGTGGGTGCCCGTAGGGCCGGCAGCCCTGGGCCACGACGGGCTCGATGTCGACGCCGCCTCCGATGAGCACGCCGGTGGCCCCCGAGGTCACCACCTCGTTCCCGACGACCAGTCGGTTCCCTCCCGGTCCCCGGCCCCCCGAGGCGTTCCCCCCGATGACCGGGAGTCCCGGCTCCATCCGGTCGAGCCAGGTCAGGAACTCGTCCGCCGGAAACGTGAACGGGTCGGCGGCGAGCAGGAGGGCACTGGGCTCGAACCCCATCGGCCCGGGCCATCCGCCGAACGTCCACGAGTCGTCGGCCAACCGGGTGGCGTGCAGGCGGAGCTGGGCCAGGGGGCCGACCCGGCCCGCCCACAGGGCGATGCCCGGCGTCTCCTCGACCTCGTGGGCGGTTCCCACCACCGACTCGGCCGCACAGCCGAACATGGCCAACGGGTGGAGCACGGCGGCGACCGCCCCGGCGATGTCCTCCAGGGCTCCGGCGTGGGGCCTCGTGACTGTCAGGACCACCAGGTCCGGCCGCTCGCCGATGGACTCGAGCACCGCACCGGCCACCTCCCCGGTGGCCTGGGAAGCGACGGGGTGTTCCGACAGTGCGCTGGCAAAGGGCACTCCGGCTCAGTCGCCCGTCGACGTGAACCGGATGTCGAGCGAGCGGAGATAGGTGTGCAGTCCGGCGTCCTGGACAGGGACCAGGTAGGCGGGGCGTCCCGACTCGTTGTGATGGCTGTGCCACCGGCCCGGGGGGGTGACGAAGGCGCCGGCCGGCTCCCAGTCCACCCGCTGCGGATCGACGATGGCCCCGTCGGCGTCCAGCCGGGACCCGATCAGCGAGTAGCACCCGGGCGAGCACTCGGTGATCAGGTCGAGGGCCGCGCTCTGGTGACGGTGCGGGCGCTGGACCCGCCCGGCGGGGAGCACGCCGATCATGGCCCACAGGGTGTGGGTGGCGGTGAGCGTCTGGGGCGTGGAGGCGTTGCCCAGGAGGACGCTGACCCGGCTGCGGCGGGACGCCTCGGGGTCCCGCTCCACCTCGGCCAGCCGGGTCCGCGCTTCGGTGCCGTCGAACCGGGTAGGGCCGAATCGCTCCGCGGTGGCCGTCGCACCGAGGTAGGAGAGGAGCGGGGCGTCGGTGACCCGGTACAGCAAGGCCCCGGACGGGTCGGACGGGTCTGCCGCATGCACGGTGGTGCAGCCGCCCGGCAAGGTCAGGACATCACCTTCGGACCACGCCATCCGGCCCGAGGTGGTGCCGCCGGGCGAACACGAGCGTTCCACGTCGCTGTGGCCCCGCCCCCTGATGCAGTAGTAGAGCTCGCTGGTGGCGTCGGCCCTGGTGACCACCGGCGCCGCGGGGTCGATGACCACGAACGAGGCCAGGAGACCGGGGCTGGTGGCAGGGTAGGGGACACCGAGCGGGGCCGAGAGGTCGAGGGGGACGATGCGCGACCCGCCCCCGGCGTGGAGCTCGGGCGAAAACCGGTGGACCGGCACCGGGGTGATGGAACCCGCGGCCACCGGGTCGGCGGCGGCGGAGTACTCGTAGAAAACGGCGTCCCCGGTCCAGTCCTCGGCCGCTTCCCCGACGAGGACGGCCGGTCCGCGCTGTTCGTCCGATCCATCGACCATCCCTCCAGTATCGACGACCGGGGGGGAGGTAGCGTCACATGGTGGCTGATCAGCGCATCCAGGTCCCGGCCAACTGCGAGCTGACCTTGGGGATGACCTGTGTGGACAAGGCCGTGCCGGGGCGGACGGTGTGGCGGATGCGGGCCGACGAGCGTTTCGCCAATCCGGCCGGCATCGTGCAGGGCGGCTTCATCGGCGCCATGGCCGACTCGGCCATGGGATCGGCCACGGTCACCTTCGCCCGGGCGGCAGGGCGCAGGGTGTTCTCCGCCAACGTGGAGATGAAGACCAGTTTCCTGGCCCCGGTACGGGTCGGCGCCGTGCTCGAGTGCACCGCTTCGGTCCTCTCGGGGGGCAGCCGGGTCGCCTTCGCCGAGGCCGAGGTGGTGGACGACCGGGGCACGATCGTGGCCCGGTCGAGCTCCACCTACCTGTTCACCAGCCGCGACTGACCGGCTCACCCGGGGGGGCTCCAGCCGTCGTCGATCGGTCCGTCGGTGCCGGCTGCGTATAGTTGGTGCCGTCAACCAGCAGGTCACAGCGGGCACCGTGCCGCAGTCCCTGCAGAGTCCAAGGAGGACCGTGGCCCGAGGTCGAAGCGGCACAGCGAAGGGATTGGGTGGCCTCCGCACGACAGGGAGCGAGACGCTCCAGTTGGTCATCGACTACGTCAAGCAGGAGACGCTCGATCCCCTCAAGGGTCTCGGGCGCTTCATCGTCTTCGGGGTGGCCGGATCGGTGGCCCTGGCCATCGGGCTGGTCATCTTGTCGGTGGCCTTCCTGCGGCTCCTCCAGACCGAGACGGGGACCACGTTCTCGGGCAACCTGTCCTGGGTCCCGTACCTGATCTGCTCGGTCGTCGTGGTGCTGATCGCCGCGCTGGCCGTGAAGGCCGTGAGCCGCGGACAGGGCCGGGCCTCCGACGCACCCGAGAAGGAGGCCCCATGAGCCCCGAGACCAAACCGATCACCCGTGATGACATCGAGGCCAAGTTCCGCGAGCTG
>JBEKIU010000120.1:0-13142 GCA_050011635.1 Acidimicrobiales bacterium
CCTTGGATGCCTCCGCTGAGGTCAGGATGTCGCCCAGCGCGACCAGCTCACGTCGGCGGTTCGGCACTTCCACCCCGATGGCCGACTTGCCGGGGATGGGCGCCAGGATGCGGACGTCGGGGGAGGCCATGGCGTAGGCGATGTCCTTCGACAACGACGTCACCCGGGCCACCTTCACCCCGGCACCGAGCTCCAGCTCGTAGCGGGTGACCGTGGGCCCCACCGTACGGCCGACCAGCCGGGTGTCGACGCCGTGGGCGGAGAGGGCGGCGACCAGTGCAGCCCCTCCGGCGTCGACCTCCCGCTCGTCGACGGTGTGGGGCTTTGCGTGCTTCAACAGGGTGGCCGGAGGAAGGCGCCAGTCACCGACGGTCGGTCCCAGCTTCATCTCCAGCTGGGAGCCCTTGACCGGGCGGGCGGGGACGGGGATGAGGCTCGCCTCGGAAGGATCCGGGCCGGCGACGATGGGGTCGATCTCGTCGGTCTCGTCGGTCTCGTCGCCGACCGGGTCGGCGACCACCTCCGCGGCTCCGGTCCCCGCCTTGACGGCGCGGCCGAAGGGATCGGTCGGGTTGACGTCGTCGAGGCCCTCTTCCAGGTCATCGTCCGGTCCCCCGCCGGCCACCGCCATGCCCCAACGGGCTGCCCGCATGACCCCACGGGCGGCCGAGCTGACAGAGACGCCGGTGAACACGACCATGGCCACCACCAGCACGGCCAGCAGTACGGTGACGGCCCCGAACCCCCCGAGCCCGTCCCGGAGCGGGTTGCCCACCAGGGCGCCCACCCACCCGCCGGCCGACGAGAGCTGCGCCGTCGAATCCCGTAGCGCCGGTGAGCCGCCGGCCAGCGCGGCCAGTCCGGCCGCGGCCAGGAGGGTGAGGGTCGCCCCGATGACGGCGCGGGCGGGTTCGGGTGCGGCGCGAACCCCCTCTTCGTCGCGGCGGCCGATGAGCAGGAGCAGGCCGACGCCGACCGCCACCGCGGGAACCAGGAACCTGCCCCACCCGAACAGGTCGCCGACCGCGAGCCGGGCATAGCGACCGGCAGGGTCGAGGGAGTCGGCATAGAAGGCCAGGGCGGCCAACACACCCACGGTGACCAGCACCACCCCCCACAGGTCGGCGGCGTGACCGGCGATGACCGCCCACATCGAAGCGGCCAGGCCTGTGTGTTCGCGGGGGCCGCGCCCCCGGCGGGGGCCGGTCCCGCCCCTGCCGCGGTGGGCGGCCTTCTTCCGGGTCGACGTCGAGGACCGAGGGCGTGACCGGGTCTTCGAGGCGGGCACACCTTTCGGGCGCGAAGACCCGGACCGGCCCGCCGGTCGCTTGGTAGCCGTCGTCACAGTGCGTAACAGGGTACTCCCGCAGCGTCCCCATTATGGGGACACCCGCCCATGGGGACACCCGCCCATGGGGACACCCGCCCGCCGGCGGCCACGCCGGCGATCAGACCGTGACGATCACCGGCACGATCATCGGCCGCTGGCGGGTGCGGTCTCCGACCAGGCGCCCGAGCGCCTTGCGGGCCACCCGGTTGAGGTTCTCGTGGTCGTTGCTCCCGGCCGAGAGTGCCTGCTCGAGCGCCTTGGCCACCTGCTCACGGGCCTCGTCGAGGAGGGCCTCGGTATCGTGGTCGTAGGCCCAGCCGCGGGTCACGATCTGGGGAGTGCCCACCACCTCGCCCCGTTTGAGGTCGACGGTGGCCACCGCCATGACCACCCCCTCCTCGGCCAGGACCAGCCGGTCCCGGAGCACGCCGTGACCGATGTCCCCGACCGAGCTGCCGTCGACGAAGAGGTACCCACCGGGGACGGTTCCATCGCGTCGCAGCCCGGAGGCGTCCAGCGTCACCGCATCGCCGTCCTCACACAGGATGACCCGGTCGCCGGCGATGCCCATCGATGCGGCCAACCGGACGTGATTGGCCATGTGCCGGTACTCACCGTGCACGGGAATGAAGAACTCGGGCCTGGTCACCGACATCAGCATGGCCAGCTCGCCCTGGCGGGCGTGCCCGCTCACGTGGACGGCGTCCACGCCGGAGTGGATGACCTCCACGCCCCGTCGGTGGAGGCTGTCGATGACCCTTCCCACCGACCACTCGTTTCCGGGGATGGGGTGGGCACTGATCACCACCACGTCGTCCTCGCGCAGCCGGAAGAACCGGTTCTCACCGGCGGCCAGGCGTGACAACGCCGACATCGGCTCACCCTGGGACCCCGTGGAGATCACACACACCTGACCGGGATCGAGATCGTCGATGTCCTCCACATCGACCAGGGCCCGGTCCGGGATGTGCAGCAGGTCGAGGCTGCGGGCCAAGGCCACGTTCTTCTGCATGGACCGACCGAGGGTGGCCACCGACCTCCCCCCGGCGATGGCCGCGTCGGCCACCTGCTGGACCCGGTGGATATGGCTGGCGAAGCAGGTCACGATGAAGCGCCGGTCGGGACGGGCCAGAAAGACCTTCCGCAACGTCGCCCCTACCGTCGACTCCGACGGTGTGAACCCGGGCTCCTCGGCATTGGTCGAGTCGGCCAGCAGCAGGCGGATCCCCGGGTCCGAGGCCAGGGCACCCATCCGGGCCAGGTCGGTCCGTCGATCGTCGACGGGATGCAGGTCGATCTTGAAGTCCCCGGAGTGGAGGATGATGCCCTGTGGGGTGTGGAACGCGGTCGCGAAGGCGTGCGGGACCGAATGGGTCACCGGTATGAATTCGACATCGCAGGGACCGATCCTCCGGCGTTCACCGTCCTTCACCGGGATGAACCGGGCCCGATCGGCCATGCCGGCCTCGTCCACCCGGTTGCGGGCCAGGGCCAGGGTGAGCTCGGAGCCGTAGATGGGGATCGGGAAGTCACGGAGCAGGTACGCCAGGCCGCCGGTGTGGTCCTCGTGCCCGTGGGTGAGGATGACCGCGTCGACCCGATCGGCGTTCTCACGGAGGTACGTGAAGTCCGGGAGCACCAGGTCGACGCCGGGCATGTCCGGATCCGGGAACATGATGCCCACGTCGAGAACGAGGATCCTCCCATCGACCTCGATGCAGGCGCAGTTCCTGCCGATCTCGCCCAGGCCGCCGAGGAACACCACCCGCACCGCGCCCGGGCGACCCACCTCCCGCGCCGCCCGCTTGCCCGGCTCCTTCGGCGTCGACTTGGCCCGGCCCGACTGCTGCCCCGAGGCACCCTTGGCTCCGGAGGCTGCATCCCGGCCCGATGCCCGCTTGCCCCGGTTGCCGGACGCGTCCTTGGCCCGCTCGCCGGACGAAGCTTTGGCCGTGCCGCTCTTCGGACTCGCGCCGCCGGAGCGCCGCCGGGTCCTCTCGGAGTCAGGCAACCGACTGGCGGGCCGGATTGAGCCGGCTCACCTTGGAGACGACGGCACGGGCCCGGTCGTCGAGCGCGGCGGGCGCCGGGGGATGGGGAAGTCGGCACTGGCCGACAGCCAACCCGAGCACCCTGCACGCAGCCTTGGCCGGCACGGGATTGGGAAACTCCTCGGTGGACTCGAACTGATAGGACTCGGCCAGCTGCTGGTTGACCGCCATCGCCCGCTCCACCTGGCCCGCCCGGTAGCTGCGGATCATCTCTGCGAACTGTGGCCCGGCCCAGTGGGCGGCGACACTGATGATGCCGGCACCTCCGATGGCCAGGAACGGCAGGGTGAGCGAGTCGTCCCCGCAGTACACGTCGAAGCCGTCAGGGGCCTCTGCCACCACGGTGGCGGCGGCGGCGGCATCCCCGGTGGCATCTTTGACCCCGACGATGTTGTGCACCTCGCGGGCCAGCTCGATCGTGAGCGCGGCCCCGATCCGGCGGCCCGAACGGACGGGGATGTCGTAGAGGACGACAGGAAGACCGGTGGCTCCGGCAATGGCTCGGAAGTGGGCCGACAGACCGGCCGGTGACGGACGGTTGTAGTACGGCGTCACAGCCAGGACGGCGTGGACCCCGACCGCCTCGGCCTCTTTCGTCAGCATCACCGAATGGGCGGTGTCGTTGGTGCCGGTCGAAGCGATGATCGGCACGTCCACGGCCTCGACGACGGCCCGGAAGAGATCGATCCGCTCCGAATCGGTGAGGACCGGGCCTTCCCCGGTGGTCCCGGCCACCACCAGGCCCTCGCTGCCGGTGCCGGCCAGGTGGCGGGCCAGCTCTCGCGCTCCCTCCAGATCCAGCAGTCCGTCACCGTCGAAGGGCGTGACCATGGCGGTGATCACCGACCCGAAGCGCGGCATCGTTCCTCAGCCTCTCGACCGGGGTACGGGGATCTCGAACTGCGTCACGATGTCGCAGGCTACCAGCAGCCACCCCGGCGGAGCGCGGCGCCCTCAGGAGGCGATTCGATCCTTCGGCGGTACCGAGGCGAGCGCGTCGTACTCCTCGGTGGTGTCCACCCACGATTCGAACTCGATGACGCCCAGCTCGGTGAATTTGGTTCGGAGCCACCCGTCGGCCGCATCCAACAAGCCCAGCTTCTTGCAGTTGGGGACGATCTTGGAGAAGAGCAGCGCCTGGAATTCACCCCGTTCCGGCGCCTGCTGCACCACTGGGACGATCGCCTTGGGGTCGACGCCCATCCGGTCCCAGACCTCCTGTTGGAGGAAGCGGTCACGCATCCGGACCGCGGCCTCGAAGGCGAATTCCTGTCGCTCACGGAGTTCGGCGGCGTTCAACCCCTCGTAATACTCCTGCAGGCTGAGCACCCCGAAGGCGACATGACGGGCTTCGTCGGCCATCACGTAGCGCAGCAACTTCTTCAGCAGCGGGTCGCCGGTCATCTGGTGCATGAACCCGAACGCGGCCAGGGCCAATCCCTCCACCATGATCTGCATTCCCAGGTAGGTCAGGTCCCACCGCGAGTCGGCGATGATGTCGTCGAGGAGCATCCGCAGGTGCGCGTTGACCGGGTAGTGGCCGGAGAGCTTCTCGTCCAGGTACTTGCCGAACACCTCGACGTGCCGGGCCTCGTCCATCACCTGGGTGGAGGCGTAGTACTTGGCATCGATCCACGGCACCGATTCGACGATCTTGGCCGTGCAGATGAGCGCACCCTGCTCGCCGTGGAGGAACTGCGAGAGGGTCCAGTTCTGGCTCTCGACGCCGAAGGTGACCCACTCCTTGTCGCTCCACTTCTCCACCGGGGTGCCGGTCAGATCGAAACCGGCACCGAATCCGCCACTGGCTTCGGCGTCCTCGCGCACCAGCCTTTCCTGGTCGACCTCGATCTCCCAGGGAAGGTCGGTCTCGCCGTTCCACTGGGCCCCCTTGGCCTTCTCGTAGAGCTTGTTCAGCTTCGGGCGCCGGCCCTTCTCGTAGTCCCAGGTGAAGATGGAGTCGTAGTCCGAGTGCACGACATGCTTGCCATTGGCCTCCTCGGTGCCGACGACCGACAGGATGGCCTCGAAGTCGTCGATCTCGGCCCGGCCGATGATCTCTTCGGTGCTGCTCATTTCAGTGGTCATGATGCGTCTCCCTGGTCGGTGTGGTCGGAATGCCGTGGACTTCGTTCGGTCTCGAATGGGGTGATGTCGATGGTCGGTGTGGCGCCCGATGCATGGAGCGCGCAGATTCCGGGCAACATGAACGTCTCCACCAGATGGGCGGCCTGGCTGACATCGGTCAGGTCCATGCTGGCCGAAGGGGCGATGGCGTAGGACAACACGATGCGGGTCGCCCATTCGGCCACCCGGCCGGCCTCCGCCGGGCTCATCCACCGGGCCAGGAACGGCGCCGTGAACCGCGAGGCGGTCGTCAGCAGCCGGTCCGATTCGTCGAAGGCCAGATGCCCGAGCACCATCCCCGGCTCGTGTTCCACCAGGTAGG
The DNA here is from genome assembly GCA_050011635.1 of Acidimicrobiales bacterium. Taxonomy (GTDB): domain Bacteria; phylum Actinomycetota; class Acidimicrobiia; order Acidimicrobiales; family RAAP-2; genus Bog-756. Next base: position 5,831 of record JBEKIU010000120.1, read on the forward strand.
CCAACGCCTCGTGTCCACGTATCCGGGTCGAGGCCTCGACGATTCCGCCGACCAGGGCCTCGGTGAGGTTCGCAGCCGCCCCCAGGCGGACCCCGAGCGACGAGAACAGCCGGGCCATCTCGGTGTCGACCACCGCCGCCAGCATCTCGTCCCGCCCCCCGGGGAAGACCCGGTACACGGTGGCACGCGAGACACCGGCGGCCTGGGCGATGTCATCCACCGTCGTCTTCGCCGTGCCGTGGCGAGCCAGGCAGGTCAGCGTGGCGTCGATGATCCGGATACGGTGCCGCGAGGAGTGGCCGAGGTCGGATCGGCTGTCGTCTGAGCCGTCGGGGCCGTCTGAGCCGTCGGGGCCGAGGGGGTCGAATTCCTCCGGCAGCACACGCAGCGATGTCTCCCCGGTCGGCACGGGTGAAACGTTAGGTCGGATTTTGTCTCATTGTCAACGACTCGACTCGTCGCCCCCGTCAGGCCCGTCGCCCCCGTCAGGCCCGGCGGTGACGGGCCCGGGCCCGGGCGCCACCACGCCGGCCAACAGCTCGGACCTGACCAGCCGGGCCACCTGCACCGGGTCGTCGAGGTCCCACCGGCCGGGTGAGGACATGTACGAGAGCACCATGCGGGCGAGGAAGTCGGCCGACTCCTTGAGGTCGACCCCTTCGGCCACCCCACGCTGTTCGAGGAAGGGGACGAGGAAGTCGGCGATCCCCCGCCGTATCCGGTTGCTCTCGAAGGTGAGAGCGGGCAGGAGTTTCTCCGGCTCGGTCTGCATCACCCGCTGCAGCACCTCGTGTTCGACGATGGACCGGTGCGCGAACATGATCCCGCGCTCCATCACCTCTTCGAGGCTCTCGGCGCCGTGCACCCGCTCGTACAGGCGGGCGAAGAACTCGAGCGTCGCCCAGGCCACGACGGCATCGATGAGCTCGTCCCGACCACCGGGGAAGGTGCGGTAGACGGTGGCCCGGGACACCTTCGCCTCTTTCGCGGCATCCTCGATGGTCGTCTTGGCCAATCCCCACCTGGCCACACAGGCGTAGGTCGCCTCGAGGATCCTCTGGCGCATGTCGTCCATCGACCGAGGACCGGCCCCTCAGAGACCGAGCAGGGACTCGATGCCGATGGTCACGCCGGGCCGGTCGGCCACCGAGCGGACCGCCAGCACCACCCCGTCCATGAACGACGCCCGGTCGTAGGAGTCGTGGCGGATGGTCAGGCTCTGCCCGACGGCGCCGAGGATCACCTCTTGATGGGCCACCAGTCCTGGCAGTCTGACCGAGTGGATGCGCACACCCCCCGGGCCGGCACCGCCACGGGCGCCGTCCAGCACCAGGGTGACCGTGTGGTCGGGGGGGAACGCATCCGAGCCCGACGACGAGCGGGCGGCCGCCATCCGCTCGGCGGTCTGGCGGGCCGTACCCGACGGCGAATCGAGCTTCGCCTCGTGATGGAGCTCGACGATCTCCGCGCCCTCGAACCAGGGAGCGGCCAGTTCGGCGAACCGCATCATCAGGACGGCACCGATGGCGAAGTTGGCGGCGACGATGCAGTTGGGTGAGCCTGCGTCGGGGCCGGCGAAGCGCAGACGGAGATCGGCGAGGTCCTCCTCCGAGAACCCGGTCGTGCCCACCACCACGTGGATGCCCTCGGCCGCGCAGGTGGCCAGTGTGCTCCGGGCCACGTCGATCCGGGTGAAATCGACCACGACCTGGGCGCCGGCCGCCTTCAGCTCCCCGACCTCTCCGGAGACGCGCAGCCCACCGGTTCCGGCCCCGACCAGCGCGTCCAGATCGGCACCGGCATGGGCGGGATCCACGGCGGCGACGAGGTCGAGATCGGGGGCCCCGGCGACGGCGCGACAGACCTCACGACCCATCCTGCCCCCGGCACCGACCACACCCACCCGCATGCGGGCCACCCTACCGTCGGCCGGGCGCGGGTCCCGGTTCTGGCCCGCGGTAGCTCAGCCGAGCCGAAGCGAGCTGGCGTCGAAGTCGGAGGCGTCGAACGGCCCGACCACCGCAAGCGTCTTCGGTGCCGCCACCAGCTCCTTGGCCGCGGTGTGGATCTCCTCGAGCGTCAGGGCCTCGACCCGGGCCAGCACCTCGTCGATCAACAGGATCTCCCCGTGCAGGAGCAGGCTGGCCCCGATCCGGCTCATCCGGGCCCCGGAATCCTCACAGGCCAGCAGTGTCTCGGCCCGCAGGTTCCCTTTGGCGATGGCCAGCTCCCGCTCGGTGATGCCGTCGGAACCCAGTGCGGCCAGTTCGGACAACACGATGTCCAGCACCTCGGGCACGTGTTCCGGCGCTGTGCCCATCCCCACGCTCAGCGTGCCCGCATCGTGATAGGCCACCCGTTCCGACCAGACCGAGTAGGCCAGGCCGCGACGCTCCCGGATCTCCTGGAACAGCCGGCTCGAGAGACCCCCGCCCAACACGTGGTTGAGGACGGCCAACGCGTACCGACGGGGATCGGTGCGGTTGACGGAGCGGGAGGCGAGGACCAGGTGGGCCTGCTCCGTGGTGCGTCGGACGACCCGCAAGGGCTCGACCTCGTCGCCGGGCGACTGGCGTACAGGGGTGGCTCCGCCGGACTGGCCGGCGAACCTGGCTTCCAGGCCGTCAGCCACCGCCCGATGATCGAGATCACCGGCCACCGCCACCACGATGTTGCCCGGTCGGTAGTGCAGGGCGAAGAACTCGCGGATCCGTTCGACGGTCATGGCGGCCACCGAGTCGTGGCTCCCGAGCACCTCGCGACCCAAGGAATGGCCGGGGAACAGCGCAGCCGAGCTCTGCTCGGCAGCCTCGTCGGAGGGCTCGTCGGCGTGCATCAGGATCTCGTCCAGGATGACCAGGCGCTCGGCGTCGAGATCGGTGGGCCGCAGCGCCGGCCGCCACATGATGTCGGAGAGGATGTCCAATCCCAGCGGCAGATGCTCGGCCAGCAGCCTGATGTAGAAGGACGTGTACTCCTTGGTGGTGAACGCGTTGAAGTCCCCTCCGACCTCGTCCACCGCCTCGGCGATGGCCGAGGGAGATCGCTCCGCGGTGCCCTTGAAGAGAAGATGCTCCAGGAAATGGGAGGCCCCGGCCTCCCCGCTGCCCTCGTCCCGGGAGCCGGTGCCCACCCAGAAGCCGATGCACACCGACCGGGCGTCCTCCATCCGTTCGGTGACCAGGGACAGGCCCGATGACAACATCTCGGTTCGGATCATCTGCACCCACCGGCAGGCATCGCCATCACAGGCTCCGCCATCACTGAGGCCAGCTCCCCATGGCGCGGACCCCGGCACGGCCGTGAGGATCCCGGCACGGTGAGGAGCTCTCGCCACCCACCGCGCCGCGATGGGCTCTCAACGCCGGCGGCGACCACCCCGGCCGCTTCCGCCACCCCCGCCGGGACGGTCGGACGACTCGACAACAGCCGGTCCCAGATCGCCGAATTCCTGCACCAGCTCGACCTCGAACGCCTCCTCGAACGAGGCGGCCCCGGTCGGTACCGCTCGGGATTCGGCTGGCCGGCGGCCGCGATCAGAGCGGTCACCCGGGTCCGAGTGGTCACCTCGCGGCGGGCGGCTGCGGCCGCCGCCGTCGCTCCGCTCGCCCCGACCGCTCGACCCCGACGGCTTGTCCGCCGGCGGCTCGCCGGCCAGGGACAGTGAGACCTTGCCCTGGGGATCGATGTCGTCCACCGTGACCTCGACCGGCTGGCCGAGCTCGAGCACGTCCTCGACCCGCTCCACCCGCTTCCCCTGGCCGATCTTCGAGATGTGGAGCAGCCCGTCGCGCCCGGGGAGGATGTTGACGAAGGCACCGAACTTGGTGATGTTGACCACCTTGCCCGGGTAAGTGGCGCCGACTTCGGCCAACGGTGGGTCGAGGATGGTCTCGATGCGCCGCCTGGCCTCGGTCACCGCCGTCCCGTCCTTGGCACCGATGGTCACCGTGCCTACCATCCCGTCGTCATCGACGGCGATGTCCGCCCCGGTCTCCTGCTGGAGCGAGTTGATCACCTTGCCCTTGGGCCCGATGACCTCACCGATCTTGTCCATCGGGATCTCGAACGAGACGATCTTCGGCGCCGACTCGGCCACCTGGTCGCGCGGCTCGGCGATGGCGGCGGCCATGACATCGAGGATGGTGAGGCGGGCTTCTTTGGCCTGGAGCAACGCCTTGGTCAGCACGTCGAGCGGCAGGCCGTCGATCTTCGTGTCCAGTTGCAGGGCGGTGACCACGTCCTTGGTTCCGGCCACTTTGAAGTCCATGTCGCCGAAGGCATCCTCGGCGCCGAGGATGTCGGTCAGGGTGACATAGGCCCCCTCGTCATAGACGAGGCCCATGGCGATTCCGGCCACCGGCGCCTTGAGGGGAACACCGGCCGCCATCATCGACAGGGTCGACCCGCACACCGAGGCCATCGACGTGGAGCCGTTGGAAGCCAGCACGTCCGACACCAGCCGGAGGGTATAGGGGAAGTCCTCCTCGTAGGGGACCACCGGCAGCAGGGCCCGCTCGGCCAACAGTCCGTGTCCGATCTCGCGGCGCTTCGGACCGCGCATGAACCCGGTCTCGCCGGTGGAGAACGGCGGGAAGTTGTAGTGGTGCATGTAGCGCTTGTGCTCGTCCGGGGTGATGGTGTCGAGCAGCTGGTTCATCCTCGGCATGCCCAGCGTGGTGACGTTGAGCACCTGGGTCTCGCCGCGCTGGAAGAGCGCCGAGCCGTGGGCCGTCGGGAACAGGTCGACCTCGGCGGAGAGGGGACGGATCTCCGATGTGGTCCGGCCGTCGATCCGCAGGCCCTCGTCCACGATGCGCTTCCGGACGAGCTTCTTGGTCAGTCCCCGGACGGCGGCCTTGAGCTCGCCGCCCCGGTCGGGGAACTCACCGGTCAGAGACTCGATGATGAATGTGGTGGCGGCGTCCAGGGCCGCATTGCGCTCGGCCTTGGCCACGATCTTGTTGGCCTCGGCGATGGCGTCGGTCCCGACCGCCTGGACCCGCTCGAAGACGTCGTCCTCGTAGTCGGAGAACGTGGAGTACGGGATGATCTCGACCGGGCCGCGCTCGGCCACGTAGGCGTCGACCATCTTGCGCTGGAGGACGATCGATTCACGGATCCACGTCTTGGCGGCCTCGAGCCCGTCGGCCAACACCTCCTCGGTGACCTGGGGGGCGCCTTCCTCGTAATACTGGAATGAGCGCTCGGAGCCACCGGCCTCCACCATCATGATGGCGATGTCGGCGTTGGCGGCGTCGGAGAGGGCCCGCCCCGCCACCACCAGCTCGAAGGTCGAGTCGTCACCCTCTTCGAAGGTGGGGTGCGGGATCCACTGGCCGTCGGTCGAGTAGGCCACCCGGACGGCGCCGATCGGACCCTCGAAGGGGATCCCCGAGATCATCAGGGCGGCCGATGCGCCGTTGATGGCCAGGACGTCGTGGGGGTTGACCTGGTCGGCGCCGAAGACGGTCCCGACGATGTGGACCTCGTTGCGGAAGCCCTTGGGGAACGAGGGGCGCAGGGGCCGGTCGATCAGTCGGTCGGTCAGGATGGCCTGGTCCGATGACTTGCCCTCGCGGCGGAAGAAGGAGCCGGGGATCTTCCCGGCCGCGTAGGCCCGCTCCTCGATGTCGACGGTCAGCGGGAAGAAGTCCGCCCCCTCCCGGACCGACCGGGAGGCGGTGGCCGTGGCCAGCAGAGCGGTGTCCCCGATCCGGGCGAGGACCGCCCCGTCGGCCAGTTGGGCCAGTTTTCCGGTCTCGAATGTGAGTGTTCGGTCGGTGCCGCTGATGGGCGCCGACACGGTGATGGCGTCTGACATGACGCTCCTTGGTTTGCTCGGGGACTCCACGAGCCAGTTCCCAGTTGTCGACCACCCAACTCCCGCCTCGGTGCGGGGTGATCGGCAACTGGTGACTGACCTCGATGGGAGCCCAATCTGTGTGGAGTGTTTCCGGCCGGCCACCTGGGTGGCCGACTGTTCCTGCTGCGGGCCGGCACTTTGCCGACCTCTTCTCCACCGACGGCGTGCCGATGGATGAATTGCGACCGCCCGGCCGGAGCCGGGCGGGCGATTGTGTACCGCCTAGCGGCGGAGGCCGAGCCGGCCGATGATGTCGCGGTACCGCTCGACGTCGTTGTTGCGCACGTAGTCGAGGAGCCGGCGGCGGCGGCCGATCAGCTTCAGGAGGCCACGGCGGGTGTGATGGTCACCCTTGTGCACCTTGAGGTGCTCGGTCAGGTGGACGATGCGCTCGCTCAATATGGCGATCTGCACTTCGGGCGACCCGGTGTCCGTCTCGTGGAGACGGTATTCGGAGATGGTGGACTGCTTGTCTGGCATGCGGGGATTCGACCTCTACGGGGTTCGTGCTGACCGACGGACGGAACACGACGGCGGGATCAATGGTAGCAGGAACGCTCCTCGGGAGACGGCACCGGCCCCTCACCGGCCCCGGCACCGGCCCCTCACCGGCCCCCGACCACCAGGCCCGACCCGGGCGCGGCACCGCCCGGACCCGGCCCCAAGGCCGTATCCGGGCGGATCCACCGCTGCAACTGCCGCCGGGCCGAAAGCCCGACCTGCTACTTGTTGGGCTGGGGAGTGACCCGGAGGTAGGGCTTGACGGCCTTGTACCCCTTCGGGAACCTCTCCTTGGCCTCCTCGTCCGAGACCGCCGGAACGATGATCACGTCCTCGCCGTCCTTCCAGTTCACTGGGGTGGCCACCTTGTAGTCGCTGGTGAGCTGCAGGGAATCGAGGACCCGCAGGATCTCGCTCACATTGCGACCGGTCGACGCCGGGTAGGTCAAGGTCAGTTTCACCTTCTTGTCGGGACCGATGATGAAGACCGACCGCACCGTCAAGGTGTCGTTGGCATTGGGGTGGATCATGTCGTACAGATCGGCGACCTTGCGGTCCTCGTCACCGATGAGGGGGAAGTTGAGGGCCTGCCCCTGGGTCTCCTCGATGTCGCCGGCCCACTTCCCGTGCGAGGTCACGTCGTCGACCGAGAGCCCGATCAACTTGGTGTCCCGCTTGTCGAACTCGGCCTTGGCCTTCGAGAAGGCACCGAGCTCGGTCGTGCACACCGGGGTGAAGTCCTTCGGATGGGAGAACAGGACCCCCCAGCTGTCCCCGAGGTACTCGTGGAAGTTGATGGTGCCTTCGGTGGTCTCCGCAGTGAAGTCGGGGGCTACGTCGCCCAAACGGATTGCCATGTGTCGCTCCTTTTGTGTGCGTTGCGTCGATGAGGCGAGTGGGATCCGGCGTCACCGTGATCTCTCCGCGCCGTCAGGTTAGTCGGCG
>JBEKIU010000121.1:0-13065 GCA_050011635.1 Acidimicrobiales bacterium
CGACCGCCGGCGACTCCTTTGCCGCCGCCTTCGCCCGGGCCAGCGCCGCTGTTGACTGCGCCGAAGCCGACCAGCAGGGGCTGGCCGAGGTCGACTTTGGGCACTTGGCCGGAGCTGACGGTCCGGATCGGCCTCCACCAGGGCGAGGCCGAGGAACCGCTAGCGCTGGCAAGGTCGGCCCGGACGGCGTTGGCAAGGTGGTCCACGCCCGCAACCCACCCAGGTTGCTGGGGACCGAACGATCGTTTGAAAAATGACTTATGGGGTATAGCGTCAACATGCCCATGCACTCCTGTTCCAATGCCGGGAGGGATGCATTCGAGTTCTCGCCCACATGTGCGGCCTGCACTTACGCCGGGCTGGTCAGGCATTGTCCTCGACCAGGCCAGGAGTCATTGCGGGTCGTCCGGACAAGTGGCACCGATAAGCCGCTTGACGGCCGCCGACAGGCCGCTTGACGGTTTCGGGTCCGTGCAAGCCGAACCGGCCGGTTCCGCCCGCCGCACCCACAGGCTCGACGCTCAACAACCCTCGAAACATGGACAGTGAGCCGCTGCCCGACCTCCACGCCGTGCTTGCCCGGGCAACCGTCGCCGAGCGTGAGCACTATCACGAACTGATGAGGCACGATCCCATATCCGGCGAGGTCTATCTCCGGGTCCTCTCGGTGCTACAGGAGGAACGATACGGTCCAGAGTTCTAGAGGCGTCGAGCGGAAGCGGATCGTGCTGATCGGAGTGACAGCCTTCTTCGGTCACCTCAGAATCGATCGGTGTTCACGGTCCGCGAACTGCCACCCACGGGCACTCCGATGACCGCCGGGCGAAGTGCGTCTTACCTCTTGAGTGTTACCACTTCTGGCGCGAGCACGTTCGCTCCGGACGGTAGGCCACTCGTGATGACGGCGGTCTCATACTTTCCAGACGGCAGCGGGGGTGGGCCGGCAACGCCGCAACGTGGGAGGTTCGGCGTGAACGGAGCAGTCATCGCACACCCGCCATAGGTGGTGATGACCGTCACCGGGAAGGAAGTCGTTCCTGGTTGAAGACGAATTGATGGTGCACATGCGACAGTAGCAACGGCCGGATCGTAGGAGATCTGACCGTTCCGAAGGCCTACATTGAGCCACTCATCGGGGCAGGCATTCACCGCGATGGCTCTTTGAGTCTCGTTGTTGACAACTGCCATCCCATGGATGGGATCGCCTGCCGTCACCTCGGTATGGTCGAGATCGATGCGAATAGAAAGTGGCGGACGAGTGGCAGTTGGACTGGATCCGCAGCCGGCAGCGATTCCTGCGATCGCAATAAATACCATCCCCGTACCGACAAATTTCACCGAACCACCGCCTTGTCACACGTCGTCGAGTGGCGTCAGTCGGTGCCCGGCTCATGGGCCCGTCGGCCGAGCATCATCGATCCCGTCACGATGCAAGCGACCCCGAGCAGGGCGGAGATTACCCCGAAGATCGTGAATGCCAAGAGGAACGTGAGCACGATCAGGATCGCACCTACGCCGATCAGAACAGTGGGCATGAGCTAACGCTACGCCGGATTTCGGGGTACTCCCAACCTTCGTGCCGAGTGTCCCGGACCGGGTCAGCAGCGGATAGCAGCCCGTGGCTGACCTGCTATCAACGGAGCTGACCTGTAGCGTGCGGGCGATGGGAAGAAGGGCGACTGCTGGGGCGCCGCTGTGGATGCAAGCACCCGGTTCCCGCCCAACGAGACCCTTGTCCCCGATCGCCGGCTCGGCGCCCCGAGCACAGAGCCGTTGATGGGTGCAAGCCCGGATGGCTAGTCTTCTGTCCTCGACAACGAAGGCCCACGGACGCCGAGAAGTCCGATGCCCATGAACGTTCTGCCCACTATCCTCCTGGACCGCTTTCGGACTCCTTGAGCCGCCGGAACCGGCGTTCTGATCGATACTCCGATCGACGCCATTCTCCGATTCCTTGTACGAACCACTTGGTAGTCGCTCCGCTTTGGGTTGCCTATGGCGCGAACCTCGGGACGCTGCTGCGGACCTGCGATGCCGTCGGTGCATGCATGGCAGTGCCGGAGACCGACCACTACCGCCAAGCACTGAAGAAGGGGGACACGCTCCCAGCCAGGCCTTGCCTCCACCGGGTCGAGTCGAAGATCGGTTGGATCGAACGAGCAAGGGGTCATGGAGCTCAGATCATCGGAGTGGAACTCGACGAGGATTCGATTTCGCTCCAACAGGTCCGTCAGGCGACAAAGCACACCGTGGTACTTCTCGGTCATGAGCACTCTGGGCTGCCAACCGAGGTAATGACGTATCTCGATCAGATTATCGAGATCCCAATGTTGGGAGTCGGTCGATCGCTCAACGTTGCGGTGGCTGGCTCGCTCGTGCTCTACAAGCTCGCCGGGCTCTCCTGACCTCCACATGCGTAGTGGGCATGCCCCCGATCCATCACCAGATCAGTGGGCGAGCCGATTCCCAAGTTGTGGGGAATGCTCGATCAAGGACCCTGGCGGCGCACGATTGGGAGGTTGCGTGGCTCGTGTCGACGATCAGGTCGTACATGGCGCCTTCGTGGACAACGATCGCTTGGGACTCATGCTGACCGGCTACACGGTCCGGGCGCAGCGCCTCTCGCGCCCTCGCGACATCGCGATCGCAGGTCACGCCGATCCACAGAACCCCCAATCCACTGAGGGCAGTTCGCAGCCGGTCCTGACCGACTCCGCCGTCAAGGAACACCTCGTCCACGATTACGCCGGTGCCGCTTGCAGCGATCGTGGCAATCCCGGTGTACCAGGACGCTTCGAGTCTCCGCCATCCGGGACCCACGACAACCTGTCCGGTATCGCTGATGTGCAGGAGAGTCCCATCGTCGATCCCCTTGTCGGGAATGGCCCTGATCAGGTCATCAATGCCGAAAAGCAACCAGGGTGTGGTCAACATCCCTTGAAGGCACCGGGCGATCGATGTCTTGCCTGACGAAGATGCGCCGTTCAGCACGATGACCTGGGTACTCACAGGCGTACGGTAACACCGCCCCCGAACCAGGGACTGGCGACACCCGGATGGCAACCCGGTCAGAGACGCGGCTTGAGAGGTCCGAGCAACGATCCCTTTGGCGTGGAATAGCCATTGTTACGCGGAAGGAATAGGACGGACGTAACGGGGCAGCCCGAGAAGACGTTCATGGCACCGGAGAGTGAAGAGAGGATCTGGATGTCCGACAAACTGACAACCTGCCTGTGGTTCGATCACGGTGAGGCTCGAAAGGCAGCCGAGTTCTATGCGAAGACCTTTCCAAACAGCCACGTTGACGCGATCCACATCGCTCCGTCGGATTACCCCGACGGTTCGGCCGAGAACGAGCTTGCGGTCGAATCCACCGTGCTCGCTCGATCATTCGTGGGTCTCAACGGCGGACCGAACTTCGTCCCGAACGAGGCCGTCAGCTTCATGGTGTTGACTGACGACCAAGCGGAGACAGACCGGTATTGGAACGCGATCGTCGACAACGGCGGGGAGGAAAGCGCGTGTGGCTGGTGTAGAGACCGGTGGGGCATCTCCTGGCAAATCACGCCTCGAGCCTTGCTGGAGGCGATGAACAGCCATGACGAGGCCGCCGCGAAGCGGGCCATGGATGCCATGATGACGATGACGAAGATTGACATCTTTGCAATCGAGACCGCGGCCCGAGGATCAACGCAGCGCCCTTCGGGCTGAGGCCCCACATGGGCTGCAGGACACGCTTCGTCCAGACCGTCGTTTCCGCCTCCGACGTTGAACCGGTCGGTCAATTGCCGGTGGCACCCGACGGCTGGCGAACAGCCTTGTTCGACGGCGGGGGCTCGTCTGCTGAAAGCGCTGGCGAGTCCAGGACCGCCCCGACAGTGGGAGAATGACGGGCTCCGGCGCCTATGCACAACGCTCACCGGCGACCTCCTGGGCCCAGGTGGTAGTGGCAGTTGAGACTCAGGCGGTGCAGTCGATGACGAGCTTCATCGGCGGGTCGGCGAGGACGTCCAGAGCGTCGCTGCGTGGGATCACCGCTGAGGTGACGAACGACGGATCGAAGCCGTCGGCGACTAAATCGAGGATCACGGGGATCGCTGGTCGCACGTGGGCCCGTCCTGTGTGCAGCGTGCAGCAGCGCGAGTACATCGAGAACATCGGCACAGGTGGATCCTCGAGGTACACCGAGGGGCTGGTACAGGTCCCGTCGAACGCGGTGCTGTTGAGTGCGCATCGCAAGCCCTCCGGCGTTCCGCTGGCATCGACCGTGATCGGGTAAGCACCGGCTTCCTGGGGTGGCGTACCTTCCATCACTTCAGCTCCGAGTGCCGATGCGATAGCGAGGCGGGCGGGATCGTGGTCGAGATAGGTGACCCGTGACGATCCGAGGAACACGGCGAGCCCAGTTGCGTAAAGACCGATCGAGTTCGGCCCGGCATCGCCGCCGACCACCAGTACTTCACCACCGGGGTCGGCCGCGAGCTGCGGGCCGACCGTGCGCCAGCCGTCGGGGATATTGTCGCTGGCGCTGGCGATGGCCAATGGGTCGACGCCGAGTGGGACCTTGACAAGCATGGCGTCAGCGTGGGGCACGGCGATGAGGTCGGCGAGGAATCCTCCCCATTCAAGCCCTCCCATACCGCCGAGACCGTAGGTCGATAGTCGAGGGTGCGATGAGCAGTTGCCAGTGCGTCCTCGTTGGCAGGGCCCACATCCACCACACGAAATCTGGAACGGCACCACAGCTCGGTCGCCGGACGTCACGGTCGTCACCCCCTCACCGACTTCGACGACCTCGACGACTCCTTCGTGCCCAAATGGATAGGGCCCCGGGAGGGGGAATCTGCCTCTGAGCACTCCCACGTCGAGATCGCAGGTGGCCACGGCCACGGGTCGGACCAACGCCGCTCCCGGTCGTGGGGACGCCGGGTCTTCCACCTCCTCCCACATCACTCGTGCCGCACGTTCAAGCATGAGTCGCTGCACAGCACCTCCTCACAGAATTGTTCAATGATAGAAGGGGAAGGCGCGTCTCGCAGTGGGGTGCAAAGTCCACAGCGGCGACTCTGGCCAACCGCTGAACCTGCCCAAACAATGAGGGCGCATTATCGACGGGCGTTTGCATGCTCGCAACTGACTGCCCACTACCGTCGTGATAGCTCTGCGCCTTCGCGGCGAACCAGTTCGACGCACATGGAGTCATACTTGTTCATGGGACGATCCGTAAGACTGGCGCCCAGGGTTGCGCGAACCTCTGAATTTAGCTGCCCGCAGCGGTCATTGACTGTCGTCGATCGGCACCCCGGGGGCATCCCGACGGGACGCCCTGGGAGGTCGTAACTGATGCGCGGTTCGCGGATCGCCGCATGGATCGGTGTGACGCTGGTGCTCGCCGACTGCAGCTCGGCGCACACGATCTCGACGACCACGCCCAGCTCGTTCGAGAGGCTGGCGATCACTTCTCACGGTGCGCCCCTTCCGTCGTACGGCACGACCTTCGGGACGTCGATGGTCTACTACCCGCCTGGGAAGGAGATCGTCCTTTTCGGGGGGGACGACGACTCCGGACACGACCTCGGCGACACCTGGGTGTTCAACCGTCACGGGTGGAAGGAATTGCACCCAGCCGTGTCACCTTCAACCAGAGCTGGGTACGCAATGGCCTACGACCAGGAGCTTGGCGAGATCGTGCTCTACGGCGGCTGCACGTACTGCGGCGCCCCCGGCTATCGCCTGGTTCGAGACACCTGGGCGTTCAACGGCACGACCTGGCACGAGCTGCACTCACAGCAGCTCCCGACGTATGAACCGAGTCCTCTCCTTGGCTGGGATACGGCAACTCGAGCGCTCGTACTGTTGGCTCCCCCTCCCGGTTGGGGCCCGAGTCCTCCGAACGGTGATTTCAATTCGGAAGGAGGCGTACTCGGACGCTGGGTGTGGCGAACCTCGGGCTGGGAGTGGGACGGCACCACGCCGGGCCCTCCGCTCTTCGTCCAGGCGTCGGCCTTCGTTCCCAAGCCGGGCTCGATGCAGATGCTCTACTTCTCCTACCAGCCCTACTCGGGCACGTGTCCACCGCCATCGGGCGAGCACGGATGTGGCTGGGATCCAACTGGCCTGATCTACTCACAAACCTGGACCTGGAACGGACTCGCGTTCTCGAAGGCGCACCCCACGCGTGCGCCCGCGTCGTCTCAGGCGGTCACGGCGGATCCCCGCGTCGGCCGAGTCATCGCGGTGGCCGGATCCCGCGTCTGGGAGTGGGAGAAAGCCACTTGGCGGGCAATGTCTTCTAAGGTGCCCTCGCTTGGCGACGTGACCGCCGCTTACGATCCGGCCATCGGCGACGTGATCGTCTGGGGGATGCAAACGATAGGCCCGCACCCTCGTCCAGTGACATGGGCTTGGACCGGCAAGGGCCCGATCGCGATTCCGACGAGTTGAGCCTGACGGCTCGATCTGCGCCGTGCCCGAAAGTACCAGCGGACTTTGAGGGCCCAACGCGAAGAGGCAGCTCCGTGGTGGTGACGAACTCAGTCATCGGGAGAGACGAACTGAGCGTCATGGACCAAACCGAGGACGTGACACTGCCAGATGCACTGGGTATCCCACGAGCCGTTCCACCGGGATATCCGCAGGCCGGGTAGCCGCCGATATGGCCTCTGACCAGCCACAATTCGGCGCACGTCGGCATCCGACCGTCGGACATGACGACGATCTAGCCTCGTCAGTCGCCCACCTGACCGGGAAATGAGGGGTCCGGATGGATGAAAGTCAGTGGATCGGGGTGAGATCGCCGGAGTTCCGCGCCATTTCCGAGCGGATTCAAGGTGGCGACCCGACTCTCTGCCAAGCTGAGCGCTTATTGTTGGGACGAGCCGGAGCCGATCCGAGAAACCTTCGAGGAGTTGATCGGCAAACCCGTTGGGGACTCGTTCCACCTCATTCCGCCCTTCTCTGCAGATTACGGGCTGAACATCACTATCGGGCGGGCCGTCTTCATCGGCTACGAGTGCATGTTCACAGGACACGGAGCCATCGACATCGCGAACGAAGTCATGATCGCGAACAAGGTCAACCTGGTCACAGCCGGTCACCCTGTCGATGACTCACGACGTCCCTCCGGCGACCCTCGTGGCGGGTGTGCCGGCGACGGTCATCCGGCATCTGTAGCAGGCATTGGTTTCGCCAGGCACCTCGGGGGCCGGTGCTAAATGGCACCGTCCGCCGACAGGGCCTCGATCTCGTTCCAGGAGTATCCGTTTTCGAGAAGAACCTCTTCGGTGTGCTGACCGAGCTCGGGGACCTCGACATCGGCCCGCGGCACCTGACCAGCGAAGCGAACTGGGGCACGTACGATGTCCCTCTGACTCGCATCCTCGCCGGATCCGGCGGCCCGGGTGATGTAGCCGTTGGCGCGGACGCCGGGATCAGCCGCCACCTCGGCGTGATCGCGCACCGGGGCGAAACGCAGACCTGCGTCCCCCAGCAAGCGGCACCATTCGGCGGTTGGCTTCTGTGCGAATACCTCGTCGAGGATGGGCCACAATGCGGCCCGGTCATCCTCGAAGTACAGGAGCTGATCGAACTGCGCAATCAGATCAGACCGACCGTTGGTTCGGTAGAAAAGGTCGCGGGCCGGCCCGGCGACTCCCACGATGGCGATCCAGCCGTCAGACGTTGGGAACATACCGTAGATGCCCGGGATCATCGGGTGGCCGCGGCCGCTCGGCCCCGAGACGGACCCGGACATGAGATAGCGCGTGTACTCGCCGGCCTGGGCCCAGATCTGGCCCCCGAGCAACGAGGTTTCGATCAGCTGCCCCCGGCCCGTCCGCTCCCGTGCGTACAGGGCGCCGAGTATTCCGGCGAGAAGATTCTGGCCCGCGATGTGGTCGGCCACCGTAGCCCCGATCGAACTCGGGTCGGCCCCCTGACCACCAGTCGTGCTGATCAGGCCACCGGCTGCCTGCCCGCTGAGGTCGGCGCCTTCGCGGCCGGCGTCGGGACCTTCGGGACCGAAGGACGACCCCATGGCGTAGACGATCCGCTCGTTGCGCGCCGCCGCGTCGGCGTAGCCCAGACCCCAGCCTTCCATCGTCCCGGGCTTGAAGTTCGTGATCAGGACGTCGGCCCCCTCGAGCAGCCGAAGGAAGACCTCGCGACCAGTAGGTACACGCAGGTCGATCGTCACACTTCGCTTGCCCCGGTTATAGGCGGTAAAGAAGGCCGAGCGCCGGTCTTCCCGGCTGATCGGCAACCACCGGCTCTGGTCACCGAACCCAGGGAGTTCGACCTTGATGACCTCGGCACCCCACTCAAGCATGGTGAGAGACGCTTGCGGGCCCTGCACCAGCAATCCGGCCTCGATCACCCTGACTCCATCGAGGACGCCCATGGGTCGTTCAGCCGGCTGTCGGGAGAGGGCGAGTGGGCACGGCAACAGATTGGTGACTGTCAGCGGGGGGGTCAAGTCAAAGCGAGCCGTGAGACGTTGTTGGACCAAACCAGCGAGTCTCAGGAAGACACGGACCGCTTCATAGGGACCGGTTACGGGTGGTCCACTTCGACCGGCTAGAGGGGATGTATGCGGCCCGGGAACCCGAGGTGATCAAGACCGATGACACCCCCGTGGACGAGAAGAAGGTGGCAGCTTTGATCAAGATCCTGGAACGACAGGCACGCCTGACTGGGATCGACGGGCCAGCGGAGGTGGAGCAGGCCGAGGGATGACGAGACGGGATCAGAAGGTGGGAGGTCGCAGACCGTTGAGCGGGTCAACTCCAGCACGAGTGGGCACCCGGAATGTGGTGCAACCAGCGGGGCGTCCTCAGTGCGGCGATACGGCCCTCGGGCTATGTTGATCCTGTGCGGACCCGTCGTATCGCCATCCTGGTTGCCGGTCTGGCCCTCGTTGCGACCATATGCTTCGTGGCGACAGAAGCGACGGCACAACCGCAGCGATCGTCCACGCATGTAACCGCGATCTGGCTGAAGTCGGCAACGTACAAGCCGAAAGCACCGGCCGGAGCGACGGATGATTACCACTGCACGGTGCTGGATCCGCACGTAACACACAGTTCGTACATCATCTCGAGCCAGTTCTTCCCCGGTAGCGTCGAGGATCACCACGCTGCCCTCTACCTCCTCCCACAATCACTCGTGGCCCAGGCCAAACAAGACGAGGTGTTCAAGAACGGATGGACGTGCTTCGGAGAGGGAACGCTGCCGAACGCTCCGCTGTCCGACTTTGCCGAGACCACACTGCTGAGCAACTGGTCACCAGGCTCCGGGGCCGTCGACTTCCCGAAGGGAACAGGATTTGTCATTCCGGCGGGCAGTATGGTGATCATGCAGGTGCACTACAACCTGCTCGTCGGCGACAAATCGGTGAAGAACTCCTTGGTCCTTCATACTGTCCCGCTGTCGACACCGCTCCTGCCCCTCCACGTCCAATCAATGGAGGCAGCACCCGACATCCCGTGCCCGGCGGGCGTGACCGGCCCACTGTGCAACCGGGCCGCTTCACTGGCCAACCAGGGTCAACGGTTCGGCGAGAATGCCGTGCTGACGGTCGACGGGATCGAAGCAATCTGCGGTCGCAATCCTTCAGACCCGCCTGCTGGGGACTCTACGTCGTGCACATCCCATCTGAACACGGGGGGTTACCTCGTGAGGATCGCGCCGCACATGCATCTGCTGGGGGTGGGTTTCACGATGGTGACAAACCCGGGAACTACCGAGGCGAAGACAGTCCTCAACGTCCCCAATTACGACTTCCACCACCAGCGGGCTTACAACTTGGCCGCGCCTGTTCGGGTGACCGCCGATGAGCCGGTCCAGATCACCTGCACCTACGACCCGACCCTGGCCCAAGAACTCCCTATCTTGCGTAAGGTCCCGCCTCACTTCGTCACCTGGGGCGATGGGTCGACTGACGAGATGTGCGTAGGCGTGACCTGGACGTCGGCCACGCTTCCGGACGCCCACGATTCGCTCTGACTTTCTCCTTTGGTGCTGGTGACTCGTCACTGAGAAGGCTTCCCTTATAACACCAATGATATGAGTGCCCACCCACTGGGGCGTGCAACATGGAGGTGAACATGTACGACCAACCCTCCGTGCCGATGAGTCCCGCCAAAGCGCGCGCGTGTGCGCGTATGGCGGATGTCGGTCCAAGTTGTGCAGCGAGCGGTCGTAGTCCCCTGATCTTCTGCAGATGACCGTTGGGGATGGGCGAGAGCAAGCTGAGCAAGTGCGGGAAACGGACGAATGAGCCGGTGATCGAGCGATCGTTGTCCTCGCCGGCAAAGGCACATCCGTGCGTGCGGAAAAGGTCCAACTGGGGCCCTAGCACCCTATGACGCTTAACGATCGATGCTCCGTCTACAGACGATTCAGGGTCTGGCGTCAGTCGCCGCTCCAGCACCCAAGGATCACATCGGCCACGGTTACTGCCACATCCCCAGAGCTTGTGGGTGGCTGACCAAACTGCGCGGGAAGTCCTTCAGTATCAACCAAAAGGACCTTCCAGTCCTTGCGGACGACCATTGATCCGTTGGTCGTTTGGAATGCACCTTGACCGAGGGCCTGGATCGTACGGGCCTTGCCCAACTGCCGACCGAGCTGCTCAAAGTACGCCTTGGTTTGACTCCAGCTAGACAGCTCCTTCACCGAGAGCACCATCGAACCTGTTGGGTATTCGTACCGGCATGAGTAAAGATGGTCAGCCCATGTCGGGGTGGAGACTTTTGCTTGCTCCCCGATCGCAGAGTTGATGTCCTGGATGGCCTCGAACCTGCAGACCATCTTGGCGATCGTGGATGGCGTCGGCCCCGCGGGAAGCGGTGCCTCGGTCGTCGGGCCCGCCGTCGCTCCACTGCTACAAGCGGTCGCGAGCATTGTCAGCGAGAGCGTTGCAATCAGCACTTGAGAGCGGCCTCCAAAACCTCGCTGCCGGACGTCACTCCCAGGCACTTGAATGTGTCTTCCGCTCGCTCTCATGCTCACATCCGCGCCGAGGCAGGGTCCGATCCCTCCACCACTTCTCCGCATTGGCTGGATGCGGGATCAGGAAAGTGCCGGAGTCGAGCACTGTTCCAGACGACGAAGGCCGACGAAAAGGCCATGGCTGCGCCGGCAATGAGCGGGTTGAGGAGTCCGCAGGCAGCGAGCGGGATGGCGGCAACGTTGTAGCCGAAGGCCCACCCCAGGTTTCCGCGGATCGTCCGCAGGGTCCGGCGGGCCAGACTGATGGCGGTACCAACCACCCGCAAATCATCCCTCACGATGATGAGGTCGGCAGCATTGATGGCGACGTCGGTACCAGACCCGATGGCGAGGCCGAGGTTGGCTGACACCAAGGCTGGCCCGTCATTCACTCCATCTCCGACCATGGCCACCGAATGCCCGTCTTGTTGCAATCGGCGGATGAGTTCGACCTTATCGGCGGGAAGCGCACCCGCCACGACATCAGAGATTCCGACCGATGCGGCAACGGCACCTGCCGTTGCTTGGTTGTCCCCGGTGACAAGGAGGCAGTGCAACCCCATTCCTTGCAGCTCACTGACTGCATCCGCGGCTGTGGCTCGGACGGAGTCAGACACCGCAATAGCGCCAATGACAGCATTGTCGCAGGTGACGAGTACAGCCGTGCGTCCGAGCGCCTCCCACTCCTCGCATCGACGGACCGGCGGATATGGAAACTCGGACTGCGGAATGGACAGGAGCTCTGACCGCCCGACGGCAATCCGTCGACCATCGACAACACCTCTCGCTCCCAACCCGGGGAGGGCGACGAAGTCCCCGACGTCAGGAAGCACACCAAGTTCGTCTCTGGCCGCAGTAGCGATGGCACGAGCGACCAGGTGCTCGGAAGCCTGCTCGAGAGCCCCGGCGTACGTCAGCACCTCGGAACGGGATATCCCCGGGGCACCGGCCACGTCCGTCACCACCATATTCCCTTCGGTGATGGTTCCCGTCTTGTCGAGCACGACGGTGTCGATCTGTCGGGACGCTTCAAGCGCCTGGTAGCCCTTGAAGAAGATGCCCAGGCTGGCACCACGACCGGTAGCGACCAGTAAGGCCGTCGGTGTAGCCAAACCCAGCGCACATGGGCAAGCGATGATCAAGACAGAGAGGGCGGCGCTGAACGCCTCTTCCCCGGAGCCGCCCAAGAGCAACCAGGCGGCAAGGGTGACGAGCGAGATCGCCATCACCACCGGTACAAAGACACTCGCGATCCGATCGGCGAGCCGCTGGACGGCCGCCTTCTCGTTTTGCGCGTCCTCGACCAATCGGACCATGTGGGCGAGCTGGGTGTCGCTTCCCACCTTCGTCGCCCGTACTACTAGGCGGCCGCCGACTGCGATCGTTCCTCCGACCACCTGGTCGCCGGGGATGACATCCAAGGGGAGGGACTCGCCGGTCATCAGGCTTCGATCGATTCCCGCTCGGCCCATTGCCACTTCGCCGTCGGTGGCAACCGTCTCTCCGGGTCGTACGACGAACCGATCCCCGACGCTGAGTTGACCGGTGGGTATCCGGCGTTCATTGCCAGCAAGATCGACGATGGCCACGTCACGGGCACCAACCTCTGCAAGCGATCCCAAGGCATTCCCGGTGCGTCGCCTCGACCACGCCTCGAAGTATCGTCCGGCAAGCAGGAACGTAGTCACTCCGGCGGCAACGTCGAGGTAGATCGACCCGCCTCCGTGATGGAAGATCACGTCAACCGCCGGCTGGACGCCCCGGTTCGTGTCCTGCCAGAACATGGCGTACAGCGACCAGCCTGTGGCCGACAGAATTCCGAGGGATACCAGGGTGTCCATGGTCGAGGTCCCATGGCGTGCAGCACGAAATGCAGCGCTGTAAAAGGGCCAGGCGGCCCAGGTCAGCACCGGTGCGGCTAGGGCAACCAGTAACCACTGCCAGCCCGGAAACCGGGTGACCGGGATCAGCGAGAAGATGAGAGACAGGTCGCATAGCGGCATGAAAAGGAGCGCAGAGACCAGCAGCCTCCGACCCAGGGCGTGCACCCGACGATCGAGTTCTTCCGACTCCCCG